>SZOZ01000004.1 GCA_030263455.1 Synechococcales cyanobacterium CNB
GCTGGAACGCACGCTCAAACTCCGACTCCTCGACTCCGCCATCACCGCCGTGGACGAACTCGAGAAGCTCGCCCTCGCAACCGAGGAGCACCCCACCGAACGCCGCCGCGCAGCAACCACCATCCTCCGTGCCGTCACCGGCTCCTTCAATCCGTCATCACGCTCGCGCCAAGACGGAGCACGCAGCGCGAGCGAGCGCAACGCCCCGGCCACGCCTCGCACCGGCTGCGCCTCTCCGATGCCCGCTGTCCCCGGCTCTCGCCGCGCCATGGCGGATCCGTCTCCCGCTCACCACGCGGCGGAACCTTGCGGGTCGCACACAACCTCTCCGAACGACCCGCTCCGGAACTCCGATCTCGAGTCTCCCGCACCCGCTCCTCTCCCGCTCCGCGCCGCCGCGCCTCCGCGTGAGCGCCGACTCCAGAAACTCGTCTCCCCCGACTCCCTCACTTCCCCGTCAGCAGCACGATCCCCAGCAGGATCGCAGCAACACCCCCAGCCTTCCGCGCCGTCATCGGCTCGTGCAGCACGACCACCGCCAACGCCGCCGCAACCGCCGGGGCAAGCGCGAACGCGATCGGCTTGACCCGCGAAATCTCGCCGAGGTGCAGCGCGGCGTAGAAGAAGATCATCGCCGCCGCCCCAGCCACCAGGCCAGACCCGAGCGCGAGCTTGAGCAGCGTCGGTGCGCCAGCCCGGTGCCAGTCCGCAGGCTCGGCCCGCAGCACCCGCACGGCCACGAACCACGCCGCCCACAGCACGGGCAGCGCAACCGTGCTGCGCACCGCGATCGCCGTGATCGGCCCCACGCGACCCGTGTGCAGCACGCTCTTTGTAAACAACTCCCCGACACCCCAGCACACACCCGCCAATGCCGCGAAAAGGATCGCCTTCATGGCGGTCAGTCTACAGCCACGGGGCGTTCCCCTTGGTCTTTGACCTTCCCATCCCCTGGCAATATCGGAACCGCTCCCGCGTTGGGCTTGGTACCATCCTCTCGAGGAGGCTCCCCATGCGAACCACCCTGGTCGTGATCGCCACCTTCGCGGTGTCGCTCGGGTTTTCCGCCGCGCTCACCCAGCCGGAACGTCAGGGCCAGCCCGGGGGGCAGCGGCAGTTCGGCCAGCAGCCGGAAGGCCGCGTTGGGGGTGAGTTCCTCGCCCACCTCCGAGGCGCGGTCAACCCGACCGAGGAGCAATGGCAGAAACTCGTCGCCAGGCACGACGCCTACCGGGTGGCCCAGCGCGAAGCCATGCGCGAACTCATGCCCCCGCGCGAGCCGGGCGAACGCCTCGCGCCCGAAGGCGCGGATCGTGAAGCGCTCTTCCAGCGGATGCAGGCGGCCATGAAGCCGATCAACGAGTCGTTCCTCAACGACTGCCGCGCACTGCTCGACCCCGAGCAGCGCGAGCTCTTCGACGCCTACGTCACCGAGGCCGACCTGGGCATGAGAATGGGAGGCCTGGGCGCGCCGGCCCGCGGCGCGGGCGCTCAGGGACAGCGGCCCGTCCGAGTCGGCTCGCCCGCGCCGGATTTCGAACTGCGCAACCTCGCCGGCGAAATCGTCCCGCTCGCCTCACTCCGCGGCAAGCCCACCGTCGTCGAGTTCGGCAGCTACACCTGCCCGCGCTTCCGCGAGAAGGTCGCCGACTTCGCCAAGGTTCGCGAGCAGTTCGGCGACCGCGTCAACTGGGTCTTCGTCTACACCCGCGAAGCCCACCCGAGCGACGCCAGGCCCCTGACCGCGAACACCCGCGCCGGCATCTCGCTCGCGCAGCACGCGACCGCCGAGGACCGCGCCAAGGCCGCCGCCCTCGCCAAGGACAAGCTCGCCCTCGGATCCGTCGTGCTCGTCGACGACCTCGAAAACAAGGCGGCGACCGCGTGGGCTGGCTTCCCCAACCGCGCGTTCGTGCTCGACGCCCAGGGCATCGTCGCCTCACGCCAGGTCTGGAGCGACCCGAAGGAAACCGAGCAGACCCTGAAAGTCCTGCTCGGCCTCGTGCCGCCAGAAGCACAGCCCGCGCCGCGCAGCGTACCCCCAGGATCGAACCGCTTCTGACCCCGGCGGGTATCCTCCCGCCATGCGCACTCCCTTCGTCGGCGGCAACTGGAAAATGAACACCGACCGCGCGTCGGGCGTCGCGCTCGCCCGCGCGGTCGCGCAAGGAGCGGATGCGTGCAAAGGGGTTGAGGTCGCGGTCTTTCCGCCGTTCCCCTACCTCGGCACGATCGCCGACGCGCTGCAAGGCTCCCGGGTCGCTCTCGGCGCACAGAACCTCTACCACGAGAAGAACGGCGCGTTCACCGGCGAGGTGTCGGCCGCCATGCTCATCGACTGCGGCGTCTCCGCCGTGCTCACCGGGCACTCGGAACGCCGCCTCGTCATCGGCGAGAGCGACGACCTCGTCAACCGCAAGACTCGCGCTGCGCTCGACGCGGGACTGACCTGCGTGCTCTGCATCGGCGAAACGCTCGACCAGCGCGAACGCGGCGAGACGGACGCCGTGAACGAGCGGCAACTGCGCGCCGGCCTCGCGGGGGTCCGCGCGGAACAGGCCGCGCGGCTGGTCATCGCATACGAACCGGTCTGGGCGATCGGCACGGGACGTAACGCCTCGCCCGCCGACGCCCAGGACGCCCATGCCAGGGTGCGGGCCGTGGTGGCGTCCGTGTTCTCCCGCGAGGCGGCGGCGGCGATGCGGATCATCTACGGCGGGTCGCTCAAGCCGGACAACGCCGAGGCCCTGCTCGCCAGGCCGGACGTGGACGGGGGGCTGGTCGGCGGAGCGTCGCTCTCGGCATCGGACTTCTGCGCCATCGTGCGGGCGGCCGAGACGAGGGTGGCGAGGCCGATCGCCTAGACTCCCGCCCGGCTCCGCTGGTCGGACGCCGGCATCGCGCGGCCGAAAACCCGAATCATCGATCGACCGCCCGGAGCCAACGCCAGATGCACTCGACGCTGACCGTTCCCGCCCTGCTCGCCGCTTCGCCGATCCTGAGCGGCCTGCTCGGGGTGGCGTTCCTCGGCTGCTCACTCCTGCTGATCCTGACGGTGCTGATCCAGCGCCCGCAGGGCGGCGGCCTGAGCGGCGCGTTCGGGTCGGGGTCCGGCTCAGGCGAGACGGCGTTCGGCGCGCGGACGGGCGATGCGCTCACGATCGCGACGATCGGATTCTTCGTGCTGTGGCTGGTCATGGCGGTCACACTGGTATTCGTCAGCCGGCCTTCGGGGCCGATCCCCGTAACTGCGCCAGCGGCCCAGACGACCGCGCCGGTCGAAGACCTGCCGACGGGGCAGACCCCGCCGCCGACCGCCCAGCCTGTGCCCGAAGTCCCCGCGGCCAGTCCGGTCGATGGGGACCAGCCGGTCCGTTCGCCGGAGGGCGGGGATGAGAGCGGGAACAAGCCGGAGTGATGCGAGGCGCGGCAGAGAGGCTTTGATTAGACTCCGGAGGCGCGTCCGTCCGACGGCGGGCGTGTGAGTCGGGCCGTGGGGTTGGGAGTCGCGCGTGATCCGGAGCATGACGGGGTTCGGAGAATCGTCGTCGCAGGTGGACGGCGTGCATTTCTTCGTCGAGTTGCGATCGCTGAACAACAAGTACTTCAAGGCCGTCATCCGGCTGCCCGAGACGCTGCAGGTGCTGGAGGCGGAGTTGGAGTCGCTGCTGCGGCGTCGGATCAGCCGCGGGACGGTGACGTTGACGGCGAGTTGCACGGATTCGTCGGAGACGGCAGCGCTGGACGTGAACCACCGCGCGCTGGACCGCTACGTGGAGCAGTTGCGGCGTGTGAAGGCGGTGGCGGCGGGTGAGTTGCAGATCGACGTTGGGTCGCTGCTCGCACTGCCGGGCGTCCTGCAGCCGCCGGCGGACGAGGAGGACCGGCTGCTGCGGGCACGGGCGGAGTTCTCGCGGCTGACGGACCTGGCTTGCGATCATGCGATCTCGATGCGCCGGCGCGAGGGGGCGATGCTGGAAGAGGAGTTGCGCCGTCACGCCGGGGAGATCGGAGCGCGGCTGGAGCAGATCGCGGCCCGCGCGCCGCAGGTGATCCAGGACTATGAGGCGAGGCTGCGTCAGCGGATCGACTCGATGCTGGAGTCGGCGGGGGTGAAGGTCGAGCCGGTGGAGTTGATCCGGGAGTTGGCGACGTACGCGGAGCGGACGGACATCGCTGAGGAGGTCGCACGGCTGAGCGCGCACATCGACCAGTTCGGCGACCTGCTCGGCGCGCCGGACGACCAGCCCGTGGGCAGGACGCTGGACTTCCTGGCGCAGGAGATGCTGCGCGAGGCGAACACGATCGCGAGCAAGTCGTCGGACGCGCTGATCTCGCGGCTGATCGTGGAGATCAAGGGCCTGATCGACCGGATCAAGGAGCAGGTCCAGAACGTCGAGTGAACGTAGGGCGCGGAGCCGCCACGGAGTGGCGGGGAACCCTGGGGCGAATGCACGCCGTGGAACCCGCACGCAACGGCGAGAACAACGGTCGCGACCGCTTCTCGATGGGCGAGTTGGCGGTGGTGTGTTCGCACTACGACCTGGGCGTGATCGAATCGGTGCATGAGTTCCCGCGCGGGTCGCGGCGTGCCCCGAAGGTTCTGCTGCGCACGTCGCGCGGCCCGCTGCTGCTCAAGCGGCGCGCGCCGGGGCGAGACGACCCGCACCGCGTTGCGTTCTCGCACGAGTTGCAGTTGCACTTGCACGCGGCGGGGTTCCCCGCGCCGGAGATCATCGGGACGCGGGCGGCGAACAACACGCTCGTGCAGGCGGGGGGGCACGTCTACGAGTTGTTCCGCTACGTGCCCGGCGAGGAGTACGACCGGTCTGCGGAGGCGACGGCGGACGCGGGCGCGCTGCTGGCTCGGCTGCACCGGCTGCTCGACGGGTTCATGCCGACGTTCCCCCCCCTCGTGGGATCGTTCCATGCACGCCCCGCAGTCGTCGATGCGCTGCGGCACGGGGGACGGCTGCCGACGGACCCGCGTTCGCGGTCCGCGCTTCGTCAGTTGCGACACCATTACGAGGCGGCTTCGCATGCCGTGGACCGGGCGGGGTACGGCGCATGGCCGGTGCAGGTCGTGCACGGGGACTGGCACCCGGGCAACATGGTGTTCCGGTCGCGGCGCGTGGCGGCGGTGGTGGACTTCGACTCGGCGTGCGTCGCGCCGACGCTCGCGGACGCGGCGGCGGGCGGCTTGCAGTTCTCGATCACGCGCGGGCCGGGCAAGCCCGCGTCATGGCCGGCGGAGCTGGACCTTGGCAGGTTGGGGGCGTTCTTCGCCGGATGGCGTGCCGAGGCGGGTCGTGCGCCGGAGGCGCCCCACGCGATCCCCGACCTGATGGTGGAGGCTCTGATCTCCGAGACGATCGCGCCGATCGCGGTGACGGGAACATTCGGAGGGCTGGACGCCGGGGAGTTCCTGTCCATGGCGCTTCGGAAAGCGGACTGGCTCCGGGCGAACGCCGTGGAGGTGGCCCGGGCGGCGTCCGGGGAACGACAGGCCTGTTGACCCGTGCCGGCGGGCTGCGCAGACTTAGGGATCGGGCGACGCCCGAGGAGGCCGCATGACCGCAGCGACCGTCCGTCGATCGGGTTTGGCGGCCTGGCTGGCTGTGTCGGTAGCGGCGGCAGCGTCCGGGCAGTCGCCGACGCCCCCTCGGGACTTGCGGACGGTGATCCGCGACCTCGACGCGGTGTCGTTGGAGGCTCGCGAGGCCGCGACGATGCGGCTGATGAGCCTCGAAGGGCTCCGTCTGGCGGACATCGAACCGCTGTTGAACGATCCGACCCTGACGCCGGAGCAGGTGGCACGGTTGGACCGGGTAGCGTTCATGTGTTTTCAGCGGACGCAGCGGGGCGCTCTGGGGGTGCAGTTCGGGAACCAGAACGGCGACGGCACGGAGATCGCGGCGACGGTCGGGGGGTTCGATGCCTCGGTCTCGCTTCGGCCGCGGGACGTGGTGCGGTCGGCGGGCGGCGTGAGGCTGTCCGACACGCTGACGTTTCGCGCGGTGATCCTCTCGTACGAGCCTGGCGACGCGGTGCCGCTGGAGATTGTCCGCGACGGGAAGCCGATGCGAGTCGAGGTTCGGCTGGGTCGATTCGCGGACCTTCAGCAGCCGATGGTCCCGGATTACGCCGTGATGGCTCGAGCGTGGGAGTTGCGGCGTGAGCGGGCGATGAAGCCTTCGATGGTGATCGATGCGGGGCTGGAGCCGGGCGAGTGGGAGCCGTTGGTTCCGGAGTTGGATGCGCGGTCGTCCCGACGCGGCCCGGTCCGTGTGTCGCAGCATCCCGGGATGGGGACCGCGTTGATCGCCGGCGGCTTGCCCCGGCAGGCGTTGCAGGATGAGGGCTGGCGGGTGGTGGTTCGCCCTGAGGCGCTGGAGCGCGGCGAACGCGATGCGATGGCACGGATCGAGGCGCTGCAGCTGCAGCGGCAGTGGTTCGTGGACCGGATTTTGGCGTTCGAGGCCGCGTTGCGGCAGCGCGACCTGCCGGCGGACCAGCGCGAGGCGCTGTTGCGTCAGCGCGCGGAGACGGCGGAGCAGCTGCGTGATCTCGAGGAGACGATCCGGGCGATCCGGTTCGGGCAGGTCGTCGAGCCGTAGAGGTTATCGCGCGAGTTGAGCGGCGATCTTCGCGGCGAGGGCTGCGCCGTCGGTGTGATTGAGGGGGTGCGGTCGCCAGACGATGCCGAGTCCGCCCGCGCTCTGGCCGGGGAAGCGTGGGATGACGTGGAAGTGGACGTGCATGACGGCCTGATGGGCGTCGGCGCCGTTGTTCTGGAGGACGTTGAATGCCTGTGCGCCGGTGGCTTGAAGAACGGCGCGGCAGATGCGCGGCAGGACGCGGCCGATCGCGGCGGCGGACTCGTCGGAGAGTGCGTCGAGTGTCGCGGCGGGTTCCTTGGGGATGACAAGGACGTGGCCGGGGCTGAGCGGGTTGACGTCGAGGAAGGCGAGGACGTGGTCGTCCTCGTAGACGCGATGGCAGGGGATTTCGCCGCGGATGATCCTGGCGAAGACGGTCTCGGGCATGGGCGAAGTGTACCGGGCCGGAGCTTCGGTAGAATCGGGTGATGAGCCTGGACGCCCCGCCGGAAACCGAGGCCGCGACGAGACGAAGGATTGTCGCCCTGCCGCAGCTTGTGGTGGACCAGATCGCGGCGGGCGAGGTGGTTGAGCGTCCGGCATCGGTGGTGAAGGAACTGGTGGAGAACGCGCTGGATGCCGGGGCGCGGCGGATCATCGTCGAACTCGAGCAGGGCGGGATCGAACTCGTGCGCGTGAGCGACGACGGGTGCGGCATCCCGTCGGCGGAGCTGCCGCTGGCGGTCGCGCCGCACGCGACGAGCAAGTTGCGGGGTGCGGCGGACCTCGAGCGCGTGGCGACGCTGGGGTTCCGGGGCGAGGCGCTGGCGTCGATCGCGTCCGTCTCGCGGCTGAGCCTGCGCTCGCGCACGCTGGAGGAACAGGGTGCATCGGTGATCGAGGTCGAGGGTGGGCGTGCGTCGGAGGTGAAGCCAGCGGCCGGCGCGCCTGGAACGGCTGTCGCGGTGCGCAATCTGTTCTACAACACGCCTGCGCGACGGAAGTTCCTGCGGACGCTAGGAACTGAGCAGGCGCGGTGCGTGGACCTGGTTCGGACGCTCGCGCTGGCGCACCCGGCGGTCGGATTCGAGTTGCGTGCTGACGGGCGGACCTTGTTGGACCTGCCGCCGGAGCAGAGCGTGCGCGACCGCGCGCTGGACGTGCTGGGGCGTGAGCTGGAGCGCGAGTTGGTGGAGTTGGGGGGGGTGGGGCCTGAGCCGCCGCCGGGCGTGGCGATCTGGGGGCTGGCGGGTCGGCCGGGCGTGGCGCGGGCATCGCGTACGGCGCAGCACCTGTACGTGAACGGTCGCGCGGTTGCGGATCGGACGCTGCAGCACGCGGTGCGCGAGGCGTACCGCGGATTGATCGACCCGACACGCCACCCGCTGGTGGTAGTAATGCTGGAACTGCCGCCGGAAGCGGTAGACGTGAACGTGCACCCGGCGAAGGCGGAGGTCCGGTTCCGGGACCAGGGGCTGGTGCATTCGGTGGTGCTGGGGGCGGTGCGGGAGGCGTTGCGTGCGGCGGACCTGACGCCGAGCGTGCCGTCGGCGCATTTCACGGGGACGACGCCGGAGGCGCGGGTGTCGTCGTTCGTGGAGTACTTCGGCCGGCAGGTTCCGGCACAAACGGGGGGACGGTTCTCGTACGAGGCGGTGCGATCGGCTGTGGAGGCGGCGGGTGCACCGAGTCCGGCGGGTGATGGCGTCCCGGGGGCGGGCGCACCGCCGATCGCCGTGCCGAGGCCGGTGGACCGTGCGCTGCAGGTGCACAACTCGTACATTGTGACTCAGGACGAGCAGGGCGTGGTGATCATCGACCAGCACGCCCTGCACGAGCGGGTGATGTTCGAGTTGCTGCTGGAGCGCGTGGCGAGCGGTCCGCTGGAGAGCCAGCGACTGCTGACGCCGATCGTCGTGGAGGCGCCCGCGGAGCGTGTGTCGCGGCTGGCGGACCTGGGGCCGCTGCTGGAGCGGATCGGCGTGGACGCGGCGCCGATGGGGCCTCGTTCGGTGGGGATTCATGCGTTCCCGACGTTCCTGTTTGAGCGCGGCGTGGAGGCCGGCCCGTTCATGGAGGACCTGCTGCACCGGGCGGAGGAGGAAGGCTTTGTGCCGGACGGCGAGGAGACGTTGCGCGAGGTGCTGGACATGATGGCGTGCAAGGCGGCGGTGAAGGCTGGAGATCGGCTGACCGAGCCGGAACTGGGCGCGCTGCTGGACCTGCGTGGAGAGGTGGAGCGGTCGTCGTCGTGCCCGCACGGGAGGCCGACGTCGATCCGGCTGACGATCAGGGATCTGGAGCGTCTGTTCGGTCGCTCGTAAGGAGCAGCACGATGCCGAGTTGCACGGCGAGCGTGACGATCCAGGCGGCGCCGGAGACGGTGTTTCGAGCATGCACGGACTTGGCGCGGGCGGCGGACCGCGTCGAGGCGATCACCCGGATCGAGGTGCTGACGGAGGGTCCGGTCGGGGTCGGGACGCGGTTCCGGGAGACGCGGGTGATGTTCGGGCGCGAGGCGAGCGAGGAGATGGAGATCGTCGAGTTCGACCCGCCGCGGTCGTTCGTGATGACGGCCGAATCGCACGGGATGCGGTACCGGACGGCGCATCGGTTCGTGCCCGAAGGGAGCGGGACGCGGGTGGAGATCGAGTTCAGCGGGCGGGCGGTGAGTCTCGGGGCGAAACTGCTGATGCCGCTGGGAGCGTTGATGATGGGCGCGTGCCGGAAGGCGTTGAACAAGGATCTGGCCGACGTGAAGCGGGCGGTTGAGAGCGGATCGTAAGGTTTGCCGTGCAACGGGGAGGGAAGTGTGGTAGTCTGATCGGCGGGTGGCGCCGACACCCCTTGGGAGCGGCGGCATGGCGAAGATCTGCGCCGTCTGTGGCGAGGACTGCTCCGACCGGCCTCGGGTGAAGGACAAGGCAGGGCGGTACTACTGCAAGCCCTGCGAGGCGAAGGCGGCGGCGAGGTCGGGGTTTGCGGCCGTGGCTGCCTCTGCGGGAACAACGGCCACGACGATGCTCGCGGCGGCCGGGGTGGACGACATCATCCCGATCGAGGACGCGCACGTCGCGGTGGAGAAGGCGTGCCCGGTGTGCATGCTGCGTATCTCCGCAGATGCGGTGGTGTGCGTCCACTGCGGGTACGACGAGCGAAAAGGGATCCAGAGTTCGACGCTCGTGGAGGGGAAGCGCGCGGGCGACGGGCGGGTGAGGCTGCCGTGCGCGAAGTGCGGGTACGACCTGACCGGGCTGCACGCGCCGCGGTGCCCGGAGTGCGGGACCATCGTGGGAACGACGCACCGCGAGCGGATCGACAGCACGGTGTCGCGGGACGTGGCGAGGCGGGAGTACACGAAGCCGATCGTGATGTTCGCGGTGGGGACGCTGGCGACGCTCGGCTACTTCATGCTGACGGGTCGGCCGCTCGCCATCGTGCCGTACCTGATCGGGACGGCGATGGCGTTGCCCGTGGGCATGATCGTGCTGTGGTTGTGCTGCCTGGGTTGGATCGGGTTCAACGCGCCGTTCCATCTGAATGCGCTGAGGCTGATGGGCATTTATGCCGTGGTGGCCTTCGCGCTTGTGGCAACGTCGTGGCTGCCCTACCGGTTCATCTGGCTCGGCGTGTCGGGGATGATCTACGCCTGGTTGCTTGCGGAGATGATGGACATGGATCGGTCGGACGGCGCGATCGTGGCGCTTTTGACATTCGTGGCGATGCTGGTGCTGGGGTTCGTCGTGCTGACATATTTCTCGTGAAACCCCCTGGGTGCATCGGTCGGGGTTCGGCGGCTGAGCCTCAACTCCGTTCTTCCGTGGCCCGATAGCCCCCATAACACGCCTCTCGCGGGCGTCCGCGCGCGGCATCGACAGGGGGTGCTCCATGTTCACGAAGGGCACAGACGTCTTCTTCACACTGCCCGAGGAGTCCGGGTCGCGGGTGCTGCATGCGGCGAAGGTGGTGGACGTGCGGAACGGGATGTTCGTGGCCCGGTTCGACGAGCCCGGGCTGACCGCGACGCCGGGGACGGAAGTGGCGGTGTTCTTCCAGGGTCGGAACGGGTTCATGCAACAGCCGGCGCGGATCACCGCCTCGCTGGATGAGGGAGCCTCGCGGGCGTTCGGGTTCCAGACGACGGGCGAGGCGGCGTCGTGCGAATCGCGCGAGTGCTACCGGGTGAGCACGGTGACGACGGGGTTCAGCGCGACGATCGAGAGCGAACCGGAGTGCCCGCTGACGGACGTGAGCGCGACGGGGTTCTCGGTGATCTCGGGCGGGAACCACGGGTACGGTGCGGTGGTGGCGGTGGAGGTGGAGTACGAGCGGACGAAGTACGCCGGTCGGGCGCGGGTGCAGAGCATCAAGCCTCTGACCCCGGGGCGGACGCGGTACGGGCTGCTCTGCCTGCCGTCGGACGGTCCGAGGTCGCTGCTGGTGGGGATGCAGCGGATCAGCGCGGCGGTGCAGCGTCAACAGTTGCGCAGGCGGTCGGGCACGGGCTGATCCTCGCTCGCTGCCCAGACGTACCCCGGCTCGACGACGATGATGCGCACGTGGTCCGCGCCGGCGGCGGCGAGCAAGCGGCGCATCGGCTCGTCGCGGTGTTCGTCGGAGAGTTCGAACGTCGAGTGATGGATGGGGAGCAGGCGAGCACCCGGGGCGGCCGTGAACATCTCCCAGACCTGCTCGGGCGTGGCGTGCTTGTGCTGCCAAGGGTCGTAGGCGCCGATGCCAAAAAGGGCGAGATCAATCGGACCGACGCCGCGGAAGGCGTCGGTGCGTGCGGTGTCGCCTGCGGCGATGGTTCGACGGTCGTCCGAGACGATGACGTAGGAGTTGAAGCCGCGGCCGAAGTCGAGCCAGGCGCGAGCGCCCCAGTGGGCGGGGCGGATGGCTCGGACGGCAAGGTTCTCGATTTCGCGTTCGTCGTCCCAGTCGAGTTCGATGACGTGGCGGAAGCCGCGCGGGATCAGGCCGCGGGTGCCGCGTGCGGTGATGACGGTGGTGCGCGACGAGGCGAGCGCGGCGAGGGTCGGACGGTCGAGGTGGTCGTAGTGGGCGTGGGTGATGAGGATCGCGTCGGCAGGTGGAAGCGTCGAGGGATCGACGGGGCACGAACGGCGGGCGGGGCCGAGCGTGAGCGGGCCGAGGCGAGGGCCGATACGACGTGAGAAGACGGGATCGATGAGGAGGGTGACGCCGCCCTGACGGAGGAGGACGCTGGCATGTCCGAGCCAAGCGGCGGCGAGTTCATGCTCATGCAGGCCGCGCAGGTCTGGTGGCGCACCAGCGCCGTCGGTGCGGGTGCGGGCGACATCGCGGATGGACTCGGCGAGATCGCGGGGGTAGCGGCGAAGGCCCGAAGCGGTCGCTGCGGCGGCGATTCTGAGCCTGCCTGGGCCTGCGTTTGGATCTCGCCGCTGCACGGCTGGATCATTGGGGGGTGAGGAAGCCGGGTCACGAGGTACGGGCCAGAAGCACGACGACCTGTGCCTCGACGGCCTTGCCCTCGCCGATCGGGCCGATGCGCTCGTGGGTCTTTCCCTTAATGTTGACGCGTTCGATCGGAATGCCCAAGAGGCCGGCCAGATTATCGCGGACGGCCTGCTTGGAGGGTGCGAGCCTCGGTCGTTCGAGGATGACGACGGCGTCGGTGTTGACGACGCGCCAGCCGGCTGCATGGACCCGACGGAGGGCCTCGGCGACAAAGACCGTGGAATCCGCGCCTGCCCAGCGGGGGTCGGAGTCGGAGAAGACCTCGCCGATGTCCGGGCCTCCGATCGCTCCGAGGAGGGCGTCGGTGAGGGCGTGGAGGAGGACGTCGCCATCGGAGTGGCCTGCGGGTCCGCGGTCATGTTCGAATCGAACGCCGCCGATGACGAGGGGACGACCACTCCCGACGGGGGAAAGAGGCTCCAAGCGGTGGAGGTCCCAGCCCAGGCCGACGCGGAAGGCGAGGTCGGACGGGCTGGTTCGGGCTTCAGGCATGGGGTTGAGTCTACCGATAAGTCCCGTGGGAACCCGGCAGAACCGGGCTGCGACTGCCCGCGTAGGCATGGCGGCGCGCCCACGATGAAGCCCCTAGACTGCCACTCACCCAGACGGAGACCGAGCCGATGTCCATGAACCGCCCGGAGACCCGCTCGAACGCTCTTCTTGCGGGGCTGCTTTCTCTCTCGGTGATCGGTGCCGGGGTCGGATGCGGACTGGCGTACCGGCCGTACTTCGATCCGGGCGGCTCGGGAGCGGCGATCGACGAGTACACCTACGTCAGCGAGCCGTACATGCCGCAGACGATCACGGTGGTGGACACACGGACCGGTGAACCGGTGTTTGCGATGGATGTGCCTGTCGGTCAGCAGTTGGTGATCAACTTCGACGACAAGCAGGTGCAGAGCGAGGAGTGGATGTCGGGGGTGATGCGGTGGCGTCTGATGCCCGCGGGGCACCGGTACGGGCGCCTGACGAACCGGATCGCGGTACCGCCGCCGTCGTCGCGGCGTGTGGACGTGACGCTGCGGGCGTACCCGGAGTTCCCCCCCGGCGGCAAGCCATCCCCGGCGGAAACGCAGACGGCAGCGCCCGCGAGCACGACCCATACTCCGGTGCCCCCCCCACCTCCTCCGGCGACGCAGGGGGATGCGCAGATGCACGACGTCGGCGGGCAGTGAGCCTGCTGCGGGCGGCAGGGCGGTGGGGTTGATCGGCCGCCGGTTTCTGGTACGCTGGTGCGATGCTCCGGGACGACGCCCGCGGCCGGTTCGGCCCACGGGGGTTCACGCTGATCGAGTTGCTGGTGGTCATCGCGATCATCGCGCTGCTGATCGGCATCCTGCTGCCCGCGCTGGGGAAGGCTCGTGAGGCATCGCGGCAGAGCGTGTGCCTCTCGAACCAGCGTCAGTTGGGCGTCGCGCTGCTGGTGTACGCGGACACGTTCGACGAGTACATCCCGCGCGAGGCGAGCCTGCCGAGCGATCCGTCGTGGCCGCGGGCGTTGAGGCCGCTGGTCGACCACACGGCGAGCTGGGAGGAGCCGCTGCGCGACCGGTACGTGAAGGCGCCGTATTTCCAGGACCCGGCGCGTCCGCGGGACGACCTGCACCAGATTCACTACGTGAACAACGGGCTGTGGTTCGTCGCGTACGACAAGCTCTCGAACAACAAGGCGAAGTTCAAGGAAACGATGCGGCTGACGCGGGTCTTCCGGCCGTCGGAGCGGGTGTACCTGACGGACTACAGCGAAGACAAGAACAACGTGAACTACAACTCGAGCATCCGGCCGGCGGGCGATGACGACTTCGTGATCGCGTTGTTCTACGACGTTCGGCAGGCGATCCACCTGAGCGGGAGCGAGAACCAGCGCCGGGTCGCGCCGCGCCGTCACGGTGTGGGCGCGAACGCATTGTTCTTCGACGGGCATGCGCAGATCGTGCCGTCGGACGAGATCATGAAAACGCTGATCTGGGACGACGGCGACTACGCGCGCTGACGGACCGTGCTTCGCGTTCAACGGCGTCCGACGGCGAGCGGGTCCGTGCCGGCAACCTGTTCGAGCCGCTGCATGAGGGTGGCCTGGCCGTCGGTGACGTCCCGGAAGAGGGTGCTGCGGACGATCTGGCGTTCGCGCGGGCTGAGCCCGAGCAGCTCGACGTTGCGGAGAAGCCGGTCGATTCCGTTCAGATAGTCGGCGGCCTGTGCCCAATCGGGCGACTCGTTGACGAACCTTCGGAAGCCTTCGGGGTCGAAGGCGTCTCCCGGTTCGGCCTCGCTGTAGGCTTCGAGGGCGGCGTTGAGGGTGGAGGCGATGAGGGGGAGTCGCCGTTGGATTTCGGCGAGGCGAGCCTCGTTGCTGTCGCTCTCGCCAGGCGCGTCGCCGAGGACAAGATCGCGATAGGCATCAAGGACGGCCTGCACGACCTCGCTGGAGAGACGGTTCACCGTGACCTCGGCGCGTGAGACGGCGACAGCGCGAGGGACGTCGTTGTAGAGCGCGCGGCCGATGAGTGCCTCGATGAGCGTGCCGAGGTCGGGATCGCGCGGGGCGAGGCCGAGCTGCTGGAGTTCGTCGCGGGCTGCGCGGCCGACGGCGGTGTCCTGGGAGACGCGAGCACTCTGCGATTCCCTCGGCGCCGCGCCGGCGATGGCCTCGGAGACGTTCGCGTTGGTCGGTCCGCTGGAGCGGAGGTCAAGGCCCGAGGCGAAGAGGTCCGCGGTTACCGCGCCGAAGGCGCGGAAGGGGAAGCCGGTAACGGTTGCCGAACCGCCCGCGCCGTCGTTGGTAGCGAAGGTGGGGATCGGACCGGAACCGAGCACCTGCGGAACGACGGAGTACGCGATGGACTGGGCGGCGACCACGTCCACGCCGTCGTCGGTATCGACGGCGCCGATGTTGGCGAGGACGGGGCCTGCTTCGCGGGTCTGGATGAAGATGGCGGGGGCGGCCACGTCGATGGTGGTGAGAGCGGTGAGGTCGCCGTGGATGACCGTGCCTCCCGCGGTGAGGGAGATCGCACCGACGGCGCTGAGTTTCTCGTTCTGTCCCATGCGGAAGTCGCCCGCGAGTGTGGCGGACATGCCGTTCGGCGCCCAGATGGTGGCCCACGCGGGGATGCCGATGCGACCGTTGACGGCGCGGGACTCGGAGAACATGAGGTGGAGGTTGTCGAGTGGCGCGGCCGCGCCGACTGGCGCGTGGAACTCGACACGGGCGAGGTTGAGTTGGAGGGGGAGGCCGGGCGCCGTGTCGCCGAGGGAAGGGTTGACGAGGAGCGTGAGCGAGCGAGGATCGGCGAGGCTGTCCACGGTGTCGAGAAAGACGATCGAGTCGGCGAGCGTGGGCGTGCCGAGCACCTGGATGGTGACATCGGAGGCGACGAGGACGGGGACGGCGAAGGTGATGCCGCTGGTGGTGGTGAGGTCGCCGTCGAGGATGACGACGCCCGCGCCCTGCTGGACGAAGGAACGGAGTGGGCTGGTTGCGCCGATGCCGCCGGTGAGACGGACGAAGGTTGCGGCGTCCGTCGTGAGGAGGCGAGGGATGGCGTCAGAGTTCGCACCGGCTGCGAAGAGAATAGTGTCGGCGGTGATGACGTGGTCGCCAATGAGGGTGACGGGGGAGGCGAAGGAGACCGAACCGGAGGTGATGTTGCCGCCGAGGGAGAGGGGGCCGGCGAAGGAGACGGTGGCGGCGTCGAGGGAGGACAGGAGGACGGTCGAGCCGACGCCGTTCTGGGTGAAGGCGCCGCCGATGGCGAGCGGCGCGGTCGGGCCGGTCGTCATCGTGGCGGCGTTCGTCATGGTGGCAAGACCGGCGATGGTGACAGGGGCGGTGAAGTCGATCGCGCCTGCGGACGGTACAAGCAGTGAGGCGAGGGGGACGGCCGCACCGACGTGCTGCGCGAACGTGATGGGGCCTGCCCCCGTGGCGAGCGAAAGCGAGAATGCGCCGTCGAGCGTGCCGCCGAAGGAGATGCCGTCGGTCGCGCCACCCGCGGTGGCGAGCGTGCTGTCAGCGGTGAGCGAGACGGGTCCGGAGAAAGCGATCGAGCCTGTGCCGACCGTGCCGAGGGTCGTGCCGAGGGAGACGGCGGCGTTGTAGTCCTGCGGGCCGGCCGTGGTGATGCGGGGCGGTGTGAACGAGGCCGCCGTTATGGTAAGCGAGGCGGGCGGAGCGGTCGCGCCGACCTCGCTTTCAAGCGAGACGACGGCGCCGGGGGCGCTGATGGCGAGCGTGTGCGGGCCGTCGATGGTGCCGGTGATGGTGACGGTGGCGGGCGCGGTCCCGGTGTTGGCGATCGCGATCGGCGCGGCGAGGGTGACGGGTCCGTCGATGAGGATCGGGGCCTCGTCGAGGTTGGTGAGGTTGCCTCGGAGCGTGGCAGGGCCGGTGAGAGTTTGGCCGAAGGTCGTGGTGATGGACTGCACGTCGATCGTGGCAGCCTGGGCGGTGAACCGGGCGAGGGCGTTCGTGCCGCCGATGGCGCCGGATGCAATGAAGTCGGCCTCGCCCGCGGCGACGGCGAGCGAGTGCGGGCCGTCGATGGACTGGGCGGAGACGTTGTCGCCGGTCTGGCCGCGCGTCGTGATCGAGAGGTCGGTGGTGATGGTCGCGGGGCCGTTGAGCGTGATCGCGCCGGCGGCGTGTGCGGTGAGATCGCCGTTGAGCGTTGCCGCGCCGCTGTAGGCCTGCGGGCCGTTGGTATCGACGCTCGGGAGCGAGATTGCCGCGGCGGTGGCGTTGATGGAGGTTGGTCGTGCGGAGTCGCCGATCGCCCCGGCGAAGGTGGCCGCGCCGCCCCCGGCGTTGACGGTGAGGGCGTGCGCGCCGTTGGTGGTTCCGGTGACGGTGAGGTCGTCGCCGGGTGCGCCGGCGGTGGCGAGAACGACGCTGCCGGCGAGGGTGAGCGGGCCGTCGATGGTGATCGCACCGGCAGTGAGGGTGGTGAGATTGCCGTTGAGCGCGGTCGCGCCCGTGTAGGCCTGCGGGCCCGAGGTGCGGACGGAGGGAAGATCGATCGCGCTGCCGGAGAACACGACGGAAGCGAGGGGCGTGGTTGCGCCGACGGCCTGCTGGAGGGTGATCGTGCCCGTGCCGGCGGTGATCGGGAGGGCGTTTGCACCATCGACCGTGCCGGTGATGAGGACATTGCCGGGACCTGCGCCGGTGTCGATGAGCGCGCCCGCGCCGACGATGACCGCGTCGTCGATGGTTACGTTCGTTCCGGCGGTGATGATGGGAGCGTGGAGGGAGGTGGTCGCGCCGGCGCCGTGGAGGAGGAAGGAGGCATTGCCGGTTCCGGTGAGCGTGCCGGCGACGGTGATGCCGCCGCCGGAGGGCGTGCGGATGGTCGTGGGATCGCGGAAGGTGGCGCTGCCGATGACGATGGCGTGGCGGCCGTCGGCGCGGCCGATGGTGATGGAGGAGAAGCCGTCGGCGAGAGCGGCGAGGTCGGTATCGCCCAGGTCGAGCGTGCCCGTGCCGCCGGCGGGCGAGCCGATATCGATCGAGACGGTCGAGGCGGTGGGACGGAGGAGCAGCGTCGATGAGCCGGTGAATGAGTTCGCGCCGCCGAGGAAGTCGATCTCGTCGGCGGTGAGGGTGATGGCGCGGCTGCCCGCGGCGGCGGTGTTGAGGAAGGCGATCGATCCGCCGAGCAGTTCGACCGGCTGTGTGAAGGTGACGGGGCCTGCGAAGGAGATCGGGGCGCCGGTGGCAGCGACGTTTGCGCCGATGCTGACCGCGCCGCTGCCAGTCTGCGCGAGGCCGCCGGAGGCGATGACGGGCGCGCCGGCGGCGATGGTGAACTGGCCGGAGTTGGCGGCGGTGATCGCGCCGCCGCCGGAGACGGTGGCGTCGTCGCCGAAGGTGAGCGCGGAGCCGGTGAAGACGAAGCCGGCTGGGCCGGATGTGTCGAGGATGCCGTTGAAGATGGTTGCGGATTGGCCTGCGGCCTGGGCGAAGGAGAGCGCGCGGAACGCAGCGGAGGCAGTGACATTGCGTGCGTTTGTGATGGCGATCGCGCCGGGGCGAGTGGTACCGCCGACGACTCCCGTGAACGTGATGTCTCCTGCCGTGCCGGCGTTGATGGTGAGGTTCTGGCCGCCGGCCGTGGTGCCGTTGAGGGTGGAGGCGAAGGCGACGTTCGCGCCGGAGCCGGAGTTGGCGGTGTTGATGGTGCGGTTGCCGACGAGGGTGACGGGCCCGTTGAAGGTGACGGTGCGGCTGCTGGTGGCGACGTTGCCGCCGAGGCTGGTTGGCGCGTTGAAGGTGAGCGGGCCGCCGGTGGAGGTCACTGCGCCGCCGAGGCTGATGGAGGCGGTGGTGATGCTTGCGCCGTTCGCTCCGGTGAGGTTGAGCGAGCCGAGGAAGCGGGTGAGTCCCTGACCCGCGCTCTGGAGGAAGGAGAGGGCGTTGAACGCGGCCGAGGCGGAGAGGTCGTCGGCGTTGGTGATGGTGACCGCGCCGAGGCGGGTCGTGCCGCCGACCACGCCCGTGAAGTTGATGTCCCCGGCGGTGCCGGCGTTGATGGTGAGGCTCTGGGCGGAGTCGGTCGTGCCGTTGAGCGTGGATGCGAAGGCGACGTTCGCGCCGGAGCCGGCGTTCGCGGTGTTGACGGAGCGGTTCCCGACGAGGGTGACGGCGCCGTTGAACGAGACGGCGTGGCTGTTGGTAAGGACGTCGCCGCCGAGGCTTGTGGGACCGGTGAAGGTGACCGCACCGGCGGTGGAGGTCACCGTACCGCCGAGGCTGATGGAGGAAGACGTGATCGAGATGCCGCCGGAGCCGTTGACGTTCAGCGTGTTGAGGAAGGACGTGAGGCCCTGGGCGGCGGCCTGGTCGAAGGACGCCGCGTTGAAGGCGGCGGCGGCGGTGACGTTGCGAGCGTTCACGACACTGACCGCGCCGAGGCGTGTGGTCGCGCCGACGGCGGCGTTGAAGGCCGCGTCGCCGCCGGTGCCGAGATTGAGCGTGAGGCCCTGGACACCCGCGTTGAGGGCGTTGAGTGTGCCGCCGAAGGTAACGTTCGCGCCCGCGGGCGAGCCGCTGGTGGTGTTGATGGCGAGGGTAGTGTCGAGACGGACTGGGCCTGTGAAGGTAAGCGAGTCGCCGGTGGTGGTGATGTCGCCGCTGAGGCGGATGAGTCCGTTCGGCGCTGCGAAGGTGATGGGGTAGGTGACGGAGAGCGAGCCGACGTTGAACTCGTGTGCGCCGGTGCCGACGCGGCCGATGGTGACGCCGGCGACGGTCGATGCGATGGCGGCCATGTCGGTGTCGCTGAGGTCCAGCGTGCCCGTGCCGCCTGCGGGGGAGCCGACGTCGATGGAGACGGCGTCGCCTGTGGGACGGAGGAAGATGGAACCGGTGCCGGTGATGCTGGCCGCGCCGCCGGTAAGGTCGATCTCGTCGGCGGTGAGGGTGAGCGTGTTCGCGCCGAACTGGGTAGCGGCGAGGGAGAGCGTGCCGGAGCCGGCGAATATCTCGCGGTCGGCGGTGATAACGGTCGTGCCGGAGATGGTGACTGGGCCGGCGTCGGCGGTAACGTCGGCGTTGAGGTTGTTCGTGCCGCCGGCGATGGTGATGCCGCCGGGGCCAGTGGCGTTGAGGAAGCCGTTGAGTGTCCAGGTGTCGTCGCCGCTGCCGGAGAGCGTGATGCCGGTGCCGGTGACGGCGGCGAGCGTGCCGGTCGCGCCGGCGTCGTTGGCATCGGTGTCGAGGGCGAGGTTGACAGCGCCGCCCGCGGTGATGACGCCCGCGCTGAGGCCGGTACGCGACTGCACGCTGACGCCGCCTGCGAGGGCGTTCACGGCGGCGAGGGAGAACTGGTTCCCCGTGAGGCTGACGCCTGCCGCGCCGGAGGCCGTGAGGACGTCGGCGAAGGTGGTGAGTCCCTGGCCGTCGGTCTGCGTGATGGAGAGGGCGGCGAAGGTGGAAGAGGCGGTGACGTGGCGTGCGTTGGTGATGGTGAACGCGCCGAGGCGTGTCGCGCCGACGGCGGCAGAGAAGAGGATGTCGCCGTCGGTGCCGGCGTCGAGCGTGAGGCTCTGGGTATCGGCGGTCGTGCCGATGAGGGAGTCGTCGAATGTGATGTTCGCGCCTGCCGGTACGCCGTTGGTGGTGACGACGCCGGCGGCTGCGCCGAGTCGGACGGGGCCGGAGAAGCGGACGGCATCGCCGCTGGTGGTGATCGTGCCGGAGAGGACGACGAGGCCGTCGGGCGCGAAGAGCCGGAGGGGCGCGTCGATGGAGAAGGCGTTGATGGTGATGGTGTGCGTGCCGGTGGCGGGCGTGCCGACGCGGACTTCGGAGAAGCCCGAGCCGATGTTGCCGAGCGTGGCGGCGGTGAGCTGGAGGGTGCCGACGGCGCCGGCGAGACCGATGGAGGTAGCGTCGGTGGAGGGGCGGAGGGAGAGGATGCCCGTGCCGGAGACCGCGCCGTTGAACTCGATGCCGTCGGCGATCAGGGTGAGGTCGTTGGCGCCTGCCTGGAGAGCGTCCGCGAAGGAGATGACGCCCGTGCCGGCGCGGAGCGTGCGCGTGCCTCCGAGGGTGACGGTTCCGGCGTAGGCCTGGTCGCCGGTGGTTCCCGCGCCGCCGTTGGGGGCGGTGGTAACGTCGCCGTTGAGGATGGTGGAACCTGCGCCGGTAGTGGTCGCGCTGAACGTGCCGAGGGCGGCGCTCTGCCCGACGCCCGGGAGGGTGATCGTGCCCGTGCCTGCGCTCAGCGCGAGAGTCTGCTCGCCCGCGCTCGCGGCGTTGATGCCGGTGGAGTTGCCGAGGTTGATGTCGCTGTTGCTGGTGGTGAGCGAGGAATCGCCGGCGACGGTGACCGCGCCGGTGACGTCGGCAAGCCCGATGGCGAGGGCCTGGACACTGCCGTTGAGGATGAGGTTGCCGGCGGCGCCGATCGGAGCGCGAGTATCGACGTTCAGCGCGGTAAGGAATGCGCCACCGGAATCGTCGGCGCGGCCGAGAAGGACGTTGCCCGCGGTCGCAGCGGCGGCCGTGGAGGTGTTGAGGGCGAGCGTGAAGCCCGCGCCTGTCGCGCTGAGGGTTGCGTTCGACAGGTCGAGCGTGCCCGCGGAGCCGTTGTCGCCCTGCTCGGTGTCGATGGCGAGGGATGCGCCGATGCGGACGTTGCCGGCGAGGGTAATCGCGCCGTCGGCGAGGAGATCGTCAGTGAGCGTGATCGCGCCGCCGGATGCGCCGCCGCGGGAGTCGGCGGTGAAGGCGGAGAAGAAGGCGCCCGCCCCGATGCCGTCGTCCACGCGGCCGAACGTGATGGCTCCGCCCGAGCCGGCGGCGTCGGCGGTCGTGGTGTTGAGCGTGAGCGTGAGGCCCGGCGACGCGGCGTAGAGGTTCGAGGAACCGAGGTTGATCGCCCCGGCGTCGCCGGTCGCACCGGCCTTGGTGTCGATGGTGATGGAGGTGTGGACGACGACGTCGCCGCCGCCGGCGAGCGTGATCGAGCCGAGGTCCGCGGCGTTGCCGGCGTCGTTGTCGAACTGGAGGTTTCCGAAGAGGCGGAGCGCGCCGTTGGTGGTCGTGCCCGAGGTGTCGATGGCGAGATCGTTGATGTAGTGCCCGCCGTTGTTGCTGAAGACGCCGAGCAGGACATCGCCGCCCGCGCCGGCGCCGTTGCTGGAGTCGAGGGTGAGGTCCACGCCAGCGGCGGAGGCGGAGACGGTCGCTCCGCTGAAGTCGATGGCGCCACCGCCGGAGAAGAGGCCGATGGATGCGCCGAACTGCACGTCGCTGGCGAAGAGGATGTCGCCGGCGACGTCGATGTCGCTGGCGATGGAGATGACGCCGGAGCCGGCGCCGCCGCTGGATCGGGCGGTGAAGCCTTCGAGGCGTTGGCCGGGGCCTGGGCCGATCTGGCCGAAGGTGATCGCGCCGCCGACGCCGCTGGTGGAGCGGGTGTCGAGTGAGAGCGTCGTGCCCGGGCCGAGCGCATAGATGAGACCGGCGCCGAGGTTGATGGAGCCGGCGTCGGCAGAGGCGGTGGAGTTGGTGTCGATGACTGCGGATGCGCCGGAAGCGATGGCGACCGCGCCTCCGCCGGTGAGTGTGAAATCGCCTGTGTCCGCGCCGTCGGCGTCGAGGAAGACTCCCGCGGTGAGCGTGAGGAGTCCCGCGGTCGTGCCGCCGGTGTGGATGGTGAGGTCGTTGACATGGAAACCGCCGATCGCACCGAAGGCTCCGAGGAGGACGGCTCCTCCCGCGTTGTCGTTGCTGCGGGTGTCGATGGTGAGGTCGCGTCCCGCGGATGGCGCGGTGACGACAGCGCCGCTGAGATCCACGAGGCCCGAAGCACCGAGGTCGTCCGGGTTGGTGTCGATCGTGATGGAATCGCCGAGGATCACGACGCCGGCGAGGACGACCGGTCCGTCGATGACAAGGTCGCCGTTGAGGACCAGGTCGCCCGGGCCGAGCGAACCGCCGGAGGCGTCGATGTCGAGCGAGGTGAGGTAGAACCCCGCGCCGCCGCCGTCATCGGCGGGTCCGATGCTGACGGAACCGCCGGAGCCGCCGGCGTCGGCGGTCGACGCGTCGAGGGTCAGCGATGCGCCCGCGCCTGCGGCGTAGATTCGGCCCGAGCCGAGGTCGATCGAACCGGCGTCGCCCACGTCGTCCGGGTTGGTGTCGATGATCGCTGCCGTGCCGGCGGCGACGATGACATTTCCGTCGCCGGTGAGGGAGAAGTCATTGCGGATGCGGATGGAGCCGGTGAGGTTCAGGTTGCCCGCGCCGGAGCCGCCGGTGCGGATGGTGAGGTCGTGGACGAACGCGCCGGCGGCGTCGTCGAACACGCCGAGGAAGACCGCGCCGCCCGCCGCGCCGGTCGCGCTGGTGTCGATCGTGAGACTGAGGCTGGTGGTGGTTGCGGAGACGGTAGCGCCGCGAAGGTCGACGGAGCCGCCGGCAACGCCGGGTGTGGATGCGGTGTCGATTTCGAGCGTGGAAGCGATGGCGATGGAGCCTGCACCGGAGAGGTTGACGTCACCGCCCTGGGTGCGGATGTCGGCGTTGAGGGTGAGGGATGCGGCGCTGATCGTCAGGCCAGTGAGACGTGTTGAGTTGCCGACGCTACCGAGCGAGACCGCACCGGCCGCGCCGCCGCCGGTTGCGGTGGCGTTGATGGCGAGCGTGAACGCGCCGTCGAGCGTGCCGGCCGGGGCGAAGAGGACGTCGCCGGCGTCGGACGAGCCGCCGGGCGCGTCGGTGTCGATGGTGAGGCTTGACGCGAGTGTGACCGCGCTGACGCCGGTGAAGTCGGCGTTTCCGCCGCCGTTCAGGGAGATGTTGCCGTTGAGGGTAAGGGATGCGGCGCTGACGGTGAGGCCGGTGAGTCGGGAGGAGTTGCCGACCGTGCCGAGCGAGACCTGGCCTGCCGAGCCGCCGCCGTCGGCGGATGCGTCGATGGCGAGGGCGAACGCGCCGTTGATCGTGCCTGAGGGCGCGAAGAACACACCACCGGCATTGGTTGTGCCGCCCGTGGCGTCGGTGTCGATGACGGCGTTGGAGGCAAGAACGACGGTCGGCGCACCGGTGAAGTCGGCGTTGCCGCCGGCGTTGAGGGCGATGTTGCCGGTGAGTCGGAGTTCGCCCGTGCTGATGACGGTGAGGGCGCCGAGCGGGACGGACTGTCCGACGCTCGGCAGGCGCACGTCTCCCGCGCCGGCGTTGAGGGTGAGCGTGTCCAGGCCCGAGGTCTGGCCTTCGATCGCGGCTGCGGGGGAAAGGTCGATCGTTGAGTTGGAAGTGATGATGGAAGCCGCGCCGCGAACCTGGATGGCGCCTTCGAGGCCGGAGAGATCGATGGCGCCTAGGTTCGCGGAGCCCGAGAAAGAGACACCGCCCGCTGCGCCGCCCGGGCCGGCGGCGTCGGCGAGGGCGAGCATGGCGACCGTGAAGCCCGCGGCGGAATCGAAGGCACCGAGCTCGATTGCGCCGCCGTCGAGACCGGCCGCGCCGGTGGAGGTGTCGATGGTGAGGGAGAGCGCGCCGGCATCGGCGGAGATGGTCGGCCCGGCGAGCAGCGCCCTCCCCGCGGTATCGTCGTTGCCTGCTTCGGTGTCGATGGCGAGAGAGGCGGCGACGACGATGGCGTTGAGTCCGGAGAGGTCCACGTCGCCGCCGTCGGTGCGGATGTCGCCGTTGAGCGTGGCGCGTCCGCCTGCGACGGTGAAACCGGCGAGCGGCGTCACGGAGCCGATGGAGCCGAGATGGACGTCGCCGTCGGTTCCCGTGCCGTCGGCGGAGGTATCGATGGCGAGCGTGAACGCGCCGTCAAGCGTGGAAGCGTTGGCGAAGAGGACGCTGCCGGCGTCGGTGTTGCCGCCCGTGGCGTCGGTGTCGATGGTGACCGGACCGACGAGGGCCACGGCGCTGACGCTCGTGAAGTCGATGTCTCCGCCGCCGCTGACGCGGAGATCGCCGGCGAGCTGGAGGGAATCGGCGGAGACGCCGATCTCGGCGAGGGGCGTCGTTGCGCCGACGGAGCCGAGCGCGACCGCGCCGCCTGCGCCTGCGCCGTCCGCGGAGGCGTCGATCGTGAGGCTGAAAGCGCCGTTGAGCGTGCCTGCCGAGGCGAAGAGCACGTCGCCGGCGTTGAAGTTGCCGCCGGTGGCGTCGGTGTCGATGAGGACACTCGAAGCGAGGGTGATCGCGCTGGTCGCGGAGAAGTCCGCGTTGCCGCCTCCGTTGAGGGCGATGTTCGCGTTCAGGGTGAGGGAGGCCGCGCTGACGGTGAGGCCCGTGAGCGGGGTGGAGGTTCCGACGCCGCCGAGCGAGACTGAGCCGGCCGCGCCGCCGCCGTCGGCCGAGGCGTTAATGGAGAGTGTGCGTGATCCGTTGACCGCACCCGCGGGCGCGAGGAGGACATTGCCGGCGTCGGTTGCGCCGCCCGCGGCGTCGGTGTCGATGGCGATGTTGGCGGTGAGCGTGATCGAGGAAACACCGGTGAGATCGACGGCACCTCCGCCGTCGAGCGAGATGCCGCCGGAGAGGATGAGCGCGGCGGCGGAGACGTCCAGGGCTGCGAGGGGTGTCGTGCCACCGAGCGTACCGAGGGTGACGCCGCCGCTGGAGCCGCCGCCGTCGGCCGAGGCGTCGATGGTGAGGGCGAAGGCGCCGTTGATGGTTCCTGGGCTGGCGAAGAGGACGTTGCCGGCGTTGGACGAGCCGCCCGCGGCATCGGTGTCGATGGTCGAGTCGGCGATGAGCGTGATCGCGGAGGAGTTGGCGAAACTGACGGAGCCGCCGTTGGTCGAGAGGTTTGCGCCGAGGGACGCTGGTCCGAAGACGGTGAGTCCGCCTGTGCCGTTGATGACGACATCGCCGAGGAGGCTGACCGAGCCGCCGCCGGACGAGCCTGCGCGGAGTTCGATCGCGCCGCCCGCGGTGGTGAGCCGGCCGACGACGAGGTTCGCGGCGAGGTTGCCGGGCTCGCTGCCGAGGTTGGCGGCGTCGTAGCCCGCGTGGAGCGTGATCGTACCGGTGCCCTGGGTGCGAAAGGCGAGGTCCGCGCCGTGGGTGCTGCCGGTGAGGTCGATGCCGCCCGGGGAATCGCCGTCACCGCTCTTGTTGCGTGTGCGGAGGGTGAGGCTGCGGTTGTTGGCGAGGAGGACTTCGGCGTTGTCGAAAGTTCCGCTGACGGTGATGGAGGAGCCGGCTTCGAGGACGATGTTGGCGTCTGTGCCCTCGATTTCGGACTGGTAGACCTCGAACGGTTCCGTGGAATCGCCGACGCTGGCGAACAGGACTTCGCCGGGGTTGCCGCCGTCGGTTTCGAGGTTGGCGGCGGAGGCGTCGGGGCTGTCGCTGCCGTCGGCTGTTCCGCCGATGATGACGATGGCGTCGGGGTCGTAGAGGAGCGTGCCGGTGGCGCCTGCCGGCGCGCCGAGATCGACGGAGCCTCTGGCGGTGAGGGAGCGTTTGCCGGAGACCTCGGCGAACCCGCCGTCGCCTGTGAGCGTTCCGCCGCGCGCGCTGATGGAGCCGTGGAAGCGTGTGGCGTCGTCGGCCCAGACGATGACGGCGCCGCCGTCGCCGGCGGTGAGGGCGTCCGCGGTGAGCGAGGCGTCGGCGGTGACGACGGTCTGCGAGGCGCGGCGTGTGTCGCCCCCCCCCTGGAGCTCACCGCCGACGAGGATCGTGCCGCCGCCGGCGTCGCCGGAGGCGTCCACGCGAGCGTTGCTGACGGCGACCCGATCTCCCAGGAGTTCGACGCGGCCTCCTTTCGTGCCGGGTGCGCGGGCGGAGGCGTCGATCTCGCCGGAGACGAGCGTGGTCGCCGCGCTCTCGACGGTGACGTGGGCTGCCTTGACGCGGGAGGAATCGAAGAGCACGACGCCGTAGATGTCACCCGCGCCGAGGCGCGCGCGTTGCGCGCGGACCTCGCCGGCGTTCTCGACGCCGCCGGTGGCGCCGTGGGCGGGCTTGCTGACGCGGGCGTAGACGCTGCTGCCGGACTCGCCGACGAGAATCTCGTCGGCGGAGGCCATGACGACGACGCCGTCGGCGACGATGCACCCGAAGTTGGCGACGCGCCTGCCGAGCAGGTAGGCGGCGTCGGCCTGGATGACGCCTCGGTTGACGACCTCGCCCTTGAGGTCGTAGAAGCGGTCGATCCCGCGGATGAAATCGGCGTTGGTGATGGAGCCTGCGGCGGCGTAGATGGCGCCGGCATTGACGATCGCGCCGTCACCGAAGTAGACGCCGGCGGGGTTGGTGATGTAGACGCGGCCGTTGGCGAGGAGCGTGCCATCGATGTGCGTCGGGAGCGCACCGGTGACGCGGTTGAGAACCCGGCTGGAGGCGTCGGGCTGGACGAAACGGACGGTCTCGTGCGGGGCGATGCCGAAGGCGTTGTAGTTGATGACGGCGGTGTGCGAGGTGTGGATGACCGTGGTCGCGCCGCTGCGGGAGAAGGAGGCGGACCCGTGGACGACGCGCGGTCCGTCCGGCCCGGCGAGCGCGAGCGGGCCGCACAGGACGCTGAGCAGCGGGCTGATCGACAGCGCTCCGCGCGCGGGGCGTCGCACGGCGGGGCAGTCATGACGGGTTCTCGATTGCTTCGACATGGCTCCGCCCTTTCGCGGCCGGCGCGCCCGGAACTCAGAACAGGAACGTGAACACGAAGTGGAAACGGTTGCTTCCCGACTTGACCTTGCCCTCGATCTCCTCGATGGCGGCGGCCCAGTCCATCCGGACGCTGACGTTTCGGTACAGCAGCAGTTCGATGCCGACGCCCGCGCCGAGCATGTCCTCGTCGCTCTCGAACGCCTGGCGGTCGCTGTTGACGACGCGCGCGGCGTCGACGAACCCGCGCAGGATGAGGTCCCAGTCCGGCCTGCCGTAGGGCTGCTGCGGCGCGTATCGGAAGGGGCGGCCGAAGAGGGTTCGCGGCTCTTCCTCGACCTCGAAGGCGCGGGGGACGTGGAAGCGGTACTCGGCCGAGGCGATGACAACGGTGTCGCCCGCGGTGATGGACTCCGGGTATCCGCGGACGGAGTAGAGACCGCCGGCGACCTGCTCGGCGTTGGGGATGAGGCGGTTGTCAAAGGCGTACTGGCCGCGGACGCCGAGCGCGATCTCGTGGGCGAGGGTGCTCGTTCGCTCGCCGTCGCGCCCCGTGATGAGCGGCTCCAGGAAGAAGGAAGTGCCGAGCGACCACTGGAGCACGACCCAGTCTTCGTCCGGGGCGAGTCGGCCGAGTTTGGTCATCTCGTCCGCGCCGGCGCCGGAGACATCCGACATGGAGAACTCGATTGCGAGCTGGCCTTCGAGAGTCCACTCGTCCGTGCGCCGTTCGGCGCGGACACCGAGGCGCGGGATGAAGAAGTCCTCGCGTCCCTGGATGGAGACGACCTCGTTGTTGACTTCGACGTTCTCCCATCGTGCGCCGCCGAAGAGATCGACGAAGAGTTGGCGTTCCTGGAGGACGTTGAGGATGAGTTCGCCGCCTGCGGTCCAGCCCTCGCCGGTGAAGCGTTCGCCGGCCTGGCCGACGTCGGAGGCGGTGAACTTGCTGTAGCTGCCGAAGACGCGCCAGCGGAGGCGTTCGAGGCGGCCGAGCGGCGCCTCGTAGGAGCCGACGAGAGCGTGCGCCTGGGAGAAACCCGCGGTGATGTACTCAACGGTGAGGATGTCGTCGTTGTTGGTGAGTTGGTTGTGGATCAAGCCGAAGCGTTCGCGCCAGGTGTCGGTCTCCTTGGTGCCCGTGTTCGACAGCTGGAAGTAGACGGAGAGCGGCCTGCTCTCGGCGACGAGGTAGTCGAGCGCGGCCTCGCCGGTCTCGAAGGCTGGGGCGACGGCGATATCCACGCGGCGGCCGGGGTGGCGGTTCAGGCGCAGGGTGTAGGCGTCGAGGAGGTCGCGGCGGATCAGGTCGCGGCGCGGCTCGTCGGCGGCGTCCCCGGCAGGCTCGCCCTCGGCTTGTCGGGGCCGCCAGGGCTGCACGGGCGAGTTGTCGCGGATGCGGGCGTGGGCGGGATTGTTCAGGCGTTCTTCCTTCGGGAATCTCGTGCCGGACGCGATCGAGCGGACCTGCACGACGATGCCGGTGTAGATGTCGAGGGTGAGCGACTGATCCAGGTCGAGGTCGCGCAGGTCCTCGTTCGTTTCGCGGTCGATCTCCTCGTCGCTCGGCGCGACGATGACACCGATGAGGCCGCGCGAGCGGAACTCCTCGAAGATGACGGTCGCAACCTGATTGATCGCACTCTCGGAGACCTCGCCGACGCCGAGACCGCCGATGTCCCGGACACGGATGCGCACCGTCTCGATGCCTTCGCGCGGGGCGACGTAGGCGCCGTCGTCGATCCCGAGATCGACTTCGAGCGCGTACAAGTCGTCGAGCGCCGGGTGCTCCGGGTGTTCGCGGAAGTAGCGCAGGCGGAGTTCGCTCACCGGATAGAAGAACTCGGCGAGGGGCGGCGGCACTTCGTTACCCGGCTGGGGCTGCTGTTCCGACGCGGGCTCGTCAACGGGAGGATCCGCGTCCTGTGCGAGCGCGGCGTGCCGGCCCAGGACCATCAGCCCCACCGCGCAGAGCATGGCGACACACCGGCCCACCCCTGAGAACCGATGCCGATCGTGTTTCATCGTCCGCCCCGTGACAGAGGAACCACGCACTCGCGGAGCCTGGGGTCCGCGGGCAGCCTCCCGACCGCCCGCTCAAGGTATCAGCGGCCTCTTCTGCCCGCAATACCCCCCTCCCGCGATCGTGGGAGGCGACTCACGGCTTTGCCGCCGCACGGATCGCCTCCTCGACGCCGGCGACAAAGTCTGATTCGAGCGTGTAGGGCACCTCGGTGGTGAGCGGAACAGCGGACTCGGACGCCTGCAGACAGAAGAACTGCTGCGGGGTGGGGTCGCCGATGACGGCGTCCACCCACTTGTGTCGCATGGGAAGGAGCAGGAGCATGGGAACGGCTTCCGCCAACTGCGAGGCGAAGAAGCGCGACCAGAGCAGAGCCGATGCAACGGGCGAGTCGCCGCAACGCGGGACGCGGAGCGACTTGGCACGCATGGCGGAGGCCGCGCGTGCGCGTGTCGTTGAGCCTCCCGCGCCGAGGGGCCGGAACGCGGAGAGCTCGCGTTCGATCTCGTACATCAGCCTGTGCATCCCGATCCGGCCCGGCCCGAGTTCCGGACGCGCGGCAAGCTCGACGACCGCGGGCTGTGCGTGCTCCGCACGCGAGGACTCCGGCGGGGACTGGTCCGATCGCTTGGCTGCGGCGCGGCGGAGATCGTCGCTGAGCCGAGTGAGCGCCTCGGCGACCGCGGCGCGGTCTCGCGCCTGAACACACTTGCCCTCGAACCATTCGAGGCGACGGACGACCTTGTCGAGCGACCATTCGAGAGGCGCGCCGGTGCAATGGGCGGCGACGACCATGGGGTACTGCGACCGGCCTTTGCCGTCGGTCGACGACCAGAGACGGCCGACGACGACACCCCTCGGCAACCGCCAGACAAAGACGTGACGGAAGCCCTCGACACGCGAGGCGCTGTCGAGGCGTTCCCACGCGCCGGAGTCGATGTTGTTGGCGATGCCCTCGGTGTAGAGTCGACGCTTGACCCAGGCGAGTTCCTCGGTTTCGAGCGGGAAGTCTTCGATGTGATCGTCCCAGCCCGGGTGCTTGCCGAAGACGGTGAGCCGCACCGACGCGCCCCCGCCGTCTCTGCCTCCGATGAGTTTTCCGAGCCGTTTGAGCATTGTTCCACTCGCTGCCCACGAACGCTCGATCACTCCGGCCACGAGGACTCCGAGGGCCACTGCGCGGGATGGGGCAAGGACCGATTCGGGCGCAGGCCGATGCGAACAGGGATGCGTGAGTCGGGATCACCGGTTCGTCGTGCGAGGATGATGACGCCCCAGGCGCCGTCGAGCCCTTCGCCGTGCAGCGGCTGCCCCCCCCACGAAGCGATCGCCCCGAGCATGGTCCATGGCGCGGGGATGATGGCGGAGGCGACAGCGGGTGCGCCGTCGGCCTCGTTGTCGTAGAACCTGACCTCGATCTCGCCGCCGGGGACGACGATGCCGCCCACCGTGTCCGTCGGCGCGCCGGGGACCAGCCGGAACCGGGATCGCCCGTCGGGGTTCGTCTTGCGGATGCCCGCTTCGAACAGCCCGAACGCTTCAAAGGGGGGGAGGCCGTCGGGATGTTGATCCGCGGGGAGCGCGATGACCTGGAATGAGAGCGGATCGTCGTGTGCGTGCAGGGCGTCGAGGATGGCGCAGAGTCCCTGGAACCACGCCTGGCCGCGCTGCCCCGGAAGAACGACGCCGCCTCGCATGCGCTCGATCTCGCGGTCGATGTCGGGCAGGTTCGTTCGCGCGCCCTCGGCGAGTGTGCGTGCGCCGGAACGATCCGCCGGAGAACCGGCGATGGCGGCACGGACGTCGTTGGCGGCACGGAACGCATCCGCGACGCGGCCGGCATCCAGGGTTCGGTCGGAGTCGCGGCAGAGCGGGATGCCGCGCGAGACGCGGAGCAGGTCGATGGCGGCCCGTGATTCGGACTGTCCCGATTCAGCGAGGGTCCGCAGCGCGGCCATCCAGACGCCTTCCCAGTATCCCGCGTCCTTCCCGCCGACGAGGAACCGCGTGGTCAGTGCGTCAGGCTCCAAGGCGAGCACGGCCTGGCGGGCCTTCTCGGGGTCGCCGCCGAGCGATACCCATTCCCGAACCCCTTGCTCGCAGCGTTGGACCAGCCCATCCGTGGCGAGCCGTGCGCGTGCATCACTCGCCAGAAGCGAGGCGTCGGCGGCTCGCTTGCGGGCCTGCTCGGATGCCCACGCGGGCACGCCGCTCAAGGCCTGCTGCGCGGCTTCCGCGGCGGCACGCAGGGCGTTGCACACGTCGATGGCATTGAGGCGTGAGAGCGAACCGTGGGCGCTGTTCCAGTCAGCCCGCACGCCGAAACTCACGGCCGACGCGGCGGGCGCCTGCATCGCCCAGTACGCGACGTAAGCGTCGGCGTAGGCGGACGCCGCGTCCAACAGATCACGGGCACGCGCCGACAGCTCACCGCCCGCCAGCAGCACGGAGCCGTCTGCGTGGGTGAGCGAGACGATGTCGGAGACCGTCTCGAAGAGCCACGCCGCGGCCTCGGGATGGAACTCCGGATCGTGGGCGCCGTCCTGCACGGGAGTCAGTGGGATAGCCGCGCGTGGAAGGGGAGTCAGTCCGGCGGCGCGCGCGGCGACGAGCGAACGAAGCCGATCCGGGCCGCCGGAGAGAGAGACGAGCGCTGCGTCGATGGCGGCGTTGCGCTGGCGCTTCGCTGCTGCGTCGAGGGTGGCAAGGAGGCGCTGCTGCGCCCCGTTGAAGCCCGCCTGGGCGATGGATTCGCGGTCTTGCCGAGTGCGCCGCTCGATCTCCGCGAGGCGTGCGCCGAGATCGGTCGGCGTGCGGGTCTCCGCGAGCGCGAGCGAGTCGGCAAGGCGAGCCAGCGCGAGCCGACGGCGTTCGAAGACGGGCAGTCCGCTGCCGTCGGTGGCGAGATAGCGCGCGCCGGTTCCGCTCAGGGCCTTCCGGAGCCTCCCCGCCTGCTCGGCGAGTTCGGAGTCGAGGAGCAGGGTTCGCCCAGTCGAAAGTTCGCCCTGGAGAGCGGCAAGATCGGGAACCCTGCCCAACTCGGCTTCGAGGGGGGTGAACGCGAGACGGATGCGCTCGCGGAGAGACTGCGCCTCGCGCTCAGCCGCAGCGAGAATGGTCTCGGCGTCGTCCGCGTTGAGCTGTGCGAGAGCCTCCGCGACCGCGCGGGCGGACTCGTCGCAGCGTTTGGCCGCGTCCGCCCAGGCCCGTGCGGCACGATCGAACTCCTCCACCGAGCCAGCACGGGCGACGCTCTCGTCCGCGAGGATGGCGGTTTCGGCGCGCTCGAGGGTCTCCAGGGCGTTGGCGAGTCGGTCCACTCCGGCGACGCCACCGGATCGCACTTCGGCGCGCCACCGCTCGACGAACCGCTGCACGCCTGCGGTGAGGACGGCGACCGTCTCGGGCGTTCCTCGGCGCAGCGCGGGGGGGGGCCACGGCACGCCGCCGCCCGTCGGACTGTACGACCACGCGATGGCCGCGGCGGACTCGCCGATCGCCTTGGCCGCGCTTTCGGCGTCGTCCGGCGTGTCGGCCAGTGCGTAGCGGGCCAGAACACCGAGATCAAGCCCCCCCCCACTTCCCATGAGCAGGCCGGCTTCGACACGGATGAGCTGACGCAGGGCGAGGGTCGAGTCATCGGTCCACGACTCCGCGGTCTCGGCGGCCAGGCGACGCCGCGCGGCATCCACGACGGGAACGATCGTCGATCGCTCGACAGCGACCCGGAAGGCGCTGCGGCGCATCTCGTCGAGGTCGCCGAATCCGCGCGCCACCGGCGCAAAGATCGCGGGAACGCTGACCTCGCGCTCGACCCAGGGCAGAACGTCCGGCGCAAACCGGGCCACGGCGGTTCGCACCGGGCCGAGGCGGAGTTCACGGTCGCCATCGTAGTCGAAGCCCGGGCGGCCGCCGCTCCGCTCGACGACGATGGTCGCGGGAGTGCGGTCGCCCTCGGGCACGAACTCGGCGCGGAGGTCCGACCAGAGTCGCTGGTGCCCGTTGAGCGTCTCACGGAATCGCTGGCCGGACACCCATGTGACGGCGATGGCGACGAGCACGGCGGCAAGCCCCGTGGCGAGCACCGCGGTGCGCCGGGCGCGCTGGAGTCGCTGCACGTTGGTGGCGCGGGTGACGAGGCCTCGCTCGCGGAACACTTTCTTGAGGAACAGTTCGCGGAGGAAGTATGAGCGGTCTTTCTTCCATGCGCGGCCTTCGGGGAGGTGGTCCACGGGGATGCCGAGTGCTTCGGCGAGGTCGGCGTCGAGCGCGGAGCCGTCTCGCATCGCCGAGGTGAAGTAGATGCCGCGCAGGAAGGGAGGCTCTCCCCAGACGCCGGAGACGAAGATGGATTCGAGGTATCGCTTGAGGCGCGGCGCCAGCTGCATGACCGCCTCGGGAAAGGCGTAGAGCGCGTCCACCTGGTCGAAGCGTCGCGCCAGGGCGTCCTCGGTGTGGACGGGGTCGAGGAGGAGGCCGAGGCGGCGTCGCCGGAGCCGTTGGCGCAGGCCGTCAAGCAACCGATCGACTCCGTCCGGCTCGAACGGCTCGCCGAGGGGCGCGGGGTTGGACCAGCCGAGAATCTGGTGCTGGAGGAGGGGATCCTTGATGGAGTCGAAGAACTCTCGGAAGCCGTTGATGAGGTCGGCCTTGGTGACGAGGAGAAAAACCGGGAAGCGGACGCCGAGCGCCTGCTGAATGACGTTGAGTTGGGCGGCGATGCGGTCCGCTTTGTGCGCGATCTCCTCGCCGGAGTCCTTGATGAGGCTGTCGGCGGGCAGGACGAGGAGCAGGCCGTTGATCGGGCAGTTCGGGCGCGCGGAGCGGAGCATTTTGAGGAACTCTGTCCACTCGCTCCCTGTGCCCGGCTCGATGTCTTCGAAGATGAGCCTGCCCGCGGTGTCGAGGATCACGGCGTTGCTGGTGAACCACCAGTTCATGTTGAGCGTGCCGCCGGTGCCCTGGAGGGTGTTCTGGAGGCCTGGGGGGAACCCGACGCCGCAGTGCCGGACGGCTTCGGTTTTGCCGGAGCCGGGCTCGCCGACCATGAGGTACCAGGGAACGGAGTAGAGGTCCTTGCCGTGCTGACGGAAGACTTCGATGCCCTCCTCGAATCGCTTGCGGATGTCTTCGAGACGTGCGCGCCTTGCGGCGTCCGCGCCGGCGCGCGGAGTCACGGTGGCGGCGTCGCGCAAGCGTCGCTCGAATGGCCTGCTCTTGCGTCGCTCGCTCCATTTGACAAGCCCTCGATAGGCAAGGAGCGTGACGCCGAGGGCGGCGCCGAGCAACGGGACTGCGAGCAGTCCCTTCGGGCCGACCAGGACGAGGAGGACGCCGCCCATGCCGCCGATGCAGGCGATGGCAAGGCCGATCTTGAGGGGCAGGAGGTTTGGCGCGTTCGCCTTCTTCCTGCCCTTTGCACCGGACTTTGCGGGGGTATTGGGCATCCGGGAAGACTCCGGCGGGATCAGCGTCCCGCGTCACTTCGCGCAGCGGCGATCGCCGCGAGCGATTCGCGGAGTTCCTGCGAACCGCTGGCATACAGATAGCCGTTCACAACCAGCAGAGCGGCGATCAGCCCGAGAAGGACGAGCACGATGGCCACGAGCGGCCGACCGGCAGGCTCGATCAGGTCCGTGCCGTCCACGTTCTCGTAGGCTTCGGGGCAGACAGGAGCGGAAGGGTCAGCGTCCATGATCGGGCGGAGGCGTGAGGAGACTTCAACCATGACGCGCCGGAGCTGGTCTGGGGATCGCCCGCCTGTGAAGCCCAGCCCGAGGCAGGTGTAGAGAACGGCGAGTCGCTCGATTCCGAATGGGCCTTTGTCGCGGAGCGCCTCCTCGAGGAGCACATAGAAGACGCGCGAAGCGTCCGGATCGGGAAGGGACGCGGCCATCGGTTCCCAGGTTGAGGCGAAGGGGAGCGCGCTGCCCCGGATCACTTCGTCGGCAAAGAAGAGGAGCGCGGGTTCGATGCGGTCGTACTCGGTGGCGAGCGGCCCGTGTCGGAGGACGCGGCCGCGGATTTCGGAGAGCAGGCCGCGGATCTCCGTCCGGACGACGGCCTCGTCCGGCGGCGCGCCCTTTCGTGCCGACCGGTTCAGTCGGCAGACGTACTGGAAGTACGGCTCGGTGAGTTCGAGAAGTTTCATGCGTCGGCACCGCTGGCGGCGACCTGGCTGCGTGCTCCACCGGCGAGCATTGCCTCCACGTATTCGGTCATCGATCCGAGCATGGAGGCTTCGAGTTGGTCCTCGTCGTATGCGCCGGCGAGTTCCTTGTAGCGTCGCCAGCACGCGGAGTCGCGGCCGAACCCTCCGGCGGAGACGCCGTCCTCGATGCGCTCCGGCCCCAGCCTCCCGAGTTCGCGCACGGCGAAGTGCCCGACCTGCGAGACGGACGAGAGGAGCGAGAAGACGAGCATCCGGAGGCGTTCAACCTCGGCGTCGGCTGAAGCACCGCGACCTTCCAGATCCGAAGCGACGGCCTCGGCAAGTCCCGCGCCGCGGCGAACCGTGCTGGTCGGGGCCATCTTCTTCCACGTTCCCCACGCGATCTGGTCGAGGCCGTACGCGAGGCGGAGGAGCGTGCCCGCCAGAGCGACGACTCGCTCGGGTCGGATGTCGGCATCGGGGCCGAGACGAGCGGCGACGCGGAAGGCACGCATCGCATCGCCCATCGAGTCCACGCGACCGGAACCGTGCGCTTCGCTCATGGCGGCCTCCCGCCGGGGCACGCCCCGGCACGGGGATCATACAGCCACACTGCCGCAGGGTCCGAAAGGATGGGAGACCTTCCGTTCGGCGCGGTTTGTGCAGGCTGTCCGCTCGCGCGGCATGAGGAGTCGGGCGGAGGGGCGAGCACGCTGCAAGTCAGGAGCATGGGCGGCCGAAGGATCGACAGACATCCCGTCCCCGGACGGTCCAGAAACGGCGCGGCTCCTCTCGACATCGCCCACTGGCTTCGGAGCACACCATGAAGCGCCCCGTCCGTTCGTTGACCCTTGCGGCCGTCGCCGTCGCCCTCGCGGCCGGCTTCGGCTGCTCGTCGTCATCCCACTCCAGCGCACGTGTCTCCGGCCCCGTGGCGAAGGATTCGCGTGCCTCGCTCGGTGCGGGAGACGCCCTCGGGAGCGCGCTCTTCGGTCCGCGCAGCGGGACTGGTGCGCGGATCGCCACGGCCCGAGACTGAAGACTGCCGTCAACCGCCCAGATCGAGGCGTGCGTCCCGGATAGCCTGCGCGAGTTGCGCGGCGAGGGGCACCTGGGCCTCACCCGCGCTGAAGGCGAGACGAAACCCGACGTCGGCGTAGGTCGCGTCCGCGGACTGGCGGGCGGGTATCTCGTAGGCGTGGTCGAGAGCCAGCTCGGGGGGGGACATGGATGAGCCGCCGATGACGCCGAAGCGCGTGCCCCCGGCGTCCATGAGGACGAACTCCGCGACGTTGCCGATGAGGTGCCTGAGCGTGCGTCCGTAGCCTCGATCGACCGGTTGGAACCAGAGGGCGCCGTCGTCGGTCTCGTAGGCGCCTGCTTCCGCGCCGCGCGCGACTGTCGTGCCTTCGGGAACGAAGACGCCGTCGTCCGGGTAGCGGAAGTTGACGCGCACCACACCGCGTGCGATGCGATCCGCGATGACCCTGGCGACGTGGTCCCGCTGGAGTGCGAAGGCCCGATCGCGGAGATTCCAGCGCGAGGGATCGGGGTCTTCATACCGCCGGAGTGCGGCGACCCACTCGGACTCGGTGGGGAGGCGGCAGTTCAGCGCCTGGGCGAAGCGCAGCGCACCGACGGGGGTAACGTGCTGGACAGGGTGCAGTTCGGTTGTCCTGTGCGCCGGCGCGATTCGGACCGGGTCGGCGGGATCGCCAAGGCCCGGCGCGTACTGAGGTGTCGCGGCCGAGACCTCGACATTCTGAGGGAGCCAGTCGTCGCGCAGCGCGGTCTGGCCACGCTTCCAGACCAGGCCGTTGCGCGGCTGCGCGGGCCATGACCAGAGGCGAGGGCCTGACCAGACGTCGTTGTTCTGAAGCGCTGTCGGCACGAGCAGCGGGGTGATCTCGGTCCATTCATCCGGCCCGAGCCATGCCTGCATCAGCGCGAGCGAGACCTCCTCGGTGGCGACGTAGACCGCTTCGCCGCTGACGTCCACGCGGACGAAGGACAGTTTCGGAACCGCGCCGCGCGAGCGCGACCGGCGTTCGCCGCGCCATTCGAACGAAACGGCCTCGTCACGGGCGTCCGGCGCCGCGTGCCAGCCGAGGGTGCCCGGCCCGACCGCGGCGAAGTTCACGCGGGGGGGGCCTTGCTTCCATGCCAGCACGGCGCCCTCGACGGCGGATGCGGCGTTCAGCGCGTCGGCGGCCCCGGCGAAACCGCCTCCGAGGGCGCGCATCGCCGGGACGAAGACGGCGGCCGCTCGCTCGGCGTCGTCGTCCGGCGGCCGTCCTGCGAGCGAGGCGCGGAACCTGTGGAGCGTGATGTTGTATCGGGTGCGCGCGTCCAGCCGCCCCTCGACGACTGCGAAGCCGTCGAGCAGTTCGACACACGAGGCGAAGTCGTCCTCCGTGCGCACCGCGGCGGCGCACCGCGACCAGCGTTCGTGCCCCTGCGCGTCGAGTTCGGCCTGCAGGGCGCGTCGCCGCGTGTCATCGGCGACCGACGCGATGGAAGCGGCAACGTGCGCACGTGCCCCCCCTTCCTCGACCAGTTCGGACACTCTCGCCGGCCACGCCGGCGCGGTCAGGTCGCCCAGGCGACGCCAGGCGGCGTAGGAAGCTGCGGGCGATTCGCCACCCGTCCTGGCCACGCGGCTGAGGAGGGCACGGTCGGACTCGGTGCCGAGCGTGCGCAGTTCATTGACCCACGAGAGAACGCGTGCGAACGCGCGCCGCCCGTTGATCTCCTCGAACTCGGGGCGTGCCATGCAGGCGGCGAGCGCGGCGGAAGCGGAACGGGACGAACCGGCCGGCTCGTCGAGCAGGTGCAGGTGCTGGACGCTTCGCTGGACTTCGAGCATCTCGCCGAAGATCGCCTGAACGGCATGACGCCACTCTTCGAGCGCGGCGACGCTTTCGCGCGCGACGCGCAGCATCTCCTCAGGATTGGCGTACGCGCCGTTCTCCCAGCGGGCGACGCGAAGGGCTGGCTCGGCCGCGCTGCCGGCGCGGACCCGGACGGCGTCGAGCAACGGCACGCTGTCGTACAGCAGCGACTCGGGCGGGTCGAGCCTGACCGACCCGGCCGCGGCTTCGACCAGCCCCCGGAGCGCGGCGTCGAGGGCGTCGAGTCGCGCACGGAGCGTGCGATAGTCGCCCGAGGCATCGTACTCGGCCATCAGCTCGTCGCGGCGACGCGCCCACTCCGTGTCCAGGATGGCGTTGTTCAGGCGTCCCGAGGCCGTGCGCTCGCGCCGCACCCACGCTCGCTCGAGAGCGGCGATCTCCTCGGCCACGCCCGAAACCTCGCGTTCGAGCGCCCCCACCTCGCCGTCGACCTCGCGGACGAGGCTGAGGACACGCTCTCGCGTGAAGGAGTTCCACGCCATGCGCCCCGCCTCGTCGGCGCGATCGGTGATCGACGCTGCACGGTCGGCGAGGGCGTCGATGCGAGCGCGCAGTCCGGACTCGGCATCCGGCGAGCCTTTCGCGCTGTCGAGGCCGCGCAGCACACGGTCGAGCCGGGCGATGGCCTCCCACGATCGCGTCGGGTTGGACTCGGGTGGGAGCGCCCGGAACTCCTCTCGCGACGCCTCGGAGACGAGTTCGGCGAAGAACGAGGCATCGGCTGATCGCTCGCCGGCACGGAGCGCCTGGACGAGGCGCGAGTGCTCGTCGAAGGCGGCACGGTCGATCGTGGGCCAGGACCGCTCGACGAATGACGCGAGTCGGTCGGCGACGGCGGCGTATTCGCGCAGGGCGCGAGCGAGGCGCGTCAGGGCGTCGTCGCCGGAGGCGGCTTCGTCGAGCGCTCGGCGCGCGGATTCGCCGAAGTCGGCGAAGCCGGCCGCGCCGGTTGATGAGGCGGCCTTCGCGCCCGCCTCGATGCGCACGAGCGATGTCTCGATCAGTTCAGACAGTGAAGCAGCGCGGAGGGCACGGTCGATCCGCTCGCCCAGCCCGGGGCCGGGCGGCGAGCGCAGCCCCTCTGCGAGTCGGCGGACGTCGGCCGCCGGGCCTTCCCAGCCGCGCGCAGAGAGCGTGGCGGCGGCGGATTCGAGCGAGGCTGGCAACGCCCAGTCCGGGGACGCGAGCGCATCCGCGATGGCGGTCATGGCCTCGTGCGCTTCGCGCGTATCGCGCCCGTAGCCGCGCGTCTGCCTCGCGGGAAGATCGATGAGTTCGCGGCGAGCAACGACACCGCGCCTGCGTGCGATCTCGGCCGGGTCGAGCGCGCGCCGGTTCTGCAGCACGGGCAGCACCCGCGTCCGCAGATGCCCGTCCGCCTGCCAGAGGGCACGGGCGTCGGCGTCGAGCGACGCCACGGTGTCGCTCAGCGGCAGGAGCCAGTCATCGCAGGCCTCGCAGAGTTCACGCCACTGCACGGGGTCGAACGGGTTCAGAGCGCGATCGACGATGACATAACCCTGCCACCCCGCGACGGCGAGGACGAGCGCGGCCGCGACGCCGATGCCCGATTTCACGCGGGCGCGCTTGCGTCGGCTCCATGGCGCCGGGACCGATTCGACGGCGGCGAGAATCTCCTCGATGCGCAGCGATCCCACGGCGGCGTTGGGGTCCAGAAGCCGCTCGCAGATGCCTCGCCAGGCCTCTCCCACGCCGCGGCCGAGCCGGTCCCATGCTTCCGATCGTTCGATGGGCCAGCCGCCGAGCGCGGCGAACTCGCGGTGGAGGACCAGCCGGTGGATGAGGCGGCCGAGTGCGACGAGGTCGGCGTGCTGCCCCCCCCTCGGCGGGTCCGGGGATGGATCGCAGAGGGCGACGGCGGCGGGCGTCCAGGCGTTGCGCGTGGCGAGCAGGACGTTGCCGGGCTTGAGGTTGCCGTGGCCGCGGCCCGCGCCGTCGCGCATTTCTCGCAGTGCGGCGAGAACGCCGAGGACGATGCCCTTCAGCCAAGGCGCGCTCTCGTCGTTGAAGATGAATCGGCCAGCAGCGAGGTCCGCGGCGGAGCGCGGTCGGAGCGACCACGCGACGAAGGCGCCGCCTTCGAAGCGGCCGTAGTCCTCGACGTTCGCCCAGTGCTCGCCGCCGGAGGCGCACGCGAGGCGCTGCGCTTCGGCTGCCTTCAGGAAATCGACGGCCAATGCCTCGGCACGCTCGGGGCCGAGCACGTCGTCCGGCCGCTCCATCCACTTGACGGCGTAGCGGGCACCGCCTGCATCGCCGGCGCGCGTGGCGATGGAGACGGTCCAGAAGCCTCGGCGGTAGAGGTCGCGTTCGATCTCGAATGATCCCACCCGCCTCATGCCGCCTCCCGGGCGGGGCGACATGATGCCCCACCTCTCCCCACTCGTGCGGCGGGGCCTTCAAGACCCCGGCTCGGGGAGTCTACCTCAAGGTCGCGACAGTCGGAGGGGCCTGGCACTCGAGTTTCCCTACCATGCGCCATGCCCGAGGTGGACCCGATCTTCGCTCGCCTTGAGTTCTCGCGGGAGTGCGCGCGCGAGGCGGGCGAACTGACGCTGCGGGCGTTCCGCTCGCGCCGGTTCGCGGTGGATGCGAAGGACGACGGCTCGCACGTGACCGACGCCGACCGCGACGCCGAGACGCTCATCCGCGATGCCCTCGAACGGGTCTTCCCGGACGACGGCGTCTTCGGCGAAGAACACGGCGAGCGGCCGGGGACTTCCGGATACCGATGGCTCATCGACCCCATCGACGGCACGGCGTCGTTCGTGCACGGCGTGCCGCTGTACGGGACGCTCATCGCGGTCGAGCGGGACGGCGCGTCTGTGGCGGGCGTGATCCATATGCCCGCGCTGGGTGAGACGGTGCACGCGGCACGCGGGCACGGCGCGTGGCACACGACGCCGGAGTCGCGCGAGGCCGCGCCGGCACGGGTCTCGACGACACAGACGCTGCGCGAGTCGCTGCTGGTCATGACGGCGTTCGATTACTTCGCGAAGGCGGGCCGGGAGGCGGTGTTCGCGCGGCTGGCCCGGGCGTTCGCCCGCACGCGGGGGTGGAGCGATTGCTACGCGCACCTGCTCGTGGCGACCGGCCGCGCGGAGGCGGCGGTGGAGCCGTCGATCAAGCCGTGGGACGTGGCGCCGATGACGGTGATCCTGGAAGAGGCGGGCGGGCGGTACACAGACTGGCACGGCCGAGCGTCGGCCTACGGGCCGGACGGGGCGTCGACGAACGGGCTGATCCATGAGGAGTTGCTGGCAACGCTGCGGGTGGGCGATCCTCGCACCGGTCGTTACGGATAGTCCTGCCGCGTCGGCCTGATGAGTGCGTCGCAGACGTTGACGGCGGGTGGGCGGCTGACGATGAAACTGACGAGTTCGGCGACGTCCTCGGGGGTGAGGACGGGCCCGATGCGGTCCACGACGCCGGCGAACCAATCCTCGGCGTAGCCGGCGACGCCCTGGAACTCGGAGCGAACGAAGCCCGGCTCGATGAGCGTGACGCGGACGCCCTTGGGCCCGATCTCTCGGCGCAGTGCCTCGGCGAGCGAGTTCACGGCGAACTTGGTCGAGCCGTACATGGAACTGAAAGGGGAGATGTGGCGGCCGACGTTGGAGCCGATGACGACGATATCGTGGGCTTCCTGCTGCCAGCCGGGGCCGTTCTCGATATCGGCCAGCAGGCGAGCGGCGGCCTCGCGCATCAGGCGTGCCGCGGCGAGAAGGTTCGTGCGGATCATCCCCTCCCACTGCTCGGGGTCGGACGTGGTGACGGAGCCGTTCAGGCCGCGGCCCGCGTTGACGACAACGAGGTCGGCCTCCGTGCCGAATCGCCGGCGAGCGGCGTCGAACATGGCGTTGATGACCGCGGGGTCCGCGGCGTCGCCGGGGACGATGGCGGCACGGTCGGGGCCGATGCGGGCGGCGACCTCGTCGAGCTTCGCCTTGCGGCGTGCGTTGAGCACGACGCGCGCGCCGTGTGAGGCGAGGTCGCGGGCGATGGCCTCGCCGATGCCCGCGCTCGCCCCGGTCACTACCGCGATCCGCCCGTCAAGCCGCTCGTGCATCGCTGACTCCCTGTGTTCGCCGTTGGGTGGCGGATTATTCACCGCCGAGAGACAGAGAGCGCAGCGCGAGAACGGTGGGGAGACAAGCAGCGCAGAACGGTGCCTGCAAGGCCCGGCCCCGGGAGTGGGAGCGCCCCGCGCGTTGTACGGCCGCCGCCGACTACACTGCTCGACCCGTTGTCAATCCCCCACTTCGTCACTCCGCCTCTTCGCCGCTTACTCCCGCCATGTTCGGCTCGCACCTCTCGATCGCCGGTGGCATGACGAACGCTCTCCACGAAGCGGAGCGGCTCGGGATGCAGTGCGTGCAGGTCTTCACGAAGAACCAGCAACAGTGGAAGGCGCCTCCGCTGGACGGCGCACAGGTCGCGGACTGGACGGCCGAGGTCGCACGGCTCGGATGGCGTGAGCGCACCGTCAGCCACGCCTCGTACCTCATCAACCTCGCCAGCCCGGACGCGGACCTGCACGCGAAGTCCGTCGACCTGATGCAGGTCGAGATCGAGCGGTGCGAGGCTCTGGGCATTCCGTTCCTGGTCCACCACCCCGGGGCCGCGACGGACGGCGAGACGGACGCTGGGCTGTCCCGCATCGCCCGGGCGTACCGCGAACTCTTCCGACGGACGAAGGGGTATCGCACGGTGTCGTGCCTGGAGAACACGGTCGGGTCGGGGACGAACCTCGGGCGGACCTTCGAAGAACTGGCCCGGCTCCGGTCGATGATCCTCGGCGAGGGCGTGGACCCTGCACGGGTCGCGTTCTGCTTCGACACCTGCCACGCGCACGCGGGCGGGTACGACCTGTCCGAGCGCGAGAGCGCAGCCCGGGTGCTCGACGATTTCGACTCGATCTGCGGCGAGGGACTCATGCGCGTGGTCCATCTCAACGATTCCAAGGGAGCGGTCGGCAGCCGCCTCGACCGGCACGCCCACATCGGCGAAGGGACAATCGGCGGCTCGACGCGGGCCGACCGGCTGGCGCGGTCCGGGTTCGCGGCGGTGGTGAACCGTCCCTCGCTCCGTGCCGTACCGAAGATTCTCGAAACCCCCAAGGGGAACTCGCCCAGGGGCACGCCGCACGACACGATCAACCTCCGCCGGCTGCGACGGCTGCAGGAATCCTGAGAGAACCCGAGGCGCCACCATGAGACGATCGAACTCCCGCGTTGTGGCCGTGTTGCTCGCGTTCGCGGCGGCCGGGCCGCTGACGGGTTGCTCGGGGTGGAAGCGAGAGCGCGCGGAGGCGCTGGCGCGCAGCGCAGCGGAGCGCGACAAGGCCGCGGAGGCGGCGGACCTCGGCCAGCGTCTTCGCGAGCAGGGGCTGGACGAGGCCGCGCTCGCGGAGTTCGAGCGGGCGATCGCGATCAACCCGACGCTGACGGTGGCATACCTCGGCGCCGGGGAAATCTATCGGCAGCGTGGCGACTACAACACCGCCGAGCAGCGTTACGCGGAGGCGGTGCGGCTCTCTCCGTCGGACTTCGACGCGAACTATGGGCACGGGCTGACGCTGCAACTGCTGAACCGGCTGAGCGAGGCCGTGCGGGCGTACCTTCGTGCGCTGGCGATCCGGCCGATGGACTTCGCCGCCAACCGCGACCTTGGCACGGCGTTCCTGCAACTCGGCGAGGCGGCGCAGGGCCTGCCGTACGCGGAGCAGGCGGTGCGGGTGGACCCGTCCGACGGTCCGGCGCGGGTCAATCTCGGCGCGATCTACGCCGCACTGGACCGGCACGCGGACGCGATCACACAGTACCACTACGCGGCGGAACTGATGGTGATGTCGCCTGAGATCATGCTGAACCTCGCCGATTCCTACGGCAAGGTCGGACGCTACGACGACATGGCGGCGACGCTGCGAGAGGTCATCCACCAGCGGCCGAGCGCGCAGGCTCACGAGCGGCTCGGGTCTGCGTACTTCCGTGCGGGGCACTACGACCAGGCGCTGGCGTCTTTCCGAGCCGCGGTCGCCATGGACCCGAGCCACTACCCTGCGCACAACGGCATCGCGGTGTGCCTGCTGAACAGGTACCTGTGGTCGGACCGGACGGACCGGGCCGCGTTGGACGAGGCGCTGGACGCGCTGCGGCGTTCGCTGCGAATCGAGCGGAACCAGCCGAAGATCGTGGAACTGCTGACGCGGTACGGATGACGCTTTGCGCGGTCACTCGTCGTCGTCATCGCCGCGCATGTCGTGGTACTCTTCGGTCCACCCCGCCTGGATGGCTTCGAGGATGCGTTCGTTCACGGGGTGGGCGGGGTCTTCGAAGAAGCCGGGCAGCGTTCGGACCATATCTCGCAGGTGCACGAAGCCGACGGTTTCCGGGTCCGTGTCGGGGAAGCGGCCGGCGAGTTCCTCGGCGATGCGGTCCACGTCCAGCCAGTGAAAACGGTCGCTCATCGGTGCGCTCTCCTCGCTAGTGCGGCACTTCCTTCACCGCGTTCCGGTTCCATGCCGGAACGCGCACGATGATCGGGCCTTCCCCCTCGATCTCGCACTGGCAACTCAGCCTGCTGTTGCGCTGCAGGCCGGGCGCCTCCTCGACGCGGTCCTCTTCGGCCTCGGTGGCCTCGGAGAGCGAGTCCATGCCCTTCTCAACATAGACGTGGCAGGTGGAGCAGGCGCACACGCCGCCGCAGGCGTGCTCGATGTTGATGCCGGCCTCGATCGCCACTTCGAGCAGGTGTTCGCCCTTGGCGGCGAGGACGTCCCACTCGGCCTTCTCGGTCCCTGTGAGGCCCTCCGGGTCTTCGAGCATGAACTTGACGGGCACGGTCGGGGGGCCGTGGTCGTGGTCGGATCGTCGCAGGTGCATCGAGTCGCGCTCCTGAATCAAGCATGGATGCTGCGTCTTAGACTCATTCCACTGTAGGCCGCCCTCCCTATGACCCCGAACACCGGGTGCAACCCAGCCCGGACCTATCCTTTCCTCCCCATCATGCCCGCGCCCGGCCCAATCCATGCCCTCCCGGAACTCTCCGTCGTTGCCCCGGCGCACAACGAGCGGGAGAACATCGCGGAACTGGTCCGCCAGATCGAGGCCGCCCTCGCCCCGGCAGGGATTCGCTACGAGATCGTGATCGTGGACGACGGATCCACGGACGGCACCCGGGCAACGGTAGAGAACCTGATGCTGGATAGGCCCAGCCTGCGGTGCGTGTCCATGCTGCGAACGCCGCCCGGCAAGGGCAACGGCCAGTCGGCGGCGTTCCACGCGGGGTTTCGGGCAACGCGAGGGCCACTCGTCGCGACACTCGACGCGGACCTGCAGAATGACCCGGCTGATCTTCCCGCAATGCTCGATCTCATGCGGTCGTCGGGCGCGGACCTCGTGCAGGGGGATCGCTCGCGGGCGCGGCGCGATTCTGCGGTGCGTCGATGGGGATCGGTGGTCGGGCGAGTGTTCCGGCGATGGCTGCTCGGGGACACGATCCGTGACACGGGCTGCTCGCTGCGGATCATGCGGCGCGAGGTCGCCCTCGCACTGCCGCTCGAGTTTCGCGGCGCGCACCGGTTCATCCCGGTGACGGCGCGACACCTCGGCTACACGGTGGTCGAGATGCCTGTAAACCACAGGCCGCGTGCGGCGGGCGAGACGAAGTACGGCATGGGGATCGCGCAGCGGGCGATCCCCGGGCTGATCGACTGCTTCGCGGTCCGGTGGATGCGATCGCGCCGGAGGCCGGTGGAGTGCGTCGAGGTCGAGCGAGCCGCAGGTTCCGCGCCTGTCATCGCCGCGCGGACGCCCCAGGAGGCCTCGCGATGAAGCCGGGGCCGGTGATCGCGATGGTCGTACTGCTCCTCGTGGGCGTGTGGCTGGTTCTGCAGCCCACGCTGCGGAAACTCAAGCGCATCGACCCGGAGGCCGCACGGATCGAGCTCTCGCTCGGGGCGGCCCGGGTCGGCGTCGAGCAGCGGGCGAGCGACGCGGGGGGGTTCGAATACCACTTCGTCGGCGACCGTGACCTCGAAGCCATCTCCTGGATCGATGACGGCCGGTTCCAGGCGATCGTGAACGACCGCATGAGGGCATGGCAGGCGCGGCCCGCGCTGGAGCGGACGCTGCTCGGGTTCTTCAACATCTCCTCGTGGGGCAACTTCGTCTGGATCGTCGTGGGACTGACGGGGCAGGCGTGCTTCTTCGGGCGCATGCTCGTGCAGTGGGTGGTGAGCGAGAAGTCGCGCCGCTCGGTGGTGCCGGCCGTCTTCTGGTGGATGAGTTTCTTCGGGGGCGTGACGCTGTTCGCGTACTTCGTCTGGCGCACGGACATCGTCGGTGTGCTCGGGCAGTCCACCGGCGTGGTGATCTACGCCCGCAACCTTCGGCTGATTCACAAGCACAACCGGCGGGTTCGGCGCGACGAGGCGAAGTCACGGGAGATTGCGGCCGCGCCGGAGCCGGTCGCGGCGCAGCGGTAACACGGACCCGGGAGGCAAGCCATGCGAGTGATCTTCGACGAGGCCGAGCTGCTGAGCGACGCCGCGACGCTGGAGCAGGGCCTGCGCGCCGGGACGGCGCGCGCGGAGGAACTGGGGCGGCTGATCGTCGAGGTGATCGCGGACGGCGAGCCGGTGCCGGGCGAACTGCTCGACAACCCCGCCTCGCACACAGGCTCGTTCACGGAACTGCGCATGACCTCGGCGGAACCGGCGGTGTTCCTGCGCGTCACGCTCATGGAGGCTGCGGATGCGCTGGAGCAGGCCGGGGCGGAGCAACTGCTCGCCGCCGATCACATCGACCAGGGGAGATCGCCGGAGGCGTACCAGGCGCTGGGCGTGGCGCTCGGCGTGTGGGACGCGGTGCGAGACCTGGTGCAGCGGGTCTCGCACCTGCTCGGGTTCGACCTGACGGAGGCGTCGGTCGTGGTGAAGGGGGAAGAGATCAGGGTGGACGAATCGGTGGCGAGCCTGTCGCGCCAGCTGGAGGAGGTGCGTCGGTGCGTGGCGGCGGATGACCTTTCGGGGCTGGCCGACGCGCTGCGGTACGAGCTGAGCGAGGAAGCGGGCCGGTGGCGTGAGCTGCTGACGGGCCTCGCGGAGGCGATTCGCAACGCCCAAGGCGAGCAGTGAAGGCCTCCGACCCATGCACGACGCACGCGCCGCCGCACGGATCGACGAGACGATGGAGCGGGCCTCCGAGGCGCTCGCGAGGACGGAGTACTTCGAGGCCGAGTCGCTGTGCCTGCGCGCGCTGTACATGGCGCACCGCGCCGAGGACTTCGAGCGGATGGCGCGAATCTGCCTGCCGCTGCAGGAGGCACGCCGGCAGAAGCGGCTGATGGCGATCGACGCCGGCCGGGTGTTCGTGGTCTCCCGCCCTGAGGACGTGCCTCGCGGGCTGGTGGCAGGGCGGTATCTCGTGCAGCCGCCGATGATCGGGGCGGATGCGCGTACGCTGCGCGAGCTCGCTGACCGACATCGCGTGCCCGCGCTCGTGCTCTGCCGCGAGCCGACAACGAAGGCGGGATTGTGGCCGATGGTAGCGGTCGGGCCACAGACGATCCGGGCGAAGGTGCTCCCTCCCTCGGACACCGGCGCGCCCCATGCGGCGTGGTTCGAGATGGCGGCCGAGGCCCTGGGCGACGCGGCGATCGCGCGCCTGAAGCCGGACGATCCTCCGCAATGGCGCATCGACGACCTGCTTGAGTTCCTCGACGCGCACCCGGACCACGAAAAAATGCACCAGCGTCTGGAAGAGGCCTGCCGGGCGGCGGTCGGCGCGCCGGAGCCGACGGGTCGGCGCAGGCGGAACGTGATCGACGACCCCTACGGGTTCTGAGGATAGGAAAAAAGACGCGGCAGGCTTCCTGCCGCGTCCCCGAAGAAGGAGTCTCGTTCGTTGCACGCCCGAAGCGGACGCATCGTGGCCTACCAGTCGCTGCGGGAACTGCCGCGGTTGTCGCGCCGTTCGTTCTGGTCGCCGATGATCGCGCCGCCGACGCCGCCGATGATCGCGCCCGCGGCCGCGCCCTTGCCCATATCGCCCGTGAGGCTTCCGAGTCCCATGCCGGCGAGCGCACCGAGGGCGGCCCCCGAGACCGCGCCCTCACCCGCGTTGCTGCATCCGCCCATCCCCCCGGCCGTGAGCATGCCCGCGACGATGACAAGCGGCACGCCACATTGCTTCATGCGATTGAACCGTCCCACGGCCGCCTCCTTTCCTGAGACTTGCCTGCCCAGCACTTCGTACCGGCGGATCACCCTGCCGGTTCAGCCATCATGCGATACATGCTAGCGTTTGCTAGGTTGCAGGCTTGGTTTCAGCGGCTGAATGCCTAACGCAGGCCGACTCTTCTAGTTCCAACTGCACCCCTTGGGCCAGTCGCCCGGTCGCTGGCGACCGGCTCGCTCGATCAGTCTGCAAAGTGCCTCGAGTTCAACGCGGAGCATCTCGGCTCGCTTGACGGCGTTGCCTTCCGAGAGAAGGCGGTACTTGAAGGCGGGGTCGCTGGTGAGCGTGAATCCGACCAGTTCGATGACTGCCGCGGTGGGGATGTCCTCGTCGCGGACGAGCGCGAGTACCGGTTCGGCGGCGGCCATGCCGGCGAGCGGGCCTTCGGCGAGGGCGTCTTCGAGCCATCGGCGCATCGGTTCGAGTTCGCCGCATTCGCCCCCCCCGCCGTCGCCGATGGGGGCGAGCATCGCTTCACGGTAGAGCCTGCCCTCGCGGGCGGGAAGCTCGCGGACGATGCGGGCGCGGCAGACACCCTGCAGAAGCAGGTTGTAGTGACCGTCCGGCGTGCGCACGTGCTGGACGATCTGCCCGATGCAGACGGCGGGCTTGAGCGGTGGTCGGCCGTGGTAGTCCTGCTTCCACCGATCGCCCTCGAAGACGGCCATGGCGAACTGTCCAGGCCCGTCGAGGGCATCGCAAACCATCTGACGGTACCGCTCCTCGAAGACGTGCAGCGGGAGCACCTGCTGCGGAAGGAGCGTGACCGCGTCCAGCGGGAAGAGCGGCATCGGGCGGCCGAAGTTCACGGTGATGGCGGACTGGTCGGACATGGTCAACCCTCCGCGAGCGGGTCCGGTCGGTACAACTTCGTGTCCAAGGCCCATTGGCGCTCGGTGAAGTTGCCGCCGAGGTCGAACGCCGCTGTCCGGTCCGGGCGAGCGGCGCACAGGGCGATCGTGGTCTTTGCGTCAACGTTGTCGAGCATCGAGACGAGTATGGCCTCGGGCGTGGAGGGCACCTTGGCCGCGCCGTACTCGGGGACGCCGTGGTGCGAGAGGATGATGTGCTGGAGGACCATGAGCGCGCCGGGAGGAAGGCGACGGCCGGTGCGCGCCATGACCTGCTGGGCCTTGTCGTGGAGCATGATCGCTCCCTCGACGATGTGGCCGATGAGTTCGCCGCGGTCGGAGTAGCCGAAGGCCCGGTCGTAGACGAGTTCGCGGGTCTTGCCGAGGTCGTGCAGGAAGAGGCCGACCATCACGATGTCGCGGTTGATCTTGGGGTAGAGCGGGCAGACGGCGTCGGCAAGGCGCAGCAGGTTCAGCGTGTGTTCGAGCAGGCCGCCGAGGTAGGCGTGGTGCATGCTCTTCGCCGCGGGCGCACGTCGGAAGGCCTCCATGAGGTGCTCGTCCTCGAGGTACGCGCCGACGAGGTCACGCATGGCGGGGTGGCGGACGGTTTCGAGCAGGCCGACGAGTTCGCGGAACATCTCCTCCGGATCGCGCGTCGAGACGGGGAGGAGTTCCCGCATCTGCTCCGGGGTCGGTTCGTGCGGGTCGATCGAGTGGATGATGAACTGCAGTTCTCCCTGGTACGGCTGCGTCTCACCCTGCACCCAGACGAAGCCGTCGGTGGGGAGGCGGCGGAAAGTCGCCTCGTCGATGGACCACATGCGGCCGGGGAGTTCGCCGGTGCGGTCGCTGAGCAGGCAGCGCAGGTACGGCTTGTCCTGTCGCGTGCGGCCGAGCTGGGCGTTCGTGATGGCGAAGACACCCTCGACGCGCTCGGTCGGCCCGAACTCCGCGATGTAGCGCCGCTCCCCGTTCGATTCGCTCGGCATCCGCCGTGCCCTCCGAGACGCGCTCCCGCGCCGTGGTCGATGGTAGCCGGAGAGGCGCCGGGGATCAGGCACGGGGCGTCAGGGGCTGTGAGACATGGCCGACGGCCAATCGCCTCCGTCACTTCCCCCGATACTCCTCAGGCACGTCGCCGTGGTCGGCGCGGATGACGGAGCGGATGCCGCCGCGACCGCGCCAATCGGTGCGGACCTGCAGCCACGCGGGGCGCATGAGGCGGACGAGGTCGTCGCGGATGAGGTTTGTGACGGCCTCGTAGAAGATGCCCTCGGAGCGGAACGACTGGTAGTAGAGCTTGAGGCTCTTGAGTTCGACGCATGCGCCGCCCTCGCGACGCGGGCGCGGCCGGTAGCGGACGGTCACCGTGCCGAAGTCGGGGTGCCCGGTCACGGGGCAGAGCGAGGTGAACTCCTCGGCCACGTGTTCGATGACGTACGGCTCTTCGCCGGGCGATTCGAAGACTTCCAGCAATCCCGCGTTCGGCATGACGCCTCTCCGAAACCCGCCGCCTGTTGGCAGACGATCGGCTAACCCTACGATCCGGCGTGGCCCGCCGCGTGCTGCACGACGAGTATTTCCTCCGCGCCAAGCGCGAAGGGTATCTCGCCCGGTCGGCCTACAAACTGCTGGAGATCAACGAGCGTTTCCGGCTGCTTCGGCCGGGGCAGCGCGTGCTCGACGCGGGGTGCGCCCCAGGCTCCTGGCTGCAGGTCGCATCGCAACTGGTCGGGCCTCGCGGCGTCGTGGTGGGGTTCGACCTCTCGGCTGTCCGGCACCCGATGCCCGCGAACGTGCGCACGGTGGTCGCGGACGTGAGGTCGCTGGACTCCACGGCCCTCGTGACCCTCGCGGGCGGGCGATTCGACGCGGTGATCTCGGACATGGCCCCGAGCACGACGGGCCACGGCGACGACCTGGTCTCTGCCCGGCTGTGCCGGTCGCTGCTGGACGCCCTGCCCGGGCTGCTCGCTCCGAGCGGGCGATTGGTGATGAAGACGCTGGAAGGAGCGGAAACCCCCCCCCTGCTTGGCGAGGCCCGCGGCCGGTTCACGTCGGCCCGGCTGTTCAAGCCGAAGGCGAGCCGGGGGCCGTCGCGCGAGACGTACCTTGTAGCGGAGGGGTACCGTCCGCCGCACACGGACAGCCGTGTGGCCACACCATGAACGGACCGCTCGGCACTGACGCATGACCTTCCTCGCCCCCGCATCCGCGATTGTCGCTCTGGCGCTGGCTGGGCCTGCGCTGCTGTTGCTGTACTTTCTGAAACTGCGGCGCCGGCCCGTGCGGGTGAGTTCGACGATGCTGTGGACGCGGGCGGTGCGCGACCTGCAGGTCAACGTGCCCTTCCGGATGATCCGCCCGTCTTGGCTCCTGCTGCTGCAACTGGCGGCGTTGCTGCTGCTGGCGGGCGCGCTGGGGCGACCGGCGGTCCACGGGGCGGCGACCGCGCCGGACATGGTCGTCATGCTCATCGACCGTTCGGCAAGCATGTCCGGCCGCGACGGGGAGGGCGGGGGCACGCGGCTGGAGGATGCCCTGCATGCGGCCTCGGCGTTCCTCGACGAGATCGCGCGTGCGCCGTCGCGTCCCGTTGTGGTGCTGGTGGCGTTCGCGGCTTCGGCGGAAACGCTCGCGGGACCGACGACGGACCTGCGAGTGGTGCGGGAGGCGCTCGGGCGCATCACGCCGACGGACCAGCCGGCGGACGTACGGGGCGCGCTCCGGCTGGCTGAATCGTTCGCCCCGGTGGACTCGGACGAAACGACGGAGGGAGCGCGCATGCTGGTGGCGCTCTGCTCCGACGGCGGGTTCGAGGCGGGCGAGCCGCTGGCCGTGGCGGCGACGGAGGTGCGGTTCCGGAGGGCTGGACCGGCACGGGACGGCGAGCCGGCCCCCCCCTTTGACAACGTGGGGATCGTCGCACTCGCGGCCCGGCGCGACTTCCGCGACCCCGCGGTGGTGCGGGTGTTCGCTCGCCTGGTGGGGCCGCCGGGGGTTGCGCTGCCGGCCGTGCTGCTCATCAACGAGCGTGAGTACGACCGCGTGCCCGTGGCACTGTCGGACGACGACGGCTCGGGCGTCGGGCGTGCCTCGCTTACGTTCGAGATCACGACGCGCGAGGCAGCGCTCGTCACGGTGCGGCTGGACCGGGCGGACCTGCTGGCGTCGGACGACACCGCGTCGCTGATGCTGGCGCCTGCAACTCGGCCGGGCATTCTCATCGTGCGGCCGGACGGCGACCCGCCGGGGGAATGGCTGCTGGCGGACGTGCTGCGTGAACTTGACCCTGCTTCGCTGATCGAGGTCGAGGCGTCGCGGTATGACGAGTTGGGCGCATCGCTGCTGACGGGGATCGACCTGGTGGTGTTCGACGGTTCTCGCCCGCGCACGCTGCCGCCGGTGGCAACGCTGGCGTTCGGACCGGGGCCGCCTACGCCGGGGCTGCGCGTCGCGCCCGCCGAACCGCGGCTGTTGTCGTTCCTCACGTGGCAGCGAACGCACCCGGTGATGCGGCACGTCTCGCTCGATGCGGTGCGGTACGAGCCTGCGGCATGGTTCACGCACGACGGATCCTCGCCGGGAACGCGCTTCGAGGAGCTGGCCCGGGGACCGGGCGGCACGGCGATCGCCTTGGTAGGGGAACGGGGGGTGCAGCGGATCGCGGTCGGGTTCGAACTGGCGCGATCAACATGGCCTGTTCACGTGAGTTTCCCGATCTTCGTCGCCAACGCGGTGGACGTGCTGACGCTGCGGGGCGAGGCGGAGGCGGGCGTCGCGTTTCGCACGGACGAGGCTGTGTCGCTCCCCCCCCCTGTGCCGGGCGGGGAGCCGGTGAACCTCGGCGTGATCTCGCGGGTGGGCGTGCATCGACCCGTGGGGTCCGGCGCGCCCATCGCCGTCAACCTGCTGAATGAGAACGAATCGCTCCTGCGCACGGCCGATGCCCTCTCGATCAGCGGCCGTCCCGTGGCCTCGGCGCGTCCGGGCGAGACTCCCGCGGCGCCGCGCGAAATCTGGCCCTGGTTCGTGCTCGCGGCGGGGCTGCTGCTGGCGGTGGAATGGGTGCTTTACGCTCTGGGGATGCGGGTCAGGCCGCGCTGACTGGGAGCGTGTCGAGCACGTTGCGGACGATGGCATCGGAGGAGATTCCCTCCGCCTCGGCCTCGAAGTTCAGGATGATGCGGTGGCGCAGCGAAGCGGGCGCGACGCGACGCACGTCGTCCACGCTCACCGCGGCGCGACCGTCAAGGAGCGCGGCGACCTTGCCGCCCAGCTCGAGGGCCTGGGCAGCGCGAGGCGAGGCTCCGAGCCGGACGTACTTCTCGACCATCGGCGTAGCGAACCGCTCGCGTGCCTGCTCGGCCCGAAACGCCTCCGAGTGCGGGTGCGTGGCGAGGACGAGCCGCACGGCGTAGTCGCGTACGTGCGGGGCGATGGCGACGCGTCGCACCAGCCGCTGGTGGGCCGTGATCGTGCCCGCCTCCAGCACGCGCTGCACCTCGGTGGTGCGGCCGGTGGCGGTGCGGTCCAGAATCTCGGCCAGGTCCGCGCGCGTGGACGAGCCGACGAGCAGTTTGAAGAAGAAGCGGTCGAGTTGGGCCTCGGGGAGCGGGTAGGTGCCCTCCTGCTCGATCGGGTTCTGCGTGGCGAGCACGAAGAACGGCTCGGGCAGGGGGTGCGTCGTGCCGGCAACCGTGACGCTCCGCTCCTGCATCGCTTCGAGGAGGGCGGACTGGGTCTTGGGCGTGGCGCGGTTGATCTCGTCGGCGAGGAGGATCTGCGCGAAGACGGGACCGGGTCGGAAGACGAAGTCGCGGGTGCGCGAGCCGCCTTCGGCCTCGGACTCGACGACCACGGTCGTGCCGGTCACGTCGGCGGGCATGAGGTCCGGGGTGAACTGGATGCGGGAGAACGAGAGGTCGAGAGCGCGGGCGAGCGTGCGCACGAGGAGCGTCTTGCCGATGCCGGGCACGCCTTCGAGGAGAACGTGGCCGCCTGCGAAGAGGGCGATCAGGACGCCCTCGACGACGTCGGCGTGACCGACGACGGCGCGGCCGATCTGCTCGCGGACGGCTGCGAAATCGGCGCGGAACCGCTCCGCGGCCTGCGCGGCCTCGTCGGGGGTCTTGGGATTGGAGTTGGGATCCGGCATGTGTGGCGGATGGTACAGGGGTTCGGGGACGGAGGGGGTGAGGGGGCGGGGAGCAAAGGGCCAAATGGCCAAAGGGGCAAATAGCAAATAGCAAATGGGCAGATCAGGAAGGAACGCGGAGTTCGCGGAGAGGAACGCGGAGGACGCGGAGGATGGGGATCAAGGGAAGAGGGGCGGGGCCTTTCCAGGCCCCGTCGCGGCTGTCCGAGCGGCCGCTGCGCTCACTGAAACGCTCGCTACGCTCGTCGAAGCCGCCGCTGCTCTGACCGAAACGCGCGCTGCGATCGTCGAAGCGGCCGCTGCGCTGACCAAAACGCGCGCTGCGCGGACCGAAGCGCGCGTTGCGATCGTTGCAGCGGCGACTCGGGGGTCCGGGCGCGGGCCGATAATCGGCGGGATCGGAACGCGAAGGCCGCGAAGTGCGCGAAGATGACGCGGTGGGACGCACGCCGCGGGGCCTGGAAAGGCCACGCCCCGCAGGGAAAGGCCACGTCCTCGCTCTGCGCCCGCCGCGTTCCTCCCGTCCGCCCCCGTTATACTCCCCAGGCGAGGGACGGCCCCCTCGTCTCCCCCGTCCCCCGCCGCGGCCGGAGGCCAGCCATGCCCGATACACCCGATCGCCCCGACGGCGCGCACCTGCCGACCAAGGAATATCTGCAGGCACTCCCCCGCTGGGCGCGCGTGGCCTTCGCCGCACGATGCGCCCGCCGCGTCCAGCCGCTCTTCGCTCACTTCAGGCAGAAAGCGCCGAAGGAGCACATCGAAGCAGTTGACACGGCGATTACATTGACCGAGCGGAGTGCCGCCGACGCCCGCGCCGTCGCACCCACCGCCCGCGCCTCTTGCCGTGGGGGCGCCGAAATCGGAAAGCGAATCGCGCCGACACGATTGAGCGTTCGGCGCCATCCCGCCGATGTTGTGCTCTGAACGGGGACATTGGCATGGAGTCATTATTTGCGGTTGTGATTGGTAGTCACGCCGCGTTTGTCGCTTTTGGACCGTCGATCGGGAAGCACTGCTCAGAGATGTTGGCCTCGCCGCTTTCAATCGCGAAGAGTTCCATCGAGGAATGCCGCGCCGCGCTAGCGAGCCGCTCGCAGGAAGAGCGTGCAGCACTCCCACCTAACGCCGAGCAGCAACTCAGGCACTACGAGCGGACTCTCGCCCAGGCACGGCCGATACCGAACAAAGTGGAAAGACTGACGGCAACTCTCTTTCCGGTCTACCTGGCCCTCGCCATGCTTTTTTGGATTCTCGGAGCGTTCGTGTTCGGATTGAGCGGCGAGTCGGGCTGGATCAAGGCAATTGGAATCCTCATCTGCGCGTTGGCGTGGGTGATGGATTTCATCTTGGCGATCTGTGCGATACACGTTATCAAGCCCTTTGCCGATTCTGAATGCCACGAGCTGAAGATGTGGTTGCAGGAGTTTCAAGCAGAACTCAAAGAGTGACGTTGGATATCGGCGACTTGGCACAGAGATTCGCGCCGCCGGCTTCGGCTCCGCGAGGTCGGTGCTTCCGGGGTTCGGCGTTGATGACGAAAAGCACCGACCTCGGCTCAGAGCAGCCGAGGTCGGTGGCACGTCCGCGGTGAACGATCGGCGTGCGGTGAGCGCACGACCGTCGGAGAGGACGGGTAGGGAGAGAGAGCGGGTAGGCCGACGGTCGTGGCGCGGACCTCATCCACTTCAGTTCCGGCGCACTCTCGTCTCGTTTGGCGATTTGGCCCTTTGGCGATTTGGCCCTTTGCTCGCCGCTCCGCGTGGTAGAGTGCCCTCCAGGGGGGCACGGGCACGGAGGGCGCGATGGGTCGGGTGGCGGCTGCCATGGTGATCGGGCTGGCGGCGTTGTGGCCGTGCTTGGCGGGCGGTTGCGGCACGGGGGATGGCGCGCGCGGCGGGTCGGTTGCGATGCACCTGCGGGCCGTTGAGCCGCGGGTGGACCTGCTGGCGGGATACACAGCGGTCGTGCCGGTCGAGATTTCCGGCGCGATCGACCCGCGTCGCAGGCCGTCGGTGCGGCTCGATGACGGGCGTGCGCTCGACGCTGAACTCGTCTGGATCGGCGTTCGGCATGAGCCGGTGACGGGCGGTTGGCTGTCCGACCCGGGCGAATGGTCGGCGACGCCACCTTTGTCGGGCGTGCTGCCTCGCTCCGTGGGCGCGTGGGCGGTGGTGTTCGACCTGCCGCCGGACGCCGAGGGGCGAGCGGTGAGCGTGGAGGGGGTGCGGCTTGCCACGGCGTGGCATCCGGTCCCGGCGTCGCTCACCGACGAAGGGGGGGGGCATCCGGCGTGGGCCAGTCCGGTCGGGGCGGCCGCGTGGTCGTCGGCGCGCTACCAGCGGCTGATCGAGCCGGAGAAGCGAAGCCCGACGCTGCGCTGGCGCTGGCGGCTGGCGACGATGGGTCTGAACGCCGAAGGCTTCGAGGGGGGGGGGTGGCCCGGCGAATCGAGGGGGGCGTCGATCCTCGAAGCGCTGGCACGCCAGATGGAGGCGCGGTGGCAGGTTGCGCTCGCACGGCTCTGGGACGCCGACGCGGCGGCGGCCGAGCGGGTGCGCCGCGCGCTGACCGCCTCTGCGGACTTCGGCGACGGCACGATCGCGCCGGTCTGGCCCGAGGACGGGACCGCGCTGGAGTCGCTTCTCGCCGACCTGCTCGACCCGGGGCTGCGGGGTGAGGCGCTCGCGGCACGAGCGACGCGATGGCTCGACACGCTGCCCGGCGCGACAGCGTGGGTCATCGACGACGCCGGGCGCGAAATGGCCGTGACCGGCGAGGCGGTCGCGACGATCGGCGTGGCGAACCTCCGCGACGCGGCGACGCTCGGCTGGCTGACGCGGGCCGCGGGGGGGGGCACGGGCGCGCCCGAGCCGACGCCCGTGCCCGGCCTGAGCACGGCGAGATTCACGATCCCCCTGCCCGCGAACGGGCACGATCTCGCGGGCGTGGCGGTGCGGCGCGGTCCGACGCCCGCCTCTTCGATCGACGCCAACTGCGGGCCGTGGGCACTGCGCCTGCCGGTTGCCTCCGGGGCGCTGATCGCGCTGCCGCCGGGCCTGCGCTGCGGCCCGCTGCTGCACGACTGGACGCTCGCGGCCTGGATCACAGGGCGCGAAGATGCAGGCGCGATACCCGCGCCGGACACGCTCAGCGTGGCGATGCTCCAGCGAGGCGTCACCGGTGGCGGCGCGACAGGAGTGGGCGAATGGACGCTCTACGTCGAGTGCATGACGAAAGGGGGAGACGCAGGCCCGGATGCCGTGCGGGTCTGGCTCGGGCCGTACGGCGCGGCGAAGGCAGTGCTGCGCATCGCGTCGGACGGCTCATTCGTGGACGAGTTGTCGGCGTGGACGGGCGATGGCGCGACGGGTTCCGAAGCGAGCCTGGCCGTCACGAGGGGGCGCGATCGCTGGACGGTTGCCGTACCGATCCCGGCGCGGTGCATCGAAGCCAGCGGCCTGCTGAGACTGGCGATCGAGCGATTCACGGGCGAGGAGGGTCGCCGCACGGCCTGGCCGCGCAGGATGCTGCCGTGGCAGGCGGAACCGGGACGGGTGACGGTTGACCTGAGGGCGTGGTAGCCGACGGACCCATGGACAGTGGACATTCGGAGAGGAAGCTCCGCACGAGGATTTGCTTGACGATTGTGATCCATCTGACCCGCTTGCACCGATCGCATCGTCGTCGGTACCTTGACGGAACAGCGCGGATGGCGCGGGAGGGCCTCATGGCACGGATGGGTCATGCACGTGCGGCGTTCGAGGGGCTTGAGGGGCGCGTGCTGCTCTTCGCCTGGACGGCCAACGAGGTCTACATGCTCGAGCTCGTGAACCGTGCGCGCTCGGACCCGGCCGCGGAAGCGGCACGGCTGGGGCTGGACCTGACGGCGGACCTGAGCGCGGAAGAACTGGCGAGGCTCGTGCCGCAGGAACCGCTCGCGCTCGTGCCGGAGTTGACGACCATCTCGCGCAACCACAGCCTCGACATGGCGCAGCGGAGTTTCTTCGACCACGAGAACCCGGACGGCGACCGTGCCCAGCAGCGTGCCGACAAGGAGGGGTACACCGGCTCGGTCGGCGAGAACATCGCGGTCGGATACAACACGATCGACGACGCCCACAAGGCGTGGCTGGATTCGGTCGGGCACCGCAAGAACGTGCTGAGCCTGTGGTCCACGTTCACCGAGACGTTCCACTACGACGAGTTCGGCACGGGGTTCTTCCTGCCGGGGGCGGGCGGTGGCTTCGAGTTCCGCTCGTACTTTACGCAGGTCTTCGGTGCATCGGGCTTCAGCACGAGGACGTGGCTGCTCGGCGTCGTCTATCACGACGCGAACAACAACTCGTTCTACAACGTCGGCGAGGGGTACGGCGGCGTGCGCATCGACGTCAGCCCGAAGGACGACCCGAGCACGATCGCCGGCACCTACACCACCGACGCGGCGGGCAACTACCAGATCCAGCTTCCCGGCGGCGAGTACCGCGTCACGTTCACCGACACCTCGACCGGCAAGATCAAGGTGTCCGACGTGACGATCGTCGCCGGCACGAACGTCAAACTCGACGCGAAGCGTGCCGAACTGACCGGGGACGCGCCGCCGCCGGCGAACGTCGTCGCCGATGGCGCGGTCGTGAACGGGAGCGCGTCGCCGACCGGCCTGATGACCGTGACCACCATGAACAGCGACGGCGTGCCGATCGCGTTCCAGGAGCAGGGCCTGGGCACGTGGGAGGTCGTGGACATCCGAGCGACGGCGGGCGGGCCGGTGCCCACCGGGCCGATCGAGACCTGGACTGATCCGAAGGACGGCCGGACCTACGCGGCCGCGGCGTCGGACGAGGGGCTGCTGCTCTACATGCGCAACCCGGCGGGCCAGTGGAGCGTGCGCAACCTGACCACGGAACTCTCGGGCGCGGGCGGCGTCGTAGGGGCGGTCACGGTCTTCATCTCGACCGACAACCGGGTCGGCATCGCCGGGCTGGATGCGGACGGCGACCTGCTGCACTTCGCCCAGACGGGCGCGGGCGGCCCAGGCTCGTACGGATGGGCCTTCCAGAACATCGCCGAGAGCCATCTGCGGGCCAACGGGCAGGAGATGCCCGAGCTGGTGAGCGAGCTGATCAGTTACGTCACGTCGTGGAACGGCATGAACATCGCGGGCCTGGACGCGAGCGGCGCGATCCAGGCGGTGTGGTGGGCGCCGGGGATGGATTCCTGGCGCGTGGACAACCTGAGCGAGATCACAGGCGCGCCTGCGCTCTCCGGAGGACTGACCGCGTATCTCACCGCATGGGGCGGGATCAACCTCGCCGGAACGAACTCGGCCGGGAAGGTGCTCGTGACGTGGTGGGTGCCAGAGTTCGGTGGCGATTGGCTGACCAACAATCTCTCCGACCAGTTCGGCGGGCCGCCGCTCACGGCGGGGAGTATGACGAGTTACGTCACGTCGTGGGGCGGACTGAACGTCGCCGGCATCGACGGCGGCGGTGCGCTCGTCATCTACTGGTGGGCGCCGGGGATGGCGGAATGGGTGATCTCGCCCCTGAGCGACGAGATCGCGGATGCGCCCCTGCCCGTCGGCACGATCCGCGGTGTCACATCGGCCGCGACCGGGTCGATCAACGTGCTCGGTGCGACGGCCGACGGCGAAGCGGTGCGCTACACCTGGGTACCGGGCGGAGCGTGGGAAGTCCAGAACCTCACAGCATTGACGTGATCGCAGCGTCGGACGCACCGCGATCGGGCCAAAGCGGCCGATCGTGCCGGCGCCGACACGGTTGCCCGAACCGGCTCCCCCGGCTCACACCGGCGGCTCGGAGACGATCGCTCGGAGCGCGGACTCGCCCTCGCGGAAGCGGAGTTCAAGCGTGGGACGCACCACGGGGACTCCCAGAGCAGAGAGGTCGCGCCGGGCAAGTTTGGTCCAGTCCTTGGCGGTCGTGACGACCGCCTCGGCGCAAGAGGCGGCGATGCGCCTCACGATCCGCGAGATGGTCCGGGGCGCGTAGCGGTCGTGGTCGCGCAGGACGATCGCGTCGACGACGTGCGCTCCACGTTCCTGAACGCCCCCGAGGAACGGGGCGGGGTTGCCGATCGCGCACACAGCCAGCACGTGCCGGCCGCGCAGCCAAGAGACCGGTTCGGCGCGGACGCCGCTCGAATCCGTGATGCGGAGTTCGGACCACGCGTGCTCGGTGACGGCGATCGGCGGGCGACCATGGACACGCGAGATGCCCTGCGCGAGGCGCGCCAGCACGTCCGGCTCGACGCGCTCGGCATGGGTGATGACGACGTGCGTGGCGCGGCGGAGCGACCCGACCGGCTCGCGCAGGCGTCCCGCCGGGATCAGGGCGTCCGCGAACGGGTCGCGCGTGGCGTCGATGAGCGCCAGGTCCAGCCCGCGCGCGATGCGCCGGTGTTGAAACCCGTCGTCGAGCACGACGCTGTCCACCCGTTCGCCGCGTTCGCTCGCGAAGAGTTCGATCAACCCGTGCAGCCTGTGCGGGCGGGCGACGACGGGCAGGTCGTCGAAGGCGGCGCGGTATTCCTCGGCCTCATCGGAGAGGCCGTCGCGGGAGCGGTAGCCGCGCATGGCGATGCACGGGTCGTGTCCGGCGTCGCGGAGTGCGCGCACGATCCACGCGACCATGGGCGACTTGCCCGTTCCCCCCGTGGAGAGGTTGCCGACGCTGATGACGGGCCGGTCGAGCGTGACCACGCCGCGCCCCGCGTCGAAGGCCCGGTTGCGCCGGGCGATGGCCGCCCCATAGACCATCGCCGCCAGCCTCCCGGGAAGGCCCGGCACGATCGGGCGATCAACCGCGCCGGGGGGGGGAGCCGCGCTGGTCGCGGGGCGTGTCGCCGACTGGCTCGGGGCGTGGTTGCTCATCGGCGGACGCTGCGGCGGCGCTTGAGGCGAGTCGGGCGAGGTGTGCCCGCAGGGCGGCGGCACGCGCCTCAAGGTCGCGCCGCTGCGAGGCATAGAGGCGGAGGTTGTTCAGGATATCCAGCCCGGCGAGCAGGACGATCATCCCCAGCAGCCCCGTGCACGCCGTCCAGACCATGGCGAAAGTCCGCGGGTCGCGGGTCGTGGCGATGCCGAAGGCGTAGGCGAGCATCGGCGTCGCGACGAGCATCACCACGCCGTTCGCCTGGCGCAGCCTGCGGCGAGTCGCGGGCATCTCGGCGTGCTGCATCGCGGCCAGGTGCGCGGAGATCACAAGCACCGTGGCGATCGCCAGCGGCAGCACGAACCAAGCCGGCAGGATCGGTGTGGTGGCGATCTGGGTCACGCACGGGCCTCAGGCGGCGGAGCGGGCGAAGGTCTCCAGCCGCTGCAACACCCTGCGAACCGGCAGCCCCATAACGCTCTCGGGGTCGCCGTCGCAGGAGAGAGGCCAGCCATCGGCGAGGCGTTCGGCGTAGTTGTACGCCCCGGCCTTGCCGCGCCAGCCCCCCGAGGCAATGTACCCCGCGATCCGGTCGTCGCCCACGATTCCGAGAGAAACGGTGGCCGGGTCGGTGAAGAGGTCTCGCCGACCTGTGCGTGGGCAAACGAGTGCCACCCCCGTCAGCACCCGGTGCGAGCCGCCCTGGAGCATCCGAATGATCCGCTCCGCGTCGGCCTCGTCGCGGGGCTGGCCGAGGAGTTCCCCGTCCTTAAAGCAGAGGGTGTCGGCGGCGAGGATGACCGCGGCGTCCGCGGCGTCCGCGGCGTCGAGCGAGGCGGCGACGGAAGCCGCCTTGAGGTACGCGAGCGACGCCACCCAGGCGTGTGGCGGGACGGAGCCTGGGCTGAGCAGGGCGTCGTCGATCGCGGGATCGACCGCCTCATGCGCGACGCCGTGGCGTGCGAGCAGCTCGCGCCTGCGCGGCGAGGAACTGGCGAGGATCAGTCGCGGCAGCGTGGCCGGGCGAACGGGTGCGTTCGTGGATGCGCCGGCCATCGCGTGAGTGTACCGCCCGCGCTGGGCGCGGTTGATCGAGAATCGGGCTGTTGCGCTACAGTTCGTCATATGCGCGCACACCTCGTGCAGATGGACATCGCGTGGGAGGACCGACCGGCGAACTTCGCGCGGGTCGAGACGTTGCTGGACGGCGTGGACGTTCGGCCGGGCGACTTCGTGCTCCTCCCTGAGATGTTCGACTCCGGGTTCTCCGTCAACGTTTCGGCGACCGCGGACAAGTCGGGCGAGACGCTGGATTTCCTGCGCCGGCTGGCGGAAGACCTCGGCGTGTACGTGCAGGGCGGACGGACGGTTCACGGGTGCGGGTGCGCGAAGGCGGAGAATCGGGCCAGCGTCCTCGCGCCGAACGGCAGGCTCGTGTGTGAGTATTCGAAAATCCACCCGTTCTCTTTCGGGCGCGAGAGCGAGGCCTTCGAGGGGGGCAGGCACGTCGAGACCTGGGAGTGGCGGGCGGACGAAGAGCGGACGCTCGTCTGCCCGGCGGTCTGCTACGACCTGCGGTTCCCGGAACTCTTCCGCATCGGTGCGTTGCGCGGGGCGGAGGTTCTCGCGCTGGGGGCGAACTGGCCCGACGCACGGCAGCACCACTGGCGGGCGCTGCTCATCGCTCGGGCCATCGAGAACCAGGCGGTCGTGCTGGGCGTGAACCGCGTCGGGCGCGACCCGCACCTGAACTACATCGGCGGGACAATCGCGGTCGGGCCGAAGGGCGAGACGCTCGGCGAGTTGAAGGACGAGGAGGGCGTGTTGAGCGTGGACGTGGACGTGCAGGCCGTGCGGGAATGGAGGCGGGTGTTCCCCGCGCTGAGCGATGCCAGACTGCTCTCCGAAGAAGTCGCACGCGCAGGCTCGGAGACACGGAGAGGGGGAGCAGGCCGGGTCGGGGCGTAAGATCGAGGCATGTCGAAAGGGCTAGAAGTGCCCGCCGGGCGGACGGTCGATCCGGTGATGGCGCAGCAGCGTGCGGCCTCGTTCACGAAGCGGTCGATCAAGACCACGACCAAGGCCGTCGGCCTGCGGTTGGCTCTCTCGATGGTGGACCTGACGACGCTGGAAGGGAAGGACTCGCCGGAGAAGGTGCGGAGCCTGTGCCGCAAGGCGGTGCGGCCGTTCGAGCGCGATGACGACGTGCTGGGCGAGCGGCTGCCGAGCTGCGCGGCGGTGTGTGTCTATCCGAGCATGGTGGCGGTGGCGCGTGAGGAGTTGGAACAAGCGGACGGGCGGGACGCCCACTCCACCAGAAACGCGGTCAAGGTCGCCAGCGTGGCGACGGGGTTCCCGAGCGGGCAGTACCCGCTGAGCGTGCGTCTGCGCGACACGGAGCAGGCGATCGCGGACGGTGCTGACGAGATCGACATGGTCATCAACCGCGGCGCGTTTCTCGCGGGGCGCTACGCCGAGGTGGCGGAGGAGATCCGCGAGGTGGTCGCGGTGTGCGATGCCGGCACGGGCGGGGCCTTTCCACGCCCGGTCCATCTCAAGGTGATCCTCGAAACCGGCGAACTCGAAACGCTCGACAATGTGCGCCGCGCCAGCGATATCGCCATCGCCTGCATCCGCGACGGCGACTTCATCAAGACCAGCACCGGCAAGGTGCAGCCGGCCGCGACGATGCCCGTCACGCTGGTCATGCTCGAAGCGATCCGCGACGAGTGCCTTCGCAGCGGGCGACGGATCGGCATGAAGCCGGCGGGCGGCATCCGCACGGCCAAGCAGGCCCTCCACTACTTGGTGATGGTGTGGGAGACGATGGGGACGGTAGGGATCGAGACCTCGCGGCATCAAGGCGCCGAGACGGGGAAGAGCGCGTGGCTCTCGCCGGACCTGTTCCGCTTCGGCGCGAGCACGCTGGTCAACGACCTGCTCCGGCAGATCGTGAAGGAACGGACGGGCCGGTACGCGGCGGGGTACGACTTCTCGGAGGCGTAACGGTGGACCGCGCGCCTGTCGTCGCCGTTTCGCTGCTGATCGGCGCGGCTCTGACCGTGTTCGTCGCCTGGGGGTTCGCGCTGTTCGGCACGTTCAGCAGGGGCACGCTCCACGTGAACTACGGCGGTGCTGGCCCGCCGCGACCGGAGATCGCGCCGCCCGAGGGGTGGGACGTCGCGACGTGGCGGGAGTTGCACGGCCTCGGGCTGCGCATGGACATGGTGAGTGAGCGGGAGTGGGTCGGCTCAGAACTCATCCTGTCTCTGAACGGCGGGCCGCAACGGACGGTGACGCACTACCGCGCGGGGTTCCCGTTCCTCGCGCTGCGGTGGCTCGGCGAGGGGAGCGACGTGCCGCAGCAGAACACGACGGGTGTCGCGCGGGCGTGGTGGATGGGGATCGAAGTTGGTTTGCCCGCACGCGGTTCGGGCGTGCCGCGTGGGGGCATTGTGCCGAGGCTGCCGATCAGGCCCGCGTGGCCGGGCTTCACGCTGAACACGCTGATCTTCGGCGCAGCGGCGTGCGGAGTGATGCTCGCGGCCGGCTCGGCGTGGCGACGTCGGCGGAGAAGTCGAGGGCTATGCGTGAGGTGCGGGTACGATGTTGTCGGCCTCGCGGTCTGCCCGGAGTGTGGGGCGGAGACGGGGCGTTGAAGGAGGCCGACATGACCCGCCAGGCCCCGACCGCGCCGCGCCGGCTGGACTTCGCTACCGAACTGACGCGGTGGGAGTACGCGGCCGCGCCGGAGACAACGAAGGTCGAGATCGCTCCTCGCTACGGGCACTTCATCGGTGGCGAGTTCGTCGGGCCGACGGGGGGAGGCGGGCGCTTCGCGTCGATCAACCCGGCGACCGAGCAGCCGCTGTGCGAGGTTGCGCAGGGGTCGGAGGCGGACGTGGACGCAGCGGTGCGCGCGGCGCGCGATGCGCTGCCGGCGTGGGCCGCCATGCCGGGCAGGGAGCGTGCGAAGTACGTCTACCGCATCGCGAGGCGCATCCAGGAGCGTGCCCGCGAACTGGCCGTGCTGGAGACGATGGATGGGGGCAAGCCGATCCGTGAAAGCCGCGACGTGGACGTCCCGCTCTCGGCGGCGCACTTCTTCTACCACGCGGGATGGGCGGACAAACTGGAGTTTGCGTTCCCGGGGCATCGGCCGAGACCCGTCGGGGTCTGCGGGCAGATCATTCCGTGGAACTTCCCGCTGCTGATGGCGGCGTGGAAACTCGGGCCCGCGCTGGCGTGCGGCAACACCTGCGTGCTCAAGCCCGCGGAGACGACGCCGCTGACCGCGCTGCGGCTCGCCGAAATCTGCGCGGAGGTCGGCCTGCCGCGGGGCGTGGTGAACGTGGTGACCGGCGACGGTCGCACGGGCGCGGCCCTCGTGAACCATCCCGGCGTGGACAAGATCGCGTTCACCGGCTCGACCGAGGTGGGCAAGAAGATCGCGTCCGCGGTGGCGGGCACGGGGAAGCGGCTGACGCTCGAACTGGGCGGAAAAAGCCCGAACATCATCTTCGAGGATGCGAGCATCGACCAGGCCGTCGAAGGGATCGTCGAGGGCATCTATTTCAACCAGGGTCACGTCTGCTGCGCGGGGAGCAGGCTGTTCGTGCAGGAATCCGTGCTTGACGAGGTGGTCGAGAAACTTCGCATCCGCATGGCGAGCCTGCGCGTAGGCGATCCGCTGGACAAGAACACAGACGTCGGGGCGATCAACTCGAAGCAGCAGTTGGAGACGATCCGACGGTACGTCGAGGCGGGGGTGAGCGAAGGGGCACGGCTTCACGAGACCAACGGCAAACCACTCCCCGAACGCGGCTACTGGTGCAGGCCGTGCTTCTTCACGGGCGTGCAGCCGAGCCACGTGGTCGCGCGCGAGGAAATCTTCGGGCCGGTGCTGGCGGTGATGAGTTTCCGCACGCCGGAGGAGGCGATCACGCGAGCGAACAACACGCCATACGGACTGGCCGCGGGCGTGTGGACGGACAAGGGTTCGAAGATCTTTGAGATCGCGCGGCGGCTGAAGGCAGGCGTGGTGTGGCTGAACACGTACAACAAGTTCGACCCCGCCTCGCCGTTCGGCGGGTTCAAGGAGAGCGGGTTCGGTCGCGAGGGGGGCCTGCAGGGTTTGCGGGGGTATGTGCGGTTCTGATCGCTTCAAGATCGGTTCGAGTGCGCAAGATTCGGCGGCCCACGCCCGCGCACGGGGTCCGTTGAAGCCGGTGCCGCCGTGTGCCGATAGACGGGGCGATGACCACCAGCGACCCCTCGGCGGCGGCGAGCTACCTGCGGACCCGGGTGATGACCGCCCGACCTGAAGAACTCCGCCTGATGTTGCTGGACGGCGCGCTCCGATTCGCCCGGCAGGGGCGCGAGGGGCTGGAACGGAGCGATTACGAGGCGAGTTTCATGGGCCTGAGCCAGTGCCAGGACATCGTGATGGAACTGGCGACCTCGGTACGGGCCGACCAGGACCGCACGCTGGCCGAGCGCGTGCGCGGGCTGTACCTCTATCTCTACCAGGAACTCGTGCAGGCGAGCGTCGAACGCGACCTGACCCGCGTGGACGGCGTCATCCGCCTGCTCGAGTACGAGCGCGAAACGTGGGCGATGCTCCTCGAAAAACTCGCGGCCGAGCGGGCCGGGCATGCGACGCAGGCGGCCGAGGTCGCTGTCGAGCCGGCGTCGCGCTCGATCAGTCTCAGCGCGTAGCGACCGCCCGCGACGCCATTTCCACGAGTTGCGCGGCGAGGTTCTCGAACACGAAGGCCAGCGGCACGTTCCGCTCGATCTGCCGCTCCGCCTCGGCGACGAGTTCGACCGCGCGGGCGCGCACTTCGGGGCGCCTCGAGGCACGCATCGCCCCGTGGTGGTGGTCGGCGACGAGGCGGAGCATGTCGGCGGCGGCGGCGACGTTCGCGGCTTCCTTGCTCGCCGACGGGTTGCGGGCCACCATCGCGGCCGCTCGCTCGTCCACCAGTTTCGCCATCGTCGCCCCGATGGCGAGGTCGAACTTCCCGCGGTCGGCGTCGGCGAGCATCGGCGCGAGCGCCTCGTGCCACGCGGTCAGGTTGCCCTCGATCACCCGGTTCAGTACGCCCGGGCTGCCGGCGGCGTAGCGCAGCGCCCAGGCCTCGTGCTCCGGGTCGATCGCCGCACCGCCGCGCCGGAGCCACTCTCGCATGTCGGCGTCCGAAAGCGGCAGGAACGGGATGCGCTGGCAGCGGCTGCGGATCGTCGGCAGCAGTTCCTCCTCCGCGGGCGTGACCAGGATGATGACCGTGCCCTCGGGAGGCTCCTCGAGCGTCTTGAGCAGCAGGTTCTGGGCGTCGCGGCCCAGGAGGTGGGCCTCATCCACGATGAAGACCTTGCCGACGAGCGACGGCTCGTGCAGGTTGCGCGTGCGCGTCGCCGGTTCGACGAGGAACTCCTCGGCGACGGCGAACGGGATGGTGCGCTGCTTCTGGCCGCGCACGCTCGCGTCGCGGCTGAAGGGCGTCAGTTCCTTGTTCACGACGTGCAGGTCCGGGTGCGCGCCCGCGGCGAGCAAACGCTGCACCTGCGAGTCAGGGTCGGGCGTGCGGTCGTCGTGGGGGTCCGTGGCCGGGTCGAGGACGGCGGCGGCGAAGGCGAGCGCGGTCGTGAACTTGCCGACGCCCTCGGGGCCGTGGAAGACCCAGGCGTGATGGACTCGCCCGGAGCGCATCGCGGCCCGCAGCAACTCGACGGCGTGGGACTGCCCCAGCACGTCGCGGAGCGCAAGGGGGGGGGCGTGGGCCTGCGGGGCCATGGGCGTCTCGGCGGCGGGCTGGCGGGCGGGTCGCTTGGCCATGCCGGAGGGTAGGAGGGCGGGCCTCAGACGCCCCGCAGTTTGTTGATGCCGTTGTGGGCGGCGACCTTGTAGCACTCGGCGAGTGTTGGATAGTTGAAGACGGCGTTGACGAAGTAATCGGCGGTGGCGTTGAATGCCATGGCGCACTGGCCGATGTGGACGAGTTCGGTCGCGCCGGTGCCGATGATGTGCACGCCGAGCACGGCCCGCGAGTCCTGGTGGATGAGCATCTTGAGCATGCCGATCTCGTCGCCGAGGAGTTGGCCGCGTGCGATCTCGCGGTATTGAGCGACGCCGGCCTCGTAGGGAATCTCCTGCTCGGTGAGCGCCTCTTCTGTCCAGCCGACCATCGAGATTTCGGGGATGGCGTAGATGCCGTAGGGCAGGTGCCCGCTGACGACCTCGCAGCGCTCGCCGAACATCTGGCAGACTGCGAGGCGTCCCTGCTCCATGCTCGTCGAGGCGAGGGCGGGGAAGCCGATGACGTCGCCGCAGGCGTAGACGTGCGGGACAGGCGTGCGGTAGTGCTTGTCCACGGCGATTCGGCCGCGGTTGTCGGGCTTGAGGCCGGCGTGCTCAAGCCCCAGGTCGTCGGTCGCGCCCTGGCGGCCGATGGCGTAGAGGAGGCAGTCGGCGCGGAGGGTTTTCCCGCTTTCGAGCACGGCCTCGACCATCACTCGGTCGGCGGAGCGCGCCCCCGGGGGCGCCTCGATGGTGCGCACGGAGACGACCTTCTCCCCGAGCCGGAGCGTGAGTCCGTTCTGGCGCAGGTGGTACTGCAGGGCCTCGATGATCTCGCCGTCGGCGAAGTCGAGCAGGCGCGACCGGCCCTCGATGAGCGTGACCTTCACTCCCAGGGCGGAGAGCATGGAGGCGTACTCGACGCCGATCACCCCGCCGCCGACCACGAGCATGGAGTGCGGCAGAAAGGGAAGCCGGACAAGTTCGTCGGAGGTGACGACGGTGCGGTCGTCGAAGGGGATGTTCGCAGGGCGGGCCGGGACGGTGCCGACGGCGATCAGGAAGTGGTCGGCGGCGAGGCGTTGCGAACCTGTCGGCCCGGCGACCTCGACCGTGTGCGGATCGGCGAAGCGGGCGTGCCCGGTGATGACCGAGACGCCGTTGGAAGCGAGTTGCTGCTGGAGGATACGGATCTCGGCCTCGATGACGCGGTCGGCAGCGGCCTGGATGGCCCGGAAGGTCGCGTTGCGTGCTTCGAGAAAGTCCTGCACGAGCGGGGTTGCGGAGACGCGGCCACCGGCGCGGAGGATCGCCTCGCGCAGGGCCTTGGAGGGAATGGTGCCGGTGTTCACGCCCGCGCCGCCGACGACGGTCTTGCGCTCGACGATGCAGGCGCGCTTGCCGAGCTTGGCTGCCTGGATGGCAGCCCGCGTCCCCGCTGGTCCGGAGCCGATGATGCACAGGTCGTAGCGGTTCATGTCTGCTTCCGCTCGGGCGATGGTTCAGTGGGATCGGCGCGCGGGTGCAGCGTACCCCAGAATCGGTGTGGTTCGCGGGCATCCCTACAATGCGGCCCGACTCGGGAGTTCCCCGCATGCGCCGATTGACCGCCGACCAGGTCCGCAGCACGTTCGTCGAGTTCTTCCGCGAGCGCGGGCACACTCTGGTTCCGTCCAGCCCGGTCGTGCCGCACGACGACCCGACGCTGCTCTTCGCCAACGCGGGCATGAACCAGTTCAAGCCGCTCTTCCTCGGGACGGCAGCGCCGGGCAGCCCGCTGCACGGGCTGAAGCGGGCGGCGAACAGCCAGAAGTGCATCCGGGCCGGGGGGAAGCACAACGACCTCGAGGACGTGGGCAAGGACACCTACCACCACACCTTCTTCGAGATGCTGGGCAACTGGTCGTTCGGCGACTACTTCAAGGGCGAGGCGATCGGGTGGGCGTGGGAGCTGCTCACGACGGTCTACGGCGTGCCGGGGGACAGGCTGTACGCGACGTACTTCGGCGGCGATCCGGCGACGGGCCAGCCTGCGGACGAGGAAGCGCGGCAGTTGTGGCTTCGTCACCTGCCGGCGGAGCGCGTGCTGCCGGGATCGTTCAAGGACAACTTCTGGGAGATGGGCGAGACGGGGCCGTGCGGGCCGTGCTCGGAGATCCACTTTGATCGCATCGGCGGGCGCGACGCCGCGAAACTCGTGAACACCGGCGACCCGGACGTGATCGAGGTCTGGAACCTGGTGTTCATCCAGTTCGACCGGCAGGCCGACGGCTCGCTGCGGGCGCTGCCCTCCCGGCACGTTGACACCGGCATGGGGCTGGAGCGGCTCACCAGCATCCTCCAGGGCGTGCGGAGCAACTACGATACCGACCTCTTCGCCCCGCTCTTCGAGGAGATCATGCGCAAGACCGGCGCGCCGCACGAATACCGCGGCCGGCTGGGCGATCGCGACGATGGGCGCGTGGACACGGCGTACCGGGTGATCGCCGACCACGCGCGCACCCTGACGTTCGCCATCGCCGACGGGGCGACGCCGAGCAACGAGGGACGCGGCTACGTGCTGCGCCGGGTGCTGCGCCGGGCGGTGCGGTTCGGGCACCAGTTCCTCGGGGCGCGGACGGGGTTCCTGAGCGAGGTCGTGCCGGCGGTGGTGCGGACGATGGGGAGGGCCTTCCCCGAGTTGCGCGCGGCCGAGGCGCGGGTGGTCGGGACGATCCACGAGGAAGAGGTGAGTTTCGGGAAGACGCTGGACCGCGGGATGAAGTTGTTCGAGGAGGCGGCTGCCCGCACGCACAAGGGCGGCAGCATCACAGCAGAAGACGCCTTCATGCTCTACGACACCTACGGCTTCCCGCTTGACCTGACGGTCCTCATGGCAGAAGAGCGCGGCATGCTCGTCGATACCGAGGGCTTCGAGCGGCTGATGGCCGAGCAGCGCGAACGTTCGCGGGCGGGAGCCAAGGAGGGGGGGGGCGGACTGACGCTCAGCGCGGAGGCGATCGACCGGCTCGGCCGGTTGCGCGTCAAGCCCACGCACGACTCGGACAAGTACCACGGGCGCGACATGCGCGCCACCGTGCGGGCGGTCTGGAACGGCGCGAACTTCGACGAGCACGCGACGGCCTCCGACGGGCACGCGCGCGTGGGCGTCATCCTCGACCGGACGAACTTCTACGCCGAGTCCGGCGGGCAGGTTGCCGACCACGGTCGGATGCTCGTGACGAAGGAGGCGAGCGGCGGCCTGCCGCACGGCGGGGAGTTCCGCGTCGAGGACGTGCGCGCCTTCGGCGGCTACGTCGTGCACGTCGGCCGCGTCGTGCGGGGCGAGATCCGCGTGGGCGACGACGTGCACCTGCACGTGGACCACTCGCGCCGCGGGCCGACGGCCGCCAACCACACCGCGACGCACCTGCTGAACCTCGCGCTGCGGCGAACGGTCGGCGCGCACGTGGACCAGAAAGGCTCGCTCGTCGCGCCGGAGCGCCTGCGCTTCGACTTCGCCAACAACGGCCCGGTCTCGCCCGAGCAACTGGCCGAGTCGGAGCGGATCGTGCGCGAGCACATCGCGCGTGACCTGCCGGTGTACGCCGACCTTGCGCCGCAGTTCGTGGCGCGCGGCATCACCGGGCTGCGGGCGGTCTTCGGCGAGGCCTACCCGGATCCGGTGCGTGTCGTTTCCATCGGCGTGCCGATCAAGGACTTGCTCGACAAGCCGGGTGATCCCCGGTGGGCCGAGTATTCGGTCGAGTTCTGCGGCGGGACGCACCTGGCGCACACGGGCGAGGCGAAGGAGTTCGCGCTGGTCTCGGAAACCGGCATCGCCAAGGGCGTGCGTCGGGTCGAGGCGGTGACGGGCGCGGCCGCGCTGGCGGCGCACGCGGCGGCGGACGCGATGGCCGAGCGGATCGGGGCTGCCGCGTCGCTCCCCGCGGCGGGCCTGCGGCGCGAGGCCGGGGAGATCGCCGCCGAGATCGACGAGCTGACGATGCCGGTCGCGCGCAAGGCGGAGTTGCGTGCCGCGCTGGCCGGGCTGCAGGAGCGTCTGAAGTCCGCCGCGAAGGAAGAATCGAAGGCGAAGGCGGCGGAGGCGGCGCACCTGGCGAGGCAGATCGCCGAGTCCGCCGGTGTCTCGCCGGACCCGATCGTCGTGGCGACGCTCGACGCGGGCGGCGACCGGCAGGCGTTGCAGGCCGCGCTGCAGACGATCCGGGACCGCTGCCCGCGAAAGGCCGTCATGCTGCTGAGCGTGGACGACGGGGAGAAGCCGTCGGTCTCGATCATCGCGGGCGTGCCCGAAGAACTGATGAAACTCGGCATCCGCGCCGGCGAGTGGGTTCGCGAGGCCGCGCAGGCGGTCGGCGGCAAGGGGGGGGGCAGGCCCGACCAGGCGCAGGGCGGCGGGCCGGACGTCGGCAAGGTGAAGCAGGCGGTAGCGGCGGCACGGACGTGGGCGATGCGGCAAGTCACCTCCAACGCATGATCGGGGCGGACCATGGCACGACGGCCGGGCGAGCCGCCGGAACTGCCCGAGGAGTTGAGGCCGAGGTCTCCTCTGCCACGGCCGAGTGAACCCGCGCCCAAGCGGGCGGTCTCCGCTCTCGGCCCGATCGCGGCGGTGGGCACGCTGGGGACGGAGTTCGTGGCGGCGGTCGGGCTGCTCGCCCTGGGCGGGTGGTGGCTGGACGGCAAGGTCGGGACGGCCCCGGTGCTCACGCTCGTGGGCATGGCCCTGGGCCTGACCATCGGCACCTGGCGGCTGATGCGGGCGGTCAGGGAACTCAACAAACCCCGCGGCAAGGGGCATGGCGGGAGCGGGTCCGCGAAGGCTTGAAAGGTGAGGGCGATCGCTCGCCGGGGGTGAGGGTGGCTGCTATTCTTCCCGTCCTACGGGACTGGCTGCGGCGTCATGGGAATCGCCGGGCCGAACCCCGAGGGGTTTCGGACGACACCATGACCGCGAGCGCCTCCCAACCGACGGTGCGGCTGCCCCTGCCGAGACTCGGCGCGGCCGTTGCGCTCGGAACGCTGGCCGGCGCGGGGCTTGCGGCCTTGGTCTGGATGCTCGTCGGCGAAGAGGGCGCGACGCGAGCCGTGATGCTGGCCACGATCGTCTGCCTCGCGGCAGGCGTGGCGGGGCTGGTGCCGGCGTGGCTCGCGGGTGAGCGGAGCGTGATGGCGGCGACGGCGAGCGTGATCGCGGGCACGACGCTGCGCATGGCTGCCGCGGTCGGCCTGGGATGGGCGGTCTACTCGGCCCAGGGGCTTGAGAAACTGCCGTTCTGGACCGCGCTGCTCGCGGCGCAGGCGGGAGCGCTGGCGGCTGAGACGAAGGTTGCGGCGGGCGTGGGTCGGCGGCTCGGCGCCGGGGAGAAGAGCGGGTCATGAGCGCGTTGCTGACGCTGGCTGCGGACAACCCGATCTCGCACGTCATCGACCACCCGCTGTGGGTCGTGGACGGGTGGTGGCTGTGGTCGGCGAACATGACGAACCTCGTCATTTCCGCGGCGATCCTGCTGATCCTCGGGCCGTACGTGGCGAACAAGATCGCGACCGGGCCTGAGAGCGAGGGCAACGACCGTTACCTGACGAAGAACGCGTTCGCGAGCATGATCGAGGTGATCTGCACCTACCTGCGCGACACGACGATCAGGCCGCTCCTGCACGAGCGGACGGACAAGTACCTGCCCTTCCTGCTGACGGCGTTCTTCTTCATTCTGGTGAACAACCTGATCGGGCTGGTGCCGCTGCTGGACATCCACAACCTGACGTTCAAGGGGCTGGCGGAGCGGCACCTGGCGTGGGTCGGCGGGACGGCGACGCAGAACCTGTGGATCACGGGGGCGATGGCGCTCATCTCGGCGATCGTGTTCAACATCGGCGGGCTGCGGAGCCTGGGCGTGAAGGGCTACATGGCCCACATGACCGGCGGCGTGCCGATGAAGCCGGTGTTCCTGCCGGTCATTCTGCTGGTGGTGGTGATCGAACTGGCGGGCGCGCTGCTCATCAAGCCGGCCGCGCTCGCCATCCGTCTCATGGCGAACATGACGGCCGGGCACATCCTGCTGGCGGTGCTGCTCGGGTTCCCGGCGGCGGCGTTCGCGGGCGGCTGGGCGCTGGGCGTGCCCGTGACGCTGGTGGCGGGCCTGGGCGCGATCGCGGTGTACCTGCTCGAAATCTTCGTCGCGCTGCTGCAGGCGTTCGTGTTCATGTTCCTGACGACCGTCTTCATCAGCCAGCTGATGCCGCACGGCCATCACGACGGGGAGCACGAGCACGGGGAGGGGCAGGCGCACGCGGCGGCGCACTGAGGGGAACGGGTCTGATCGTCGGGGTGTCTCGGCGTCGTGTGCCGGACAGGCCCCATTGAAGGATTCTCGCAACGAGTTCTCTGAATCTGAAAGGGATCGGTAGAGCCATGAAGAACATCGTGAAGCACGCTCTGATCGCGACGGCTGCGGTTGCTGTGTTCGGCCCTGCGCTGGCGATGGCGCAGGATTCGGCGGCGGTGCAGGTGGCGGCCGCCTCGACGGGCAAGATCGGCAAGGGCCTGGCCGCGATCGGCGCGGGCATCGCCGTCCTCGGGGGCGGCCTGGGCATCGGCCTCATCGGCAAGGGCGCGGTCGAGTCGATCGCCCGCCAGCCCGAGGCCTCCGGCCCGATCATGACCAACATGATCCTCTGCGCCGCACTCGTCGAAGGCGCCACGCTCTTCGCCGTCGTCGTCGGCATGATCGCCTGACGCGACGCGGAACGACATTCCCCGTGCGCCGGCCGAAGGGGCGGCGCGCGGATTCGAGTTTTCGATCACAACCGCCCTGGCGCGGGAGATGACCCATGGAACGATTGGTGCGTGCGGCGGCGATGGCGGGGATGGCGATGATGCCGGCGGTCGCGTTCGCGGCGGGCGACGAGGCCCACGCGGCCAAGGGCGAGCCGAGCGTGATCCACGCCCCGAACGCGGGCGTGATGTCCGGCATCATGGCCGTCGTCGTGTTCCTTCTCGTGTACATGATCCTCGCCACGAAGGTCTGGCCGAAGATCGCCAAGGGCCTGAAGGACCGCGAGGAGAAGATCCGCGAGGAGATCGCGGCGGCGGAGGCTGCACGCCAGCAGGCCGCGGACGCGCTGGCGATGTACCAGCAGAGCCTGGCCGAAGCGCGGGCCGAGGCCCAGAAGATGCTCGACGAGACCCGTGCGCAGCAGCAGAAGCTGGCCGCGGAACTGAAGGCGAAGGCGGACGCCGAGCTCGGGCAGATGCGCGAGAAGGCGCTGCGGGACATCGAGGGCGCGAAGCGCGCCGCCCTCAACGAGGTCTACGCCGACGCGGCGAGCCTCGCGGCGATGGTCGCGTCGAAGATTCTGCGGCGCGAGATCAACGCCGCGGACCACCAGGCGTTCGTGGACGAGTCGCTCGCGGAGCTCGAGTCGGTCCGCTCGTGAAGCGGCGAGGAAGGATGCGGCGATGCCCCTGATCGAATCCAAGCCCGACGCCGTGGCGAACACCTACGCCCGCAGCCTCTTCGAGATGGCCGAGGCGGAGGGCGGGCGCGAGAAGACCGAGTCGATCCTCGACCAGCTGGAGGATGTGCTGGAGATGGCCCGCTCGGACGGGCAGTTCGGCGAGTTCCTCGCCTCGCGCGTGCTGGGGGTGAAGGCCCGCGAGGGCGCGCTGCGGCGCATCTTCGAGGGCCGGTGCGACGACCTGCTCCTCCGGTTCCTGCTCGTGCTGAACATGAAGGAGCGGCTCGGGCACCTGCCCGCGATCGTCGCGGCCTACGACGCGATCGTGCAGGAGCGCTTCGGCCGCGTCGAAGTGGACGTCTTCACCGCCGCCCCCGTGAGCGCGAACGAGCTGGCCGCGGTGCGTGACCGGCTCGGCCGCGCCCTGAAGAAGGACGTCGTGGTCCACCCCTACGTGGACGAGTCCATCATCGGCGGCATCCGGTTCCGCATCGGCGATCAGCTCGTGGACGCCTCGGTGGCGACGCGCCTGCGCCGCATGCGCGAGCAGCTGGCCTCGCGCGGGGCGGCCGCGGTGCGCGGCAACGCGGCGCGGATCATCGACAACCAGGGCGGCGCGTAACGCGCGCCCGGCGCGGACGACCTGCACGGACGAGGAGGCACAGGGATGGCGAAGAAGAGCGTCGGGGCCGTCGAGGTCGCCGGCAAGCGTGTGCTCGTGCGCGTGGACTTCAACGTGCCGATCGACGGCGGGGTGATCGGCGACGACCGCCGTATCCGCGAGGCCCTGCCCACGATCAGGTCCGTCATCGACCGCGGCGGGCGGGCGGTGCTGATCTCGCACCTCGGCCGACCCGAGGGCAGGGGCTACGAGGAGGCGTTCTCGCTGCGTCCCGTCGCGGCGCGGCTGGGCGAGCTGCTCGGCAGGCCGGTCGCGTTCCCCTCGCAGGACTGCACCGACGAGGCCGCGCTCAACGCCGTCAACACGATGAAGGACGGCGAGGTCGTGCTGCTCGAGAACCTGCGGTTCCACAGGGGCGAGAAGGACGGCGACGCGGCGTTCGCCGGGCGGCTCGCGCTGCTGGGCGACGTGTACGTCAACGACGCCTTCGGCACCTGCCACCGCGCGGACGCCTCGATGGTCGCGCTGCCGCGCGCGATGCAGGGCCGGCCGCGCGTGGTCGGGTTCCTGGTCGAGAAGGAGATCCGCTACCTGAGCGACGCCCTGCGCGCCCCGGCCAAGCCCTTCGTGGTCGTGCTGGGGGGGGCGAAGGTCTCGGACAAGATCGGCGCGGTGGGCCACTTGCTGCCGAAGTGCGACGCGCTCCTGATCGGCGGGGCGATGGCGTACACCTTCCTGCGCGCGCTGGGGCGGCAGGTGGGCGAGAGCCGCGTCGAGGAGAAGTTCGTCGCCGAGGCGAAGCGGATGGTCGAGGAGGCCGCGCGGCTGAAGTGCGACCTGCACCTGCCGGAGGACCACGTCTGCTCGACGCAGTTCGCCGAGACCTCGGGGCAGGTCGAGGTGCAGCGCGAGCACGTCAAGCCCGGCTTCATGGGGCTGGACATCGGCCCGTCGACGCAGGCGACGTTCGCCCGAGTGCTCCGCGGCGCGAAGACGATCGTCTGGAACGGGCCGATGGGCGTCTTCGAGTGGATGCCCTTCCGCGTCGGCACGCAGCAGGTGGCCCGCGCCATCGCGGACGCGACGGCCGCCGGCGCGACGAGCATCGTCGGCGGAGGCGACACGGCCGCCGCGGTCGAGCGGTTCAGGCTCGCCGACAGGATGTCGCACGTCTCGACGGGGGGCGGGGCGAGCCTCGAGATGCTCGAGGGCAGGCGGTTCGAGAGCGTGGACCTGCTCGACGAGGCGTAGGCTTGGCCACGCCATGAGCCTCCGCCCGCCGGTGCGCGACGTGCTGGTGCTCGCCGCCCTGTGCGCGGTGGTGTTCTTCCTGGGCCTCTCCACGCACGGGCTGACCAACTGGCAGGAGGCGCAGCGCGCCCTCGTCGCCCGCGAGATGCACGACCGCGGCGCGTGGATCGTGCCGACGGTGCACGGCCGGCCGTACCTCGCCAAGCCGCCGCTGGTCTACTGGGCGCCGATGGCCCTCGCGCGGCTGACGGGCACGCGCCCGGGCGAGTGGCACCTGCGCGCGACGGTCGCGATGGCGATGTCGCTGGGCGTGGTGGGCGTCTACCTGCTCGGGCGCCGGATGCTGCACGAGCGCGACGCGGGCGAAGGGGCGAGCCTCGGCGGGCGGGCGTGGGCGCAGCACGCGGCGTGGTGGGCGGCTCTGTTCCTCGGCACGGGCATCCTCTCGGTGCGCTCCGGGCGCATCGGCGAACTCGACGCGATCCTCGTCCCATTCGTCGTCGGCGCGGTCTGGGCGATCGACGCCGCGTGGCGTTCGCACCGCGAGCGTTCGCGCACGGCTTGGGGGGCGGTGTCGGCGGCGTGCATGTGCGCCGCGGGGGCCGCGCTCACGAAGGGGCCGCCGGGGCTGCTCGTCATCGGGCTGGCCGGCTACGGCGGGATCGCGCTGCGCTGCGCCGTCGAGCACGCGCCCCGGGGCGCGCGCGCGTGGGGCGTGGTCGCGGCCTGCGCGCTGGCGGCCGCCGCGGCGGTGGCGGCGACGCGGGCCGACGAGGTGCGGTCGTTCGGAGACGCGGCCGGCCTCGCGCTGATGACGGCGTGCGTCGCGCTGCCGGCCGCGCTGGTCGGCGCGCTGGCCCGCCCCGCGCCGCTGCGGGCGTGCATCGCCGCGTTTGCGCGCACACACCCGGTCGGCGTGCTGGGCGTGGGCGCGGCCGCGCTGTGGGCGTGGGGGCGGGCGGTGACGGCGCGCATCGGGCCGGAGGCGGTGCGGGACGCGCTCGAGCTCGAAGCCTCGGAGAACCTGCAGCTCTTCGTGCCCGAGGCCCCGCTGGCCTATCTCGAAGCGGCGGCCTACGGCGTCGGCCTCGGCTCGATCGCCGCGCTCGCCGGGCTGGTGTGGCTGGTGCGCGACCGCGTGCGTCCGACGCCGGGATTGTGCGTGGTGATCGCGTGGGTCGTGCTGGGCGCGTGCGGGTTCGCCGCGCTGAGCAAGGGCGTGCCGCGCTACCTGACGCCGGTCTGGCCGGGCGTCGCGCTGCTGGGGGGGGCGTGGATGGCCTCGGCGGTGCGCGACTTCGCGTGGGGGGGGGCGCTGGCGCGCGCCGCCGCGGTCGCGGTCGCGGTCATGGCCGCGGCGCAGGGGGCGTGGTACGGCTACGGGCGCGAGTGGGCGGAGGCGGAGCGCTCGCCGCGGGCGTTCGTCGCCGCGCTGCGCGGGCCGGGGCTGCTGGTCGATCCGTCGCGGCTGGCATCGGTGGACTTCTGGCACCCGGCGGTGGAGTACTACGCGGGCACGCGCGTCGAGCCGTACTTCGACGCCGGGCCGGAGACGCGGTACCCGTTCGGCGCGCCCCTCCCGCTGGCCGCGCTGGTCGAGCGCGTGCGCGCCGAGGGGCCGTGGACGGTGCTGGTGCGGGCCGCGCCGCACGCCGACGCCGCGCCGGGCGACCCGCTCGAGCGGCTGCGCGCCGCCGGGCTGGAGGTGACGCCGCTGCCGGTCGCCGCGCCCTTCGAGATCGACTACGGGCGGACGGGCGTGCTGGCGGTTCGCGTCCGCGCGGCGGCCCCGTGACCCGCGACCCCCACGGCCCCCCACGAGCGGGCGCGTGACCCCTACGAGCGGGCGCGTGACCCCCACGAGCGGGCGCATGACCCCCACGAGCGGGCGCATGACCCCCACGAGCGGGCGCATGACCCCCACGAGCGGGCGCATGACCCCCACGAGCGCCCACGAGCGGGCGCATGCCCAGGACGCGCCGACCCGTGCCCGACCCCCACGGACCCGTGCCCGAGGCGCGCGGGCACGGGTCCGAGGCGCATGGGCGCACGCTCGCGAGGGTCGGACGTGGGTTTCAGCCCCGCGCACTGAAGCCGGGGGCGGATCGGCCCGATGGCAACCCCCATGCGCGTCCTCCCCAAGTCGGACTCACGCCTGATCGACTTCCTCGCCGCCCACCTCGACGGGTGGGAGGCCGACCCCGGGGCCATCGGCCTGACGGCCGCCGAGGTGGCCGCCCTCCGCACGCTGTACGAGTCGGCCTCGTCGGCGCGGACGGCCGCGCAGGAGGCCCGCGACGCGGCCCGGGCCGCGACGGCCTCGTTCCGCGAGGCGGCCTCGACGGCCCGGCGCCGCACGGCGGCGGCGGTGGCGCGGATCAAGGCGGCGGCGGCCGACGACCCCGAGGTCTACGCGGCGGCGGCGATCCCCGCGCCGCGTCCGCCCTCGCCCGCGCCCGCGCCGGGCGTGCCCTACCGCTTCCGGACGACGCTGCGCCAGGACGGGACGGTGGGGCTGCGCTGGTCGTGCGCCACGCCGCCGGGGCTGGGGGGGACGGTCTACGAGGTGGCGCGGTCGCTCGGGGGTGGGCCGTTCGAGACGCTCGGCGTCGCGGGCGGGCGTGCCTTCACCGACGAGACGCTCCCGCCGGGCGGAGGGGGGGGCGAGACGGTCTACCGCGTGCGGGCCCTGCGCAGCACGGGCCGCGGCGATCCCGCGCTGCACGCGGTCCTCTTCGGGTCCGCGCGGGACGCGCCGCGCGCCGAAACGACGGCCCGCCGCGCGGCGTGAGCACGGCGCGCGGCCGACCGCTCCCCCACGGTCGCGGCCCGTCACGCGTACGGGTCGTAGGCGGGGAACTTCACGCCCTCGAGGAACTTCGCGTAGTGCTGGTTGCGCCCGGCCGAGGTGGTGTAGAGCGGGCGGTTCACCTGGTCGTACGAGAGCGTGCGGACGGTGCGTCGGCTCTTGTGGAACTCGTTGCAGGCGTCGTCCCACTCCAGGCCCAGGAACTCGATGATGCGCGGGAACTCGGTCTCGGGGTCGTTCACGAGCCGCTCGTAGTGCACGTCGAGGATCGGCACGTCCAGCGACGACTTCCAGTGCTCCATCATGCGCATCGACTGCTCCCACGCGGCGACGACCCAGTCGATCCGCGTCGTCCACGGGTGCATCCGGTTGTTGAACCCGCCCATGAAGCAGCTGACGGCCACGTCGCGCGGGTCGCGGATGGCGTGGATGATGCGCGTCCTCGGGAAGAGCCGCGCGATCAGCCCGACCAGCCGGTTGTTCCCCAGCGACTTGTTCACGATGCGCTCGGCCGTCGGCGCGAGCCTGCGCACCTCGCGGACGTACCTCTCCGCGACCTGCGTCCACCTGCGGCTGTTGAACGGGCCGAAACTCTCGGGCGGCTCGAGGTCCGGGTTCCACGCGGCGGCAAGCTCGATGGCGAAGCGGTCGATGGTGTCGAGCTCACCCACGCCCGCCGCCCGGGGGTGGGCGTCGATGATCTGGTCGATGAGGCTGGTGCCGCTGCGGGGCATCCCGGCGACAAAGACCGGCACCTCGCTGGCGCAGGAACTGATGGGGAACTTCGCCATCTTCTCGCGCGACCAGTGCGTCATCAGGGCCGTCACCTGCTCGCGGTAGACCTCGGGGTCGAAGGGGAGGGCCTCGAACCTGTTCGCTTCCTCCGCCGAGCGGAACGCGCCCTCGTAGTCCTTCGCCTTGTCGCAGGCCTTGGCCCGGGTGTAGAGCAGGCCGCACCGACGCCGCTCGTCGGGCTGGTGGTTGGCGATCAGGTCGTCGATGACGCCGATCGCCTCCTCGTAACGCTTCTGCTGGATGAGGAGCTTGGCCCACTCGGCCAGGATGGGCGCCTCGGCCTGGCGGTCCTGCTGCTTCGCTCGCTCGAGCAGCGGCTCCACGACGGCGAGCGACTCGTCGTACCGGCCCGCCTCCTCGAGCGAGCCGGCCTTCGTCGCCAGGGCCAGCACGTTGCCGGGGGCGAGTTCGAGGGCGCGATCGCACATCCGCACCGCCTCGTCCGTCTCGCCGCGCAGGCGGTGAGCGCGGGCGATCAGGAGCGCGGCGCCCGGGTTCGGGAGCAGCCGCATCGAGCGTTCGCCGTACTCCAGGGCGGCGTCGATTTCGAACCGCACCTCGTGGACGATGCCCATGTAATAAAGCATCTCCGCGTCGGGCCTCCCCCGCTGCACGGCCTCTTGGAGCAGTTCCTCGGCGATCACCCACTGCTGGGCATTGACGGCCTGACGGATGGCGTGGATGCGCTGGGATTGGCCCTGGATGATCATCGTCCTGCCCGACTCGCCGTTGCCTGCGGGCGCGCCGCACACGCGATGCGGCCGGCGCCCGGGATAAGAGTGCGGTGCGCCGGTCCGAGCGCCCGCGGGCGAATCGTAGACGCGGGCACGCGCGCGTGCCGGGCGCGACGGGGGTTGTGGAAACAACCCGACCCGGCTTTCACCGGGTCGGGCTTGAGCGTGTGTTGTTCACGCCTGCGATTCTCTCACCCGCGGCGCAAGCCGGGAGCGGGAGTCCGCCGGCGTGCCGTGCCGTCAGCGACGGCGACGGGTGGCGACCAGGCCGCCGAGGGCCAGGAGCGCCGCGCTGCTCGGGGCGGGCACGAGGTAGGTGCAGACCTTCCGCTGGACGCCTTCCGCGCCGCCGCCGGCGTCGAAGATGTCGATGCGGGTGATCCCGTTGCCGAGGACGCCGAGGTTCGCGCCGAACGCGCCGCCGACGTTCACGTTGTTGTAGGCGGTGGAGCCGTTGGAGTCATAGACCGTGATGTTGACGGACGCGCCGCCGACGACGGTGAGAGCGTTGAACTCAACGGCCTGCACGCCCGCGCCGGAGAAGTCCATGCGGAACGCGTCGACGAAGTAGTTCGCCAGGAGGGCGTTGTGCGGGTTGCCGAAGCCGTAGTGCGGCCCGAGGGTGGCGATGTTGTAGAAGTAGTTCGCCGCGTTCACGGTGTTGAACGAGTGCGTGGCGTAGACGGTGCCGGGGCTGACCGGTCCGTTGCCCGCGCTGGTCACCGGCCCCTTGATGCCAATGAGCGGGTAGCTGGCGTCCTTGGTGAAGTCAGAGCAGCCCTCGAGGATGAGGCCGGCCTTGGCCGCGGCCCAGCCGCCGGGGTTCTGGTCGATGTTGAAGAGCTGCGCCGAAGCGGGGGCAGCGAGTCCCGCCGAGAGGATCGTGCCGCCGAAGAGGCACTGTGCGCTGCGAGTCACATTTCTCATTGTCTCGTCACTCCTATACGAATCCACACGAACCACCCGCATGGGGTGATGCCCCCGACAACGCGTCCGAGGCAGTCTGTCTCCGAACCAAGTCGCCAGCATCCCAGCGCCTGCGGCGAACGAAGTCGCCTCAACAACCGCTGGAGCCTCGCGTGGAGGCTGGCGCATGCACCACGGGCAAAGATCGACTTATCTCTCTCCGACTGTCAGTCTCTCTCAATCCGCCACAAACCGAGCGGTACTCACCGGACGAAAGTACCGGATGCCCGATCCCCGTGTCAAGCCCGGTTCGTTCCAAAAACACTTTTTCCTGCACGCCCGCCGTTCGGGGGGAATCAAGCCTTCGGCTGCGGCCATCCGGCAGTGCGAGACAGGAGTACCGGCCCAGCCCGTCGATCCGCACACGGCACGAACTCAACACCCCATTCTCGCATCCGATGCCCAGTCCCTGGCTCGGCACAGCCCGACGAACGATCGGCGGGTTCTCCAGGTCCCCCCATCGACACAACTGCGGCGTCGATCCCCGAGTTCAGGTGCCGTCCACTGTGCATACTCCGAACGATCGTGTCCCGAGCAAATCCGGCGGATTCCCCTTGATTCGCGCCTTCAAAGCAGGGATATTGCCCCATGAACGAACGGGCAATCCCCCTCGTTCTGAGGAGTTTGTGCGTTTCGATGGATGCGCGGGCATGTCCGAGGCCCCGACACCCAGCGGGCGTCGGCCGAGGCACCCCTCTGGAGCGCGACGGTGCGTCGCGCGGGGGTCGCCGGAGCGCGAGTCACCGGAGCGCGGAAGGAGATTGAGACATGAGGAGTCTCGTCGTGGTCAGCGCGCTCGCGCTGACGGGAAGCATGGCGATGGCTGACATCGCGGAGCCGGTCTCCGTGGTCAACTACGCCAAGTACAACCTGACGACCGGCAAGGTCAAAGTCGGCGGCGGGGGCCACCGCACCCACCAGATCGCGTGGGACAGCACGAACCAGACCGGGTTCTTCTCGAACCGCGTCAGCACCCAATGGGTCGTGGACTGGGGCGATGTTCCCGCAGGCAATCTCGTGCTGAACACGGTGGACGGGTTCCAGATCGGCTACGCGACCAACAGCACCGTGCCCGTGGACATCGAGGTCCGATTCTACGAGAACGGCAACGGGTTCAACGACGTCTCGAACCAGGTGGCCGCGTTCCTCCTCACGGGCCTGCCCGGCTCAAACACCGGCGGCGTTCAGGCCTGGATCGTTGACGTGAACCTGGGATCCTCGGCGTTCATCATGAACGGACCGGACAAGGATTCCATCCCCGGCCAGGACTTCGAGTACTCCTACAACATGGCCAACCGCGGCAACGCCACCAGCATGGGACCGCTGATCTCGACCGGCGGTCACGGGCAGGAGGACGCCTTCGACCGCTACGACGGCGGGCCGCAAGGCTCCGGCACGTACGCGGGCACCTTCTTCTTCGGCGGGAACCCCTTCGCGCAGTTCCACATGCGTCTCTACACGATCCCGGCGCCAGGCTCGCTCGCCCTCGTCGGGCTGGGCGGGCTGCTCGCCGCTCGTCGCCGTCGCTGACGACGACTCCGGCAGACCGAGGACGGGGCGTCCCTCTCCGAGTACGCACGAACCCGCCCGACCCGGCGGGTTCGTGTTGTTATTCATGTCGGAGAGCGCGCATGCCCCGCGCTTGTCGCGACCGGTTCAGGCGTTCGAGCGCGGGAGGATGCGCCGCGACGAGCCGGACGATCTGCGTCGGCGTGCATCCGAGCCGAACGGCCGCCTGCTTCACGTCCAGGCCGCACGCCTCCACGACGTCGAGCGCCTCGGCGAGCATGGCCGGGTAGTCAGGGTGCCGCGAGTTGCACGCGATGCGACCGTCCGTGCCGCAGCGCGAGAGCCAGAGCGCGGTGCGGCACTCCCCGCGCGGCACCGCGGCGCGGTGCTCCGTGGCCAGGATCAGACGCAACCTCCGCAACGCCACGCGCCGGTTCTCCTCCGCACTGCGGCGTTCCGACGCCTGCGCTGACAGCCCCGTGGGCGTGTGGGTCAGGATCACGAGGGTCTGGACTCTGTTGCGGTGCTGCCCGCCAGGTCCGCTGCTGCGCCCTCGCCCGAGCGAGCACTGTCGCAGCAGAACATCCGGGTCAAGGGATGCCGGATGGTGCGAAACTCGCGGCTTCGACGGTGGTTCCGGCATATGGCGCACCGTGAAAGGTCAGTCCGGATCGGCACGTGCCGCGCGGGCGCGCGCCAGGTCCGCCTCGGTCATCGTCCAGAGACGCTCGACCAGCGCGAAGCCCCGCGGGTCATGCCGACGGAGTTGCGGGCGTGTGAACGGGAAGTAGTCGTTGAGCCCGAAGTACGCCTCTGTCAGTTCGGCGAAGTACTCCTGCGGGTTGTTCGCGGCGTAGGCACGCGCGGGCGATCCGTCCGCCGCGAGGTTGTGGGCGACCGCCTCGTACAGGCCCTCGGCCATCGCGCTTTCGTAGGCCGCGCGGACATCCGGGTGGTCGTAGCCGAGCGCGTGGTGGTAGGCGTGCGCGAACTCGTGGAGCGTCATGAACGGCTGGTTCCGCCGCCACTCGAGAAAGTCCCGAGCGTTCACGACCTCGATGCCGCCGGCCTTCTCACGGAGCAGGCCGTGGGCCGCGAGCCACTGCGGCGAGGGGTGGTAGCACATGCCCCGCCCGCTCATGCCGCCCGGGACGGCCGCGCCCTGGGCCTCGACCCAGACCGTGACCGTGCGCAGGAACGCGAGTTGCGGCAACGCGACCGATCGTTCCACCATCGACAGGTCGTGCTCGAGACTGACAAGCGTGTCTCGCACGAGCGTGTCGTCGGTCAGCAACGCACGGTTGACCATCACGCTGAAGCCCCGGATTGAACGGGCCTCGTAGTTATCGATGGACTCGTGGCACCCGCCCGTGCGCTGGGGTTGTGCCGCCAGCGGGTTGGGCGTGACGGACGAGAACGTCAGCGCGGCCAGAAGGAGCAGTGAACGGGCAACCATGCGATGACTCTCCGGTCAATGCGACGTTGTCGGTACCGCGGACAGGTCGAGGCCGTGCCGCACGCCCGCGGCGAGCAGGGCATGACCCAGCCCGGCGATCATCGCGGCGTTGTCGAGGCAGAACCGCGCGGGCGGCAGTCGCAGTTCCAGCCCCTCGCCGGCCGCGAACGAGGCCAGCTCGGCCCGAAGGCGCGTGTTGGCGGTCACGCCGCCGCCGGTGAGCAGCGATCGGCAAGGCCCGCGCACTCGCAGACCGGCGAGGGCGCGCCGGAGTTTCAGCACGACCGCTTCGCACGCCGCCCGCTGGAACGACGCCGCCAGGTCCGCGCGGTCGCGCTCGGTGAGAACGGGCGGAGTCACCCGCCCGCCCGGGCCGGGCACGCCGCGCACGGCGTAGAGGAGCGCGGTCTTCAGGCCGGAGAACGAGAAGTCGAGGGAATCGCGGGCGAGGCGTGCGATCGGGAAGTCGTGGGCGTGATCGTTCGCGCCGGGCGTGCGTGCGAGAGCGTCGATCGCCGGCCCGCCCGGGTAGGGCAGGCCGAGGATCGTGGCGGCCTTGTCGAAGGCTTCGCCGAGGGCGTCGTCAATGGTCGCGCCGAGGCGCGCGAGCGCGACCGGAGACTCAATCGAATAGATGGAGGTGTGCCCGCCGGAGACGACGAGTCCGATCGCCGGGAACAGAGCGTGCGTGTCGCCGCCTGCCGCGTTCCCCTCGTGCAGCAGGCCGGCGTACAGGTGCGCGTGAACGTGATCCACGCCGACAAGCGGGACGCGGAGCGACCAGGCGAGCGCCTTGGCCGCGGCCACCCCCACGACGAGCGATCCGATCAGGCCGGGGCGATATCCGACGGCCACCGCGTCGAGGTCGGCGAGCGCGACGCCCGCCTCGCGCAGCGCGGCGCGAACCACGGGCGTGATGCGCTCGACGTGCGCACGGCTCGCGATCTCCGGCACGACGCCCGCGTACTCCGCGTGCAGGTCGTGCTGCGAGGCGACCACGCTCGACCGGACGCGCGTGCCGTCCTCGACGATCGCGGCGGCGGTCTCATCGCACGATGTTTCCAGGCCGAGCAGCAGCATGACGGGTCAGTCATCGGGCGCTGGGCACCGGGCACCAGCGAGAGCGGGAAGAACGGGAGGGTGAGTCATTCGGCGGGTTCGAGGGGGGCGTCGAGCAGCCAGCGTTCGAGATCGTCGGCCGTGATCCGCATGCGGACGACACGGTTGCCCTCGGGGTCGAAGAGTTCGAGCGTACCGCCCGTGAGTTCGACGTCGTCGGGCCAGAGATCGCGCTGGGCACGAGCGGCGGCGTCGGGCACACCGGTCTCGATCGCAGCGATGCGCCTTTCGAGTCGGCCGAGTTCGCGGAGCATCACGTCGCGCGTCCGCTGGATGCGGCGGAGTTCGTCGAGCGCGATCGCCTCGCGCTCCGGGCCGGGCTGGCCGGTCCGCTCCCACTCGCCGGTGTCGATCCGTGCCTGCACGGCACGCAACGCTGCGGCGAGTTGCGGATCGCGCAGACGGTCCACGATCGTGGCGGGATCGGACCAATCGCCCTCGCCGTTGGCGCGGATGACGTCTTCCTCGCGGCGCACGCGGAGCAGGTCGGACACCTGCTCCGTCGAGAGCGGCATGTAGAAGCCCGGCGTCGGATCGACGCCCCACTCGACGGAGGTGTCGGTTCGTTGCAGGCTTCGCCCGGAGGGCAGGTAGTAGCCCTGCTCCGTGATCTTGAGTTGCGCGCCATTTCCGTTCGGCAGGGTGATGACCGACTGCACGCTGCCCTTGCCCACCGAGCGTGTGCCGAGCACGACGGCACGGCCGTTCTCCTGGAGCGCTCCCGCGAGCACCTCGCTGGCGGATGCGCTCGCCTCGTTGAGCAGGATGATGACGGGAAAATCGGGCAGCGTGCCCTGGGCGCGCGCGGTGGCGACCTCCTCCGGGTGCGCCCTGCCGCGTGTCGACACGATGACGCCTTCCTTGAGGAACATGTCCGCGAGAGCGATCGCTTCGCCGAGAACGCCGCCGGGGTTCCATCGCAGGTCAAGGACGAGGCCGCCCAGTTCACCGCGTTCCGCGCCGTGCTGCAGCAGCACCTCTCCGATCGTGCGTGCGCAACCGGGATTGAACTGCGTGAGCCAGACGTACACGATGCCGCGGTCGGGGTCGATGAGGTGCTGCCACTCGCCCTCCGCGCCGCGTCGATGGAAGCCCTTGACGGGGAGTGTCTTGATCTGGTCGCGGACGACGGTGACGCCGAAGCGCTCGCCCGCGCGTTCAACGGTCAACTCGACCGACGTGCCGGGCTGTCCGGTCAGGACGTCGACACTGTCCTGGGCGGTCTTGCCGAAGGTGGACTCGCCGTTGATCTCGACGATGCGGTCGTCGGGCATGAGGCCTGCCCGGAAGGCGGGCGAGCCTTCGAGCGGCGTGACGATCGTGAGCCAGCCGTCGCGGACGATGACCTGCGCCCCGATGCCGACGTACTCGCCTGTCAGGGCCTTCTCGAACTCGCGCACGTCGCGCGGCGGGACGTAGACCGTGAATGGGTCATTGAGCGACTCGATCATGCCGTCGATGGCGGCCCGCTGCAGCGTCGCGGCGTCCACCGGCTCGACGTAGCGGGTGGTCAGGATGTGCTTGACATCGATGAGCGGGTCGAAGAACTCGTAGTCGCCGCCCATCTGGGCGATGCGGAGCGTCGAGCCGAGCACGGCGACGCCGAGAATGGCGACCAGCGCGACCTGCACGAACACGCGAACCTTTGGCACGGCGTACTCCCTTCGATGCCGCGGCGGGCGCGTGATTCTACGGTCGTGAGCGGCGCGGCGCGTGCTAAACTTGCCCGTGCCGGAACCACGGGAAAGAACGTCGCTCGGCGTGCAGGCGGAGCGTGCCGTGCTGGCGGCGGTCCGGCTGCCTGAGTCGCGCTACGACCGGGCCGACCCGTTCGGCGAACTGCGTGCCCTCGCCGAGCAGGCCGGCGCGGTCGTCGTGGGCGAGATGAGCCAGAGCCTCGACCGGCCCATCCCGGGCACCTACATGGGCACGGGCAAGGTGCGCGAACTCAAGGGGCTGTGCGAGCGCCTCGGAGCGACCACCGTCATCTTCGACCACGATCTCTCTCCGCGACAGATCGCCAACATCGAGCAGGAAGTCGAGCGCAAGGTCATCGACCGCTCCGAACTCATCCTCGACATCTTCGCCGCCCGCGCTACCACGCACGAAGCCCGGCTCCAGGTCGAACTGGCGCAGCTGGAGTACACCTACCCCCGACTGCGCGCCATGTGGGACCACCTCGAACGCATCGTCGGACGCGGCGGGATCGGCGGCGTGGGCACACGCGGCCCCGGCGAGCAGCAGCTGGAGATCGACCGCCGACTCGTGCAGCGACGGCGCCTCGCCCTGCAGCGCGAACTGGACGAAATCCAGGGACGCAAACGCCGCGCCGTGCGCAAGCGCAACGAAGAGCACTTCACCGTCGGACTGGTCGGCTACACGAACGCCGGCAAGAGCACGCTCTTCAACACGCTCACCGCGGGCGGAGCGTACGCGGACGACCGCCTCTTCGCCACCCTGATGACGCGCACCCGCGAATGGGCGGTCGAGGGCGGCCTGCGGGTGATGCTCTCGGACACGGTCGGGTTCGTCCGCGACCTGCCGCACAACCTCATCGCTTCGTTCCGGGCCACGCTCGAAGAGGCGACGCACGCGGACCTCCTGCTCATCGTGCTGGACGTCTCCGATCCCGCGGCGGAGCACCAACTCGGCGTCGTCGAGCGGACGCTGGACGACCTCTTCGCGGAGGTGCGTCGCCACGAGGAACGCGACGGAAACACTCAGTGGCGTGCACCCCAGCGGCTGCTGCTCCTCAACAAGGCCGACCGCCTGCGCGACAACTCCGAGCCGCTCGTCTGGCAACGCAAGCGGCCCGGTGCAATCGCGCTCTGCGCCCTGCCCGGCCCAGACGGCAGGCCGCGCCTCGGTGCGGACGAACTCGCCTCGGCGGTTGCCCTCGCGGCACGGGGGGGGGAGCGCGAAGTGCTCGTCACGCTGCCGAGCACGGACGCGCGGGCCGTGCACCTCGTCGAGACCGAGGGGCGCGTGCTGGACCGGTCGTACAACGACTCGGAGGTCACGCTCCGCGCGCGCCTCGGCGAGCGGCAACTCGTCCGCCTCCGGGCTGCCGCCCCAGGCGTGCGGATCGCCGATGCCCTTGACTTGCGCCGCGCATGACAACGCCGCCCACACGAACGGGCGGCGCTGGCTGAGTGACCACGCGCAGGATCTCGGCACGCGATCAGCGACGGCGGCGAGCGGCGGACGCCAGCCCGAGGCCCAGCAGAGCGATCGACGCGGGAGCCGGGATGTAAGTTCCCGGATTGCCGAGGTCGCCGCCTGCCGAGAACCACGACCCCTGCACATCGCCGATGAACGAGAGCGACCACTGGTAGACGTCGTTGGCGCCGAGAGCGGCGTTCGAGTTCGGGTTGCCGCTGATCGTCTGGGTGCGGATGGTGCCTGGGAAGGCCTGATCGCCGTAGGTGAAGCGGTCCACGAGGTTGCCGCCGGAGTCGTAGAGATTGATCTCGTCGTTGCGCCCGAGGTTATTGGTGTAAGGCCCGAGAACAGTGACGCCGGAGAGGCCCCAATCGGCGATGAACGCCGCGGGAGAGACCTCGGTGATGATGAAGCTCTCCCCCGGCATCAGGGTGCCCGCGCCCGAAAGGTCAAACACGCCGGGCAGGCGGCTGTCGTCGTCGTAGGACCATCCCGTCATATCGACGGGAACATTGCCGATGTTGGTGAACTCGACGAACTCGCCGAGATTACCGGAGTACATCCACTCAGTGATGCGGACGTTGCTGGCGCAGGCCGCGGAGGCGATGCCGGCCGCGAGAACGGTCGCCATCATCTTCATCTTCGTCATCTCTCTTTGCTCCCATGCTGAACTGCGGTCGCCACCGACCCGCCGACCCGCGCGGGCCCGTCGCGTACCCGTGGCAGTGACGCAGCGTAGAACGGGGTTCGTTTCGCACGGATTGGCGTTCCGCTAAGGTCCTGACAAAAAGCGCGGACCCCGCGTGCTCGACGCTCACGCACCCGGAGTCTTAGCCGAGTCTTTGCGCCGCCTTGATCCGGGACAACGCTCGCACGTCCATACTTTCGACACATGCCGCGTGGGCATCGTCGCTCGCGCTGCCGTTCGAGGGGACACGGTTCATGGCGTACACGCAGCCTTCCCGTTCGGGCTTCACGCTCATCGAACTGCTCGTCGTCATCGCGATCATCGCGCTACTGATCGGCCTGCTCCTGCCGGCGCTCGGGCAGGCGCGCGAGGTGGCGCGTCAGGCCGTGTGCGCGAGCAACCTGCGCCAGATCGGCGTTGCGTTCACCTCGTACGCGGGCTCCTGGAAGGGAACGTACGGCTCAGGCCCCTGGGACAACCGCACGAACCGGGGCTACGGACCTGCCGACGAGGCCGGTTGGGTCGCGGACATGGTGAACGGCGAGTACGGCAGGCCGGGCGAGATGCTCTGCCCCAGCCTGCCCGCGAAGTTCAGCCAGAACCTCATCATGGAACGGCTGAACGACAAGCCGTTCAAGCCGTTCACCGAAGAGGAGCGCGACCTGCTGATCCAGCGCGGCTTCAACACCAACTACACGCAGTCCTGGTACATGGGCCTCACCGAGCTGCGATACCCGCGCGGCGGAGAAGGCGTGCCGTTTCCCGACACGAAGAACCCCAAGGACTGCGTCGGCCCGCTGAACGATCGGTACATGGTGATGGCGCCTCCCGATGCCGTCCCACTCATGGCCGACGCCAGAACCGACACGCTCTCGGGAAACGACCAGATCACCTACAAGGGCCAGAAGTATCCCGCCGTCAAGCAGATGACCGACGGGCCAGTCATCGATCCCGCAACGAAGTGGTTCGCCTGGCAGAACTACACCGACTTCGGACCCGCACACGGCAAGGGCGCGATGAGCATCTCAAAGAAGGGACACGATCGCGTCATCGGCAACTTCGCCTTCGCCGACGGGCACGTCGATTCCTTCCGCGACATCAACGGCGACAAGGAGTTCGGGGGCAGGCTGCAAGGCGGCGAGTACACATACCCGGATCTCGAAGGCAGGGTGTTCGGGGGGATTCTCTCCTCGGGCAGATACCGCTGAGTCACCACCAAACCAGAGGAGAGGATCACATGCTCAGAACTCGCGTTCCCGCGGCACTCGTCCTGGCCTTCATGGGCGGTGCTGCCCAAGCCCAGGTCGTCATCAACGAGGTGTTCGAGAATCCTCCGGGCAGCGTGGATGAGTACTGGGAATACATCGAACTCTACGGCTACCCCGGCGCCAGCCTCGACGGGTACGTCATCGCCCTGCTCAAGGGCGGTGCGGACCTCAACGGCAACGGCATCCCCGACCGACCTTCCGAGATCGACGAGTGCTTCGCCCTCGACGGATACAGCATCGGCTCCAACGGACTCTTCGTGCTCTACAACGATACCGGCGGGTTCAGTTTCATCCCCGACCTCGTCGCTCCCGAAACCGCGATCGCAGGCTTCATCGCCACGCACGTCCCCACGACGGACACCCCCGGCAAGCTCGCCAACGACGATTCCTCGACCTACGTACTTCTCCGCCGCAGACCCGCGGACCAGCCTTACGGCACTTCATGGCGCAAGGATGTCGATCCCGACGAGAACTGGGACAGCCGCATCGACTTCGGCCCGCCCTACCAGCCGTGGGGCCGCAGGCTCGAGCCGTACCAGATGGTCGACGATATCGCCTGGTCGCACAACGCCGGCAAGGAGTACGTCCGCAGCAGCCAGGACGAGATCTCCGAGACGCCCGGCTACAACCCCGACGCGATCGTCCGGCTCGCCTACCGCGACACCAACCCAGGCCCGCAGCCCCGGCGCGCCGACGAGGAATGGGTGCACGGCGACGTGGTCTCGGTCCCCGACATGCTCTTCGACTCGGCCCGCGTCAACGGACCCACGGGCGTCGATCTCACCGGCTTCGGGCTCACTCCCGGCCGTTTCAACGACAAGGCCGGTGTCGCTCAGTTCCGCTACGTCATCGGCGACATCAACTTCGACGGCGCAGCCGACCGGCTCGATCACTGCCTCGCCGTGTCGCTCCTGGGCGCAACGCTCGACGACCAGACGCTCATGGTCCACGACAACGGCACGAAAAACGATCCCTCAGACGACTTCGAATACACCGGCTGGAAGTGGCAGGGCCGCGATTTCAACAGTGTCCACGCCCTCATGCACATGGATGTGAACGACGGTGCCGGCTTCACGAACGCCGAATGGGTAACGCAAGCCGATGTCGCGGCAGTGCTCGCCCTCATCTGCATCGCCGACTGGAATGCCGACGGCGTCGTGAACACCCTCGACTTCATCGGCTTCCTCAACGCCTACACCGCCGGCGATCCCTGCGCCGATGTGGACGGCACCGGCACCGTCAACACGATCGACGTGCTGACCTTCCTGAACGCCTTCGTCGGCGGGTGCTGAGCGCCGCTGCAGCCATCAGTGCCCCCACGCGCGCTCAAGCCGCCTGCCAACCGCCGCCGGTGATCCCACACTCGCCCCTAGTGCTGCCGCCAGGGGCGTTTGTTTCACAAGCCCGGATCTGCCACACCCTCGAACCGATCCCCACGACGCCCTGACTGGACAATCGACCCCGAGGCCCGGATACTTCCTCTCCGCGGCGGCCTCCGTCGCCCGACCGCCACCTTAGCTCAGTCGGTAGAGCGGCGCTTTCGTAAAGCGCAGGTCCGGGGTTCGAGTCCCCGAGGTGGCTCTTTGCTGAGGCTTGGGATGGGTGGCAGAGGCTTGGTGCGCCGCGTCCGATCGCCGCCAGCCGACTCTCACCGGCCCGGGAGGTACTGGTCCATCCAGTCGTCCTGCCGCAGCACGGCCGCGCGGTTGCGGCGGGCGAACGCCTCGCCGCGGCGCTGCGCGAGGCGCATCAAGGCGTGTGCTGAGCGGATGTGCGAGAGTTCTTCCGCCTGGGTGCGCCGGAGCAGCACGGGCGCGAGGTCGCGGGCGTGTTGGATCACGAGTTCGTCTTCGAGCGAGCAAAAGACCTGGGCCGAGCCGGGGTCGCCCTGCCGGCCGGCGCGCCCGATGAACTGGCGGTCGATGCGCTTCGCGGCGTGCATCTCGGTGAGCAGGACGTGGAGCCCGCCTGCGGCGCGAGCGGCGGGTTCGAGCACGATGTCCGTGCCGCGGCCGGCCATGTTCGTGGCGACGGTGATCGGCGCGGGTGATTCGTTGGTCGCGCCGCGCCCGGCGTGTGCGATCAGCTCTGCCTCTTCCTTGTCGTGCAGGGCGTTGAGGACGACGTGCGGCAGGCCGCGCTGCGTCAGCCGTTCGCTGAGCAGTTCGCTCGCCGCGATCGACCGTGTGCCGACGAGAATCGGCCGGCCCGCTTCGTGTACGGCTTCGATCGATTCGACGATCGCCGACCACTTCGCCTGCGCCGTGCGGAAGATGCGCCGCGGCCACTGCTCACGGATGACCGGCCTGTTCGTCGGCACGACGACGACGGGCAGCGAGTAGACGTGCTCGATCTCGCCGGTCGCGTCGGCGGCGGTGCCCGTCATACCGCAGAGGAACGGGTAGCTGCGGAAGAACCGCTGGAAACTCATGCGGGCGAGCGTCTCGCGGTCGGCGGTGACGGTCAACCCTTCCTTCGCCTCCACCGCCTGGTGCAGGCCGTGCTCCCAGGACCGGTCCGGGAGGAACCGGCCTGTGTACTCGTCCACGATGACGACCCGGCCGTCGACGACGTGGTAGTGCTGCCCGTGGCGGTAGCAGTGGCGTGCAACGAGCGCCTGCCGGACGAGTTCCTCCGCGCGGCGCGTCGCCCGCCAGATCGGCTGGTCCAGCCCCTGGAACATCTGCGACAGGCGGTGCTCGCCGCGACTCTTGAGTTCGGCGCGCCTGCGGAGATAGTCGATCTTGTAGTCCGGCCCTTCGTCGAGTTTCGCGGCCATCGCGGCGGCCTGCTGGTAGACCTCGGACATATCGTCCTCACGCCGGCTTCGCGCGATGATGAGCGGAACAACGCCCTCATCGATCAGCACCGCGTCCGCCTCGTCCACCAGCGCGGCCTGCAGCCCGGGCACCAGCGGCCCGCCCGCATCGCCCGAGAGCATCAATCGCTGCCGACCGGCCCACGCGCTGTTCAGTTCGCCCAGGCGGATCTGGTCGCGCAGATAGTCGGCGGTGATCTGCTTCGGCGTGCCGTAGACGATCGCGCGGGCGTAGACGTCGAACCGCGCGGCGGAGTCCATCTCCTGCTGGATCGCGCCGACGTCCAGGCCGCAGCGGCGGTAGACCGGCCGCCGGCTCTCCGCGTCGCGTCGCGCGAGGTAGTCGTTCACGGTGAAAACGTGCAGGTGTCTGCGTCGCCACGCGATGAGCGGAGCCGCGATGGAGCCGGTCAGCGTCTTGCCCTCGCCCGTGAGCATCTCGATGACGCGCCCGTGATAGAGGGCGAGCGCGCCCATCAACTGCACGACGAACGCCTCCTCCCCCGTTTCGCGGCGTGCGGCCTCACGCACCAGCGCCATGCCGCGCCGCACCAGCGCATCATCGGCCCGTCCGCGTACGAACCGCTCGCGCGCTTCACGGATGTTGTCCTCGAGAGCCGCTTCTGAGAGCGCACGGATCGGCGGCGCGAGGTCATCGATCAGCTCGGCCTGCCGGATGAACCATGCGCGCCGAACGCGCAACTGTCGGGCCTTCACGCCCGCGCGCACGGCCAGTCCGTCGAGGCCCTTGTGGACCTCGGGCCGACGCCTCCGCGAACGAACGGCCTCGAACAATGCGTGATATCGCGTGACTGCCTGGGACATGGGTCACTTCGTCATTCTGTCTTCACACGTTCACCTTGCCCTGCACCAGTTTGTGCAGGCGGTCGATCCACTGCCACGCGAGCGGGGTGCGTGGCAGCGTGAACCGCAGCCGCACCCGCTCACCGGGCATCCCCGTCCACTGCCCGGCCTGCGCGGGCAGCGGCTCGACGTGCATCACGAACTGCGGGTTTGTCGCGACAAGCCCCGTGTTGTCGTCCTTGGCGGTCGCGACCGAGCCTCCGCCGCCGTACCCGAGCGACGGGTGCGGCAGGCGGGTCTGCCCCGCCTCCAAAACCTTGACGACGCGCCCGGGCACCGTGTCGCCTGCACGCGAGAGGAACCGCACCTCGACGCGGTAACGCTCCTGCCCGAGCGCATAGTGCCAGTCGGCGTCCTGCTGCTTGAGCAAGGCGGTCACGCGAACGCGCGATTCGTCAACGACACGGCAGACCGGCTCGCCGCGCTTTGCGAACGAGCCGACGAGCGCCGCCGGGTCCGCCGAGACGACGCGGCCGTCGTGGGGCGCGCGAACGATGAGTTTTTCGATCTCTTTCCGCAGGTAATCGGCCTGCCCGCCGAGCGTGTCGATGCGCTGGCGCGCGACCTGGGCCGTTGCCGTGCTGCCTCTGCCCATCGCCTGCTGCTCGATGCTCTCCATCTCGGCGATCCGGGCCGTGACGATGGCGAGGCGTGCCCGCAACTCATCGCTGCGGAGCGTGACGATCGGTTCGCCGGCGCGGACCGCGTCGCCGATGCGGACGTGCGCCTCCTCGACGAACCCGTCGGCACCGAAGAAGACGCCGGTGGATGCCTCGCTCTCGACGACGCCCGTAGCGCGCCTGTGGTCGGGCATGGGCACAAGGCCGACCGCACCGAGACCGACGGCGATCATCGCCAGGCTGGTCGCGATCGCCCGCGGCCGGAAGTCGGCGAGCGACGGGTGGCTCGCCAGCCAGTGGACGAACTTGCCGACGGGCAGGATGAACCACATGCCCGCCGTCCAGATCGCCAGCACCAGCCCGATGGCGAAGAGTTTGCCCATCACGTAGAGCGTGATCGAGAAGAACAGGAAGATGCGGTAGGCGAGCGCGAGGATGCCGTAGGTGTAGAGGATGGCCGTCTCGCCGCGCTGGCTGCTCGGGGGCGTCTCGTTCTTCATCCTGTAGACGCGGGTCTTGAAGAAGTGTTTGAGCTGGTTCATCGACCGCTGCATGAGGTTGGGCACCTCGAGCAGGTCGGCGAGAATGAAGTAGCCGTCGAAGCGCATGAGCGGGTTGGCGTTGAAGAGGATGGTGGACACCGACGCCGTGAAGATGGCGTTGTACGCGATCTGATGCACCAACGAGCCGGGCTGTGTATTCAGCCATACGAGCGCAGCGATCGACGCCACGAACAACTCGAAGATCATCCCCCCCGCGCCGACCGCGATTCGCTTCCACTTGCTGGCGAAGGACCAGGCGGCCGAGGCATCGACGTAGGGTGCCGGGAAGAGGACGAGCAGCATGAAGCCGAACTCCGGCACCTGCCCGCCGAACCGCTTGCAGATGACGCCGTGCCCCGTCTCGTGAATCGCCTTCGTCACGATGAACACGACGACGAGCCAAGGCCACAGCGTCGGGTCGCGGTAGACGTCTTCCGCCTGTCCGAGCAGGGCTTCCCAGTGCGGTGCGAGCTGCACGAGCGCGAACAGCACGAAGGCCAGCCACGCGAAGAAGCCCCACTTGTTCAGCACCGGCCGCAGGATCGGCTCGATCCATGCGAGGTAACGGTCCGGGTTGAAGACCCGGATGCGGAAGTACATGATGCCGATCGCCTGCTGGGCCGCCTTCTGCCCGAGCCGCTTGCGCCCGCGCCGCAGGAGCTGCTCCGTCTCGGGGGTCACGTCCGCGGCCAGCAGGTTCGAGTTGTACAACTGGCTGATGAGCTGGATCACCTCGCCCTGGGTCGGCGCGGCGTCGCCGTGGCGTTCGAGGCACGCCTGCCAGATCTCCTCCACGGTGCGTGAGCCGTCGAACAGGCCGACGAACTCATGCGCGATCGGATTCAGCCGATAGAACTGGTTGCTGGAGGGGTCGCGCACGACGTGCCAGCGCCGACCGCGGTAGTGCTGGCGCGTGATCTGCACGTGCGGCCGCAGCCGGGGCTTCATCGCCCGCACGCGGTGCCAGAAGGGGGAGAATGTCGGGCGTTCGCTCAAGGGGATGCCTCAAAATGCCGAGCGGTCAAGCGGAGCCGGAACACATGAGATTGATGGCACGACTGGATCACTTTCGCTATTCGGCTGTTTGCCGCTTGGTCATTTGTCCTACCACCACAGCCACAACCTCACCGTGTCCCTGATCCGCCGGGTGCCGATGTCGAGCAGCGTGCGCCGGCCGGTGTCGAACTTCGCCAGCCCTTCCATGCCCGGTCGCATCCAGGGGGCGGTCTCGGTCAGACGCACGCGGACCTCGAAGGCGTTGCGTCCCTCCTCCGGCGTCGCCAAAGGCACGATGCGCTCCATCTCGAACCCGAACCGGGTGTCGGGCTTGGCCTTCGTCGCGAGGTCGTGCCGTGCCGCGCCGCTCTCCCGACCAGCGGCCTCCATGATGAGCGCGATGTCGCGGTCGTCCACTCGCGCGACGCCGATCATGTCGTCGAGCGGAGCGATCTCGAAGAGCGCCTGCCCCGTCTGCACCGACGAGCCGATCCGCTCCTCCAGTTCGCCAGCGAGGATCGTCCCTGCGATCGGCGCCCGCACCACGGCCCGCTCGATCTTCGTCGCCAGGAGGTCTACCTCGGCCTGTGCGGCATCTGCCTGCGCCTCGGCCTGCTGCACCTCGGCCTGCTTGCCCTGAGCGCGGGCGTTGTCAGCGCGCTTGAGCGCCTCGCGCCGACGGTTCTCCGCTTCGAGTATCTGCAGGCGCAGTTCGACCGTGTCCAGTTCCAGCAGCACGTCGCCGGCTGCGACGCGTGCCCCAGGGCGGATCTCGTCCGGCAGCGCGGCGATGATGCCGTCGAACGGTGCGGAGATCGTCCGCTTGTGCCTCGGTTCGAGCGTGATCGGCGCCTCGACGCGGTAGGGCACGCGAACGAACGTGACGAGGATGGCGATCGCCATCACGGTCACGCCCGCCAGTTTCCACGCCGTGTGCTTCGGACCGACGAGCCACTCGCCCGCGCGGAGTGTCGCGTCCCAGGTGCGCAGCGCGAGGTTGCGGTCGTTGAGCCGCTTGAGCCGCAGCACCGGCGCGACGAGGTCCATCGTGCTCTGGAGCAGCTCGATCGTCGCGGGGTCGATCCGTCCTTCGCCGCTCGTCTCGACCGTCACGACGCCCGCGGCGTCCTCGTCGATGCGCAGCGGCAGCGAGCAGACCTTCAGTTTCGCGTCCGATGACGCCAACTCCCGGTGCGCGTGCGTGATCGCCTGCGCCAGCAGCACGTCGGCGACCTCGCCGGCCTCGCCCCGTTCCGGAGGGGGGGGGTGCATCACCGGCTGCTCCTGGTCGAAGCACTCGTCCATCGCGGCTTCGAGCTTCTGGACCATCGCCATTCGCCGGTCCACGTGCTCGGTGTCGCTGATGGCCACGACCTTCACGCTCGCCCCTTCGCCGCCGCGGCCGATGCCCTTCGCCCATCCGACCGCGACACGATCGACGCCCAGCTGGCGAGAGAGATCGTTCGCCAGTTGCATCGCCGCCCCCTTGAAGTTCGGCGTCGCGTTCAGCGATGCGATCAGCCGCGTCGCCAGGTCCAGGGCGGCGCCGGCGGCGCGCGTCCGGCGCAACGCCTGCCGCGCTCCGTGCGCATGAACGTAGCCGCACAGCACCTCGACCAGCGCCAGGGTCGTCTGCAACGCGGCCCGCGACCGCCCTTCGAGAAGGAGCGTGATGACGTGCCGCACGACCGGCGCAGGCCCCTCAGGCGTGCCCGACGCCAGCGGCACCGCGACGAGATAGCCCTTGTGGTCCGAGTCGTAGAAGGGGCTGTCGGCCTCGAGGCCGTAGACCTCGATCCTGTTCGCGGTGGCCGCCGCTCGTGCTCCGCCACGGACGTCGATCTCACGCTCGACCGCGCCCTCGGGCAGCGTCCCTCCCTGGGCGTCGGAAGGGGGGGGCCAGACCATGACGGGCCGCGGCTCCGGCTCGCCCGAGCCGCCCTCGTCCCCGCTCACGCCCACGGTGAAGAGCACGGCCTGGCGCGCCCCGGCCGCCTGGGCGAGCACTGCCATCAGGCGCATCAAAAACGTGCGGTCGTCCGGCGCTGGCGCGGAGAGTTCCGCCACCACGCGCTGCCAGCCTGGCGCTCGCAACTTCGACAGGTCGATCACGGCGCTGCCTCCCCCCTCGTCGCGCGTGCCGCGCGGCCTGGCACGATCCGCTCCCGCCACTCCGCGCTCGGCTCGGTGAAGCGAACCCAGCACGCCAGGCCGGGCACGAGATGCTCGGGGTTCGGCACCTCGACGCGGACGCGCCGCGTGCCGCTGGCCGCGTCCACGGTCGGCGCGACCTCCGAGACGGTGCCGAGATACACGCGCTGGTCGCGCGCCACCGGCATCAGCACCCACGCCGGGTCGCCGACTTTCAGCCCGAGTTCGAGCGTCTGGTCCGCCGGCGCGGGCACATCGATCTCCAGCGGATCGACGGACACGATGCGCACGACCGGATCGCCCTCGCGCACGGACTGGCCCTCGTCCACGAGCACCTGGTCCACCACGCCGTCCCACGGCGCGCGCAGGCTGAACTTCGCCACCCTCGCCTCGGCTCTGTCTGCCTGCAGACGAGAGAGCGTCTGGTTGAACAACTGGAGGTCGAGGTCGATCTCCGCCGTCTCGCTCGCCACACGGGCGCGGTCGTACTCCGCCTGCGACAACCCGCCGCGCCGGAAGACCTCGTCGGCGCGATCGAACTCCAGCCTCGCCAGTTCCGTCTGCTTGCGGGCGCGCTGCACGGGCAGTTCGGTCTCGGCGCGCTCGCGCTGGAAGCGCGCCTCGGCGATGTCCTCGCTGTCGTCGCCGCGAACGAGCAGGTCGCCCGCGGCCACCCGCTGCCCGCCGACCACGGCGACCTCCGCCACGCTCGTAGACAGAGAGAAGCCCATCACCGCGTCGCGGCTCGGTTTCGTGACCGCCCGCTCGCCGCCGAACGAACGCACCGTCGCCGACTCAGCCGCGGGCTGAGGCGACGGCACAATCGACGCCGCGCACACCACCGCGACCGACACCAGACCGATCACCGCGGCAACTCGCCGCCTGACAACAGGTGGACTCATGGGAGTGCTTTCTTCCATAAGGAGGAGCCGTCGTTCCCGGCGTTGGCCGGAGGGATGGGCCGCGGTGTGGTCGTCGGCCCTGGGGCTCCCGCACGGTGGGCTAGGAGGTCTACGCCCCGCCACCGGGGCCGGTTCCCGCCTATCGTAGCCCTCAGGCCGCCCATCCGAGGCTGCTCCCCCCACCACATCGGCAGAACGGAGTCCCCCGGTGTCCACACCCGTGATGCACGCCACCCGACCCGCCGGCCGCCTCGCACTGAACGGCGGCACGCCGGTCAGCACGACCCCTGTCCCCTTCATGAAGCCCCAGCTCCACCGGGCCGACATCGACGCCGCCATCGCCGTGCTCGAGTCCGGGATGCTCCGCGCCGCCGCTCGCTGCGAGGAACTCGAACGACGTTTCGCGGAGATGTCCGACGCCCGACACGGGCTGACCTGCTCCAACGGCACGACCGCGCTGCAACTCGCGTACGGCGCGCTCTTCTCTGCCGGCGACGAGATCCTCGTCCCCGCCTGGACCTACATCGCCACCGTGAGCATGGTTGTCGCGGCCGGCTGCACCCCCGTCTTCGTGGATTGCCGCGAGGACACCTTCCAGATGGACCCTGCGGACGCGGCCCGCAAGGTCACGCCGCGCACCCGAGGCATCGCGGCTACGCACCTCTACGGGTGCCCGGTGGACGTTGACGCCTTCCAGTCGATCGCCGCGAAGCACGGCCTGCGGGTCGTGTACGACGCCGCGCAGTCGCACCTCGCGCGCTACGGCGGGCACGGCATCGGCGCGTTCGGCGACGCTGTCACCTACTCCTTCTACGCCACCAAGAACCTCGGCACAGGCGAGGGCGGGCTGCTCACCGTGAATGACGATGCCCTCGCCCGAGAGATCGGCCTGCTGCGCTCGCACGGCGAGACGGAAAAGTACCTGCACGAGCGAGTCGGCTTCAACTACCGCATGAACGACATCACCGGCGCGATCGGGTGCTCGCGCCTCGACCGTCTGCCCGCGGAGACCGCCGCCCGCCAGTCCGCGGCCGGTCGGTTCGATTCGATCCTGGCCGACATCGACGGGCTGGCGGCGCCGACGGTCACACCGAAGGCCGAGGCCGTGTGGCACCTCTACACGGTGAAGATGGACCTGTCGCGTTTCACCTGCACCCGCGACGAGTTCTGCGCCGCGCTGAAGGCCGAGGGCGTGCCGACCGCCGTTCACTACCCGCGTGCGACAGTGGACCAGCCCGCCCTGGCCCCGTGGAACAGGCACGACACGCCGGTCGCGAGTTCACTCTCCGCCCGGGTTTTCTGCCTGCCCATGCACCACGCGCTGACGGAGGAGCACTTCCGCGTGATCGAGGGATCGCTGCGGAAGGTGGCCGAGGCATTCCGAGCGTAGACCTGAATCGCACGGCCGCCGGTGTTCTCCTATGATTCGCCCTTGGATGCGAGGCGCTTCCCCACTCCGGAACGCGAGTGCGTCAGCGAAGCGATGGCGAAAGCGCTCCAGCGCAAGACACCCGAGGAACGACCCGCCATGCTCGACGGGATGATGTGATGTTCCGCCCGGAGCATGATCGAAGACGCGCACCTCCATCGCGGGATCGACCGATCCGGCCTCCACGAGCAATGGCCGAGTGTGGAGGACGGCTGATCGGCCACGACCTCGTGACGGGAAGTCAGCGCGCCGCCAGTCCCACCAGCAGCGCGACCCCCTCCGTGTGGTCCACGACGAGGCTGGTATCCGCCGGCACGAGTACAACGCCGCCCGCCTTCACGGGCAGGTCGCCGACCGTGATGCGCCCGGCGGCGCAGATCACGACGGTGCACGCCCCGGCAACTCGCGTCGTGCCCCGCCCCGCCGCCGTCACCGAATAGATCGCGGTCGAAGCCATCGGCATCGTGCCCTCGCCGAAGAACTTCACTGCGCGCGGCGCGGGCTTGAAGTCGATGCACGCCATCGCCTGCTCGACGTGCAGTTCTCGCCCCGCCCGACCGTACTCCTTCGCCCAGTCGTACACCCGGAACGTGGTGTCGCTCGGGGTCTGCACTTCGGCCACCAGCACGCCCGCACCGAGCGCGTGCACCGTGCCGCTGGGGAGGTTGTGGCACTCGCCGGGCACGGCGGGGACCGCTTCCAGCAACTGCACCACACCTTCGCCCTGTCCGCGCCGCAGCGCCCGCTCGAAATCCGCCCGCGCGACGCCCCGCTTTACGCCCTTGTAGATCACGCTCCCGAGATCGGCCTCCAGCACATACCAGCACTCCGTCTTGAGGTGCGCGCCGGGGTGCTCGCGGGCGTACTCCGGCGAAGGGTGTACCTGCACGCTCAGGTGCTCGCGCGCGTCGAGGAACTTCACGAGCAGCGGAAAACCGCCGTCCGGGGCGGGGCGCGCCGTACCCAGCAGCCCGCGTCCCCACGCCTCCATTGCGTCGTGCAGCGTTCGCCCTGCCAACGTGCCCGAAGCGATCATCGAGCGGGCTTCGCCCCCCCCACCCCCCGACGCGCTCGTTGTTGCCAGATCCGCGACCTCCCACGACTCGCCCACGAGCGCGCCCTCTGGCAGCGATTTGCCGTACCGCGCGAGGCGGCGACCGCCCCAGACCTTTTCCTTCAGGATCGGCTCGAACGTGAGCGGGTAGGGCGCGGTCATGGCTGCCCGGTGATCGACCCGCGGAACGGGCCGAGCGCGATGCCGCTCGCCCGTGCCTCGAATGTCGGCTGCCCGTCCACGACGCCTTGCACATCGCTCGTGAACCGCCTCCGCCCGATCTTGTGCTCCTGGCACAGGATCAGCAGCGTGTCGCCGGGAGACACGCTCTTGCGGAAGACGCAACTCTCGATGCGCAGGAACGCGGCCAGTTGCGGCTCGGTCTGCCGGACGTTGAAGAGGTACGCGGCGAGCTGCGCCGCCGTCTCGACCATGAGCACGCCCGGCAGCATCGGTCGGCCTGGGAAGTGCCCGGCCACCCAGAACTCGTCGTCGCGCACGCGTTTCACGCCGACCGCGCGCGTCTTCGTTTCATTCTGCCACAGGACACCGTCGAGTTGGAGCATCGTCCCTCGGTGTGGGAGGTATCGCTCGAGTCCGGCGCGATCGACGATGGTCCGGTCGAGATTCAGCCCCGACAGGTCGAACAGGAGGCCGTCCTGGTTCACCTCGGGCGATGCACCACGGGCGTCCTCGGAGGCGTCCACGGCTGGTCTCGCCCCAAGCGTCGTGGTGTCAGGAGGGCTTCCCGGCATCGCGGAGTTCCAGGATCTGCTTGCGAACCTCTTGGGCCGCTTCCTTGATCTGCTGCATGGCTTGCCGGGCGCGGGTGCCGGCCGCCTTGTTTCCACCTTCGGCCTTCTCGATGTCGTCCTGCGCCTCGGCGACGAGTTTCTTGAGGTGTTCGAATGCTTCCACGGCCTCGCGCCCCTGCTGCTGGGCGACCCGGCGTCGGACGCCGGGACGCGTGCGTGCGGTTCGACCTCGGACCCCCGAGGATACCGGCAGGCCCCCGGGCCTGCCCGGCCACAGCATACCCCTTCCGACAGGCACAAGGGGTCAAAAACCGGCATCGCCCGGTCTCAGCGGGTGATCTGCGGCAGGACGCGCTCGATGATTCCCAGGGCCGCAGCCGCATAGGCCGGGGTTCCCTCGTGGGCGGCTACTCCGGGAACGCAGCCGGCCATCAGAACCCGTCGGATCGATGCCAGCGTTCCGTAGTCCCCATCTGTACGCAACCCAAGTTCTCGTCGGCACTTAGCGAGTGTTGAGACCGGCTTGATCCCATCCAGACGATCCTCGTGCCCCCAGAACTGGCGCTCCAGGTAGACCGCGTCCTCCACCCAGGATCCCGCGTGGACGAACGCAAGGTCCAGCAGCACGCACGGCCCGGGGCGGCCGTCACTGCCCGACCGTCGCATCGCATTGCCGGGGTGGAGGTCGCCATGACACCAGGTGTCCAAGGGCCTCGCCCGCCACGCTGCCTCGAGCATCGGCAAGGCTCGCTGCACCTTCTTCAACGCCTCGTTCCAGCGCTGGGCGTCACCGATCTCGACCTCGTGTGCCCGCAGGGCCTCGCGCGATCGGGCGATCAGCGATCCCCAGTCACGCTCCGGGGGCGGCCCCTCAACCGGCCTGGCCTGCTCGGCGAGAGCATGGAAGCGGGCAGCTGTACGAAGAAGCTCCTCGATCGCAGCCCGGTCGATCGCGTGCGAAAGCGTGTGCCCGTCGAGACGTTCCATCACGAGCCAGCCGAGGTCATACCCGTCCAGCGAGTTCCCGCCCGTCACCACACGGGGAACGGGTCGCTCGTGGGCAGGCGTCGGCATCGTGTCCGTTTCCGCTGCGCCAAGCAGCATCGCCCAGCGGTGCTCGCGCGGGCCGACCGGGAGTTTCACCACAACCGGCAGGGTGCGCCCATCGCGCTCCGTCCACTGCGCGAAGCCCGTTGCCGCGCCGCCCCGCTGCCACGTGGAACGGAACCACTCGATCTCGCCGAGACGCCCGCCGCACGCCTCTCGCAATGCCGGAGCGAGTGCGGCGGCCAGCGTCTGCGGGTCGCCCACCGGGCTGGGGCTGGACGGTCCTCCGCTCATCGGATCGGCGCGTTCTCCCACGGCGGTCGGCACCGCCGCCATCACGCTACACGGTTCGTGCCGTTCCGCACAACCTCTGCGCGGAACATCTCCAGCACCGCCTCGGGAGGCAGGCTCTCTGCCCTGTCCGAGGTCCGGACGCCCTCCGGCCAGGGGAAGTCGCGTCCGAGAACCGAGCCGATCTGCTTGCGTCGCTGGGCAAACAGCCTTTGGCAGAAGTCGGCCAGGGCACGCGTGTCCAGCGACGGAGCGTCGGGGTTGCGCTCGATCGCCACCATCGCGCTGGTCACCTCCGGCCGCGGCCAGAAGCACTCCGGGGCGAGCGCCGCAACAGTCCGCACGCGTGCGAGCAACGACGCGACCACCGCCAACGGCCCGTACGCCTTCGACCCCGGGCGCGCTGCCAGCCGATCCGCGACCTCCCGCTGGATCGTCGCGAACATCGCGCGGCACTCGGGATGATCCACGAGCAGCGTGAGCATGAGCGGCGTCGCGCTGCCGTAAGGCAGGTTCGCGACGAGCGTGAACGGGCGACCCGCGAGCGCACCCGCCAGCGCGCCCGAGAGCGCTCGCTTGCCCTCCAGGCAGTCGCCCTCGACCAGCGTGAACCTCGCTTCGTTTCCGAGCCGATTCCGAAGCAAGCCGGCCAACCCGCGGTCCAGCTCGCAGGCGATGACCTCGCAGCCGCGCGCCAGCAACTCCTCCGTCAGCGTCCCCGTGCCCGGCCCGACCTCGAGCACGAGGTCGCCCGCTCCGACGCCCGACTCATCGACGAGCCGACGGAGCAGGTTGTGATCGATCAGAAAGTTCTGCCCGAGCGCGTGGCGCGGCGAGAGTCCGCGCGAGGCGAGGAGTCCGCGGATCTCGGAGAGCGTTTGGGGCACGACGCATTGTACGATCGGGGCACGAACGCACGCGATCACCACTCACCCCAGAGCACCCGCTCCACCGCCCACGCGACGCCGTCCTCGGCGTTCGAGCGGGTGATGCGTGCCGCAGCAGCTCGCACGTCCGGGATGGCGTTGCCCATCGCCACGCCGAGGCCAGCGCCGCGGATCATGGTCAGGTCGTTCACCTGGTCGCCGATGGCGCAGATGCGCGAGGCGCCGATGCCGCGCTCGTCGGCGAGGTGCCGGATCGCCGACCATTTGTCCGCCCGCGCGTCGAAGAGTTCGAGGATGTGGACGGCGTCGGGGTCCGACGCTTTCTCCGCCTCCACCACCGCCGGAAAGTTGTGGTAGCAGACCAGCCCGCCGAACTCGGCCCGCACGACCGCCTCGACGCCCTGCAGCGAGGCCGGTCGCGCGCACGCCCCGACGCGCACCGTGTGATCCGGGTGCTCGTCCTCCGCGATCGAACGGGCCAGCCGCACGTTCACGCACATCGTCTCGAACCACCACTGCGTGGTCGGGTCCAGCGCGTGCTGCTGCTCTCCGGTGACGACGAGGTAGTCGTATCCCGCCGCGTGCCGGTCTTTGAGCACGAGCGCGGCGTGCCCGTGGTCGAGGATCGCATCCACCAGCCGCGAGGAGAGCGTCGGGTGCATGGGGAACCGGTGGAGCGTGGCCTCGGTGCGCGGGCAGGCGATCATCGACCCGCCCGCGACGACCACCGGCTCCTCCTGCCCGATCGCTCGCAACGCAAACTGCGACTCCGCCAGCCCGCGCCCGGTACAGACCGTGACGGCCACGCCCGCCTCGCGCGCCCTTGCGATCGCCTCTGCGTTGCGCGCGCTGACGCGCCCCGCGGGGTCGAGCAGCGTGCCGTCGAGGTCGATCGCGAGCATGTCGTAGCGGCGCACGCCCGATGGTAGCGGGCGCGGCGCGGTCACTCCGTCGAGCCGCCGTCGCGAAGTTTGAGCGCGCCCGGCCCGAGCGTGATGACGTTCTTCCCCGCCTCCTTGCTCTCCAGCGCGAGGCGGTCGGCGCGGTCGAGCAGTTTCTCAGCGGTCGAGCCGTCCCACGGGAAGGTCGCCAGCCCTCCCGAGATGGTGAGCGTGCCGGGAGCCAGCCCGGCGAGTTTCGGGAATCGGCACGAGTGGACCTGTCGCTGGAAGCGCTCGGCGATGTCGAAGACCGAGGCCGGGTGGCGGCTTCCGGGGTCGCGCGGGCCGTGCGGCTCGTAGAAGATCACCGCGAACTCATCGCCGCCGATGCGGCAGACACGGTCGGTCGGCCGCACGACGCTCGTGAGCATCCGCACGGTCTCGCGGAGAATCTCGTCGCCCGCGCCGTGCCCGTGCTTGTCGTTGAACTGCTTGAAGTTGTCGATGTCGAACACGAGCACGGTGAGCGAACGCCGCGCCTCGCGGGCGCGGTCGATCGCAACCGTCAGGAACCGGTCGAAGTAGCGTCGATTCCACGCCCCGGTGACCGGGTCGCGGAACGCGGCCTGTCGCAGTTCGGCGAGTTGCGACGAAAGGCGAAGCCACAGCCCGAGCCAGGCCGCGTGCGGACGCAACTCTTCGGGTGTGGCCGTCGCGCTTCGCAGCGCGCCCGCCGGCGCGCCGCCCGCGCCCGCAGGCACGAGCGCGACGGCACCGGCCGCGTCGCGCTCCGCGCCAGGTGGGATGAACTCGACGTCAGCTCTCCCCGTTCGATCACGGATCAGCGCGAGGCCCTCAGCGAGCGGCTCCCCGCCGCGAAGCAGCCGCTCGACCATCGGCGCATCGCCGACGGGGCGCTCCGATCCGGCCGCGAGCAGGGCATCGACGATCGGGTCGATCGCGCTCTCCGCTCGCACGCGCTCGCGATCGCCGTCGTCCGTGGGCGTCTTCCCGTTCGACGATGCCGCACGCAGCATCTCGCGCAGCGTCTGCCCCGTAGCGCCCGCCTCAACCACGCCGTCGTACAGCCCCGCCTGCGGGCTGCCCGCCCCAACGCGGAACACCCGCACGCACGGATCGATCAGGCGCAGGCCGGCGAGGAAGTTCGGCAGGTTGTCGCCGCGCGACGCCGAGTCCCCGTTCACCGACGGCTCAGCGTCCGGCGCGACGACCACCACTGCCGCCGAGGGGCTGCGATCGTCGATCGGGTCGCTCAGTTCGCCGATGGCGTCGAGCGGCGTGCGAGCGCGGATGACCTCGATGCCTGGGTCCAGCCGGAGGCGCGCGTCGAGGCCGGTCCGGCCGACCAGGATCACTCGCAACTCGGGGGACTCAGGGGCCACCTGCCACTCCCGCACTCGACCTGGACGCACCTTCAGCGACCGCGCTGCGCGTCCCCGGTGGGTTCATCGGCCAACAGCATCGCCAACTCTTCTTCGGTCAGGAGCGTCCGGGCGTTCGGCATCGAATCGGGTTCGGGGGAGGATTTCTGCCCGTTTGCTCCCGGCGTCGCCGCCGATGCCCCGGCGAGAGTTCCGGACAACCGCAGCGGCGCGCCGGACGCAGGTGCCGGGGCGGGGTGAACAAAAGTCACCGGCTTCGGCCTCGGTGACTCGACCACGGTGAGCGAGTCCGGGTTGCCCGCTCGGAATGCCCAGCAGACCGCAGCCGGGACGAAGCGAACAGCCGCGGCAACCACGCGATCCCAATCCGGCAACGAGTCCGGCTCGACCAGTACAAGCACAGGGCGCGGGTGTCCGGCCGACTTGCTCATGCGCAACAGCCGGGCGAAGGCCGCGTAGGGACCGATTTCCGCCGTCGGCTCGATCCCGCGGCGCCGAAGGGCCTCCAGCAGCGCGGCCGGCGGACGGACACGCGGAGCGTGCCAGAGCACGCAAGGCGGCGATGAACGCGGACCCTCCATGCCCCCAGTGTACGGCACGCCGCCCGTGAAACAATCGACAGTGACAGTGGACGTGAAGAAGGGAGTCCAAGGTGTTCAGGAATGGAACAGGGCTTCGGCAACCCGGGCTGCTCCGTCCACGGGTCCGAGGTCGGCCAGGGCGGTGCGCATGGCATCGCGTCGGCCCGCGTCGCGCAGGAGGTCGGCGAGCGCTACGCCCGCCGTCGTCATGTTGCGTGATGGTTCGATCAGGTCGGCCGCGATGACCGCGCCGCCGGCCCTTTCGAGCGGCTCGGCGTTGTGCCGCTGGTGCTGATCCCGGTGGTAGGGGAAGGGCATGAAGATCGTGGGCACTCGATTCGCCCACACCTCGGCGACCGTGCCCGCGCCTGCCCGCGCGACGGCCAGATCGGCCGCGCCCCACGCCATGCCCATCGGGTTGATGAAGTCCACTACGCGCGCCGGCACGCCCGCCCGCACGTACGCCTCGCGCACCGCGTCGCCGTCTTTCGGGCCTGTCTGGTGAAGCGCCTGCCAGCCAGCCAGGTCATTCGCACGCTCGCGCACGAACTCGGCCATGAACAGGTTGATGCTGCTCGCCCCCTGGCTCGCACCCGTCACGAGCAGTGTGGGGCGGTGGGGGTCCAGACCGAGCGAGCGTCGGCACGAGGCACGATCGCCCGGCGCGAGGGCGGCTCTCCGAACAACCGGTGCGATCGAGGCCCAGCCGACGTGCGCGTCGCGTCCTGCGTTCAACACCCGCGCGGCATGGCGCGCCAGCCAGCGGTTCGCCTTCCCCGGCGGCGTGTCGAGGTTCAGCAGCGTCACCGGGCACCGTTCGACGCGGGCGGCCTGCACCGACGGCGCGCTCACGAACCCGCCGGTGCACAGGACACGCACGCTGGCGCACTCGTCTCGCGCGCGCCGGATGGCGGCACGCGCGGTTCGGACCGACGCTCCCCACGACCCGATGAACCGCGCCATCGCAACAGGGCGCATCGCCGGAGTGGCGATGGGCAGCGGAACGAACTCGACCCCCTCGCCCTCCAGGATCGCTCGATCCACGCCCCGCGACGAGCACAGGAACAGCGCTCGCACCTCGCCCCCGACACGCTCTCGGAGCCGTTCGAGCACGGCGAGCGAAGGGTACAGGTGCCCGCCCGTTCCCCCCCCCGCGAAGATGAAGCCGGGCGTGTTCATGCTGCGGATTGAATGGGAGCAGGGATCGAGGGATCAAGGCATCAGGGCATCGAGGGAACGGCCTCCGCGTCGGCCTGCTCCTCGTCGTCGGCGGCGGGCACCGGCTGCGTGCGGTCCATCGCCGCGAGCAACCCCAGCGCGGCCGCCGTCAGCACCCAGCCCGTCCCGCCCGACGAGAGCAGAGGCAGCGCGATCCCCTTCGTCGGCCCGAGTCCGGTGACGACGGCGAGATTGATGATCGCCTGCAGGCCGACCGTCGCCAGCACCCCGATGCCGAGGAGCTTCAGGAAGGGCGATCGCTCGCGCCGGACGATCACCACCCCCGTGACGAGCAGGCAGGCGTACAGCCCGACCACGAGCGCTGCGCCGGCGATGCCGAGTTCCTCGCAGATGATGGCGAAGAGGAAGTCGGTCTGATCCTCGGGCAGGTAGCCGAACTTTTGGATGCCGTGCCCAAGCCCGCGCCCCCATCCCTGGCCCCCCGCGACGGCCGCCATCGACTGGATCATGTGGTAGCCGGACCCCTGCGGATCGGCGAAGGGGTCGAGAAACGCCGTGAGTCTCCGCACCCGGTAGGGGCTGACGACGATCGCGCCGGCGATGCACAGCAGGCCGACCGGCACAAAGCACGCGAAGTGCAGCAGCCTCGCCCCGCCCGCGAGCAGCACGACGCTCGCGGCCGCGGCTATCAGGACGCCCGTGCCGAGGTCTTCGAGGACCACAAGACCGGCGACGACACCGGTGAGCACGAGCGCTGGAAAGAGGCCGAACCAGAACCGCGGCATGAGGGCCGCCCGCTGGGTCGCGAGCCACGCCATCAGCCCGATCAGCCCCCACTTGGCGATCTCGGAGGGCTGCACCGACAGGCCGCCGGCGATCGGCAGCGCGATCCAGCGCGATGAGGCGTTCACTTCCCGTCCGAGGCCCGGCACGTAGACCAGACCGAGCACGCAAACCAGGCCGAGCGTGACCAAACCCGCGGCCACAAGGCCGCGATCGGGAGGGCAATGGGCAGTGGACCGTGGGCAAAGGACATCGGAGGGACCAAAGAACCGTCGGACCGGTGCGAAGGCCGCCGCCGCGAACGCGCCGCAGGCGACGAGCATGTAGACGGTTGAGCGGGACAGGATGATCGACCGCGGCGTGATGCCGTCCGCGTCCACCTCGGCCCCGATGGGCGAGACCGCCATCCCCGCCGAGTTGACCATCACCACGCCCAGCGTGAGCAGGGCGAGCACACAGATGGCGATCGTCTGGCCGGCGCGGAGCATGACGTGACTCTGTTATCGGGAGACCCGCCGCAAACCCTGCAACGGCGCGCCGCGGCCCCGCGTCGGCTCAGCGGACGACCGCCAGCGGCACACGGCGGTCCAGGTCCGCCACGGGCCGGGCGATCAGGTCGTACCCGTCGCTCCCCACCACCACGCACCGCACCAGTTCGCCGGGGCTGAGCGGCGAGCCGGAGAGCACGTACGTCACCGCGTCGATCTGCGGGGCCTGAAACCTCGCTCGTGCTCGGTACCAGTGGCCGGATGTCCGCTGTTCACCGCCCATCGCCCACTGTCCGTCCACGAGCACGTCAAGCCGTACCCCCGTCGCCGCCGGCCGGTTCGGGTCGAACTTCGCGGCGAGGGCGGCCGCTCGCTCGAACGCGATCCGTTGCTGGAGCAGCAGAACCTCCGCTTTGCGACGGGTCTTCACCTCGGCCGCGACGGCGAGCGCGGGGTCTCCCTCCATCGTGCCCGCCGGCGTGCCGTCCTCTCGCGAATACTCGAACACTCCCACCGCGTCGAAGGCCGACTCTTCCACGAAGGCCAGCAGGTCGCGGTGGTCGTCCTCGGACTCGCCCGGGAAGCCGCTGATGAAGGTCGTGCGGATGGCGATACCGGGCACGCGCTCGCGGAGCATGCGGATGAGACGCCGCTGCTGCTCCGCCGTCACGTGGCGGCGCATCGCAGCGAGCATGCGGTCCGAGCCGTGCTGGAGGGGGATGTCGATGTATGGCAGCACGCGGCCTCGTGCGCACACCTCGGCGAAGGCGTCGATGAACTCGTCGCGGAAGTTGGAGGGGTAGGCGTACATGAGCCGGATCCACGCCGATCCGGCCGTCTCTTCCGCCGCCCGGTCGAGGGCGTCGAGCAGCGCGGGCAGCCCGGCCTCGAATCGTCCCATGCCCGGCCGCCACCCGCCCCCGAGGTCGTCGCCGTAACTCGTCGTGTCCTGCCCGATGAGGTTCAGTTCGAACGCGCCGTCGGTCAGCAGTTCGCGGGCCTCGGCGACGCACCGCTCGATCGGCTTGGACCGCATCTTGCCGCGGATGCCGGGGATGGTGCAGAACGCGCAGTTCTGGTTGCAGCCCTCGCTGATGCGCAGGTAGGCGTAGTGCCGCGGGGTGAGGCGCAGACGGGCCGAGTCGTCCTCGAAGTACCCGACTCCCCTGCCGTCCTTCCCATTCACCGTCAGGCCGACGGTGTTGCGTCCCCGCTCCTTCGCGGCCTGGAGCGCGTTGGCTGCGATCCAGTACGGTGGCCGCTCTTCGCCGATGTCCTGGCGCGCCGCGCCGGTGCCTCGCACGGCCTCGACGATGCGGTCGCGATCGAAGACGCCGATCATCGCGTCGATGCCCGGCGCCCACTCGAGCATCTTCGCCCTGTGCCGCTGCACGAGGCACCCCGCAACGATCACGCGCTTCACCATGCCGCGCTGCTTCGCGCGCACGGCGTCGCGGATGACGCCGAGCGATTCCTGCTTGGACGCTTCGAGGAACCCGCATGTGTTGATGACGACCGCGTCCGCCGGCTCGATGCCGTCCTCGACCGGCCCGCCCCCCTCGACCGAGAGCGCGTCGTCGTGCCCCCAGTCGTGCGCGGAGGGGTCGTAGGAGACCGGGATCAGCCCATCCTCGGCGAGCAGGCCGAGCATCTTCTCGGAGTCCACGAGGTTTTTGGGGCACCCCAGGCTCACGAACGAGACCGTTCGCACGCCCGGATCGGCCGCGGTCTTTCGGGATGTGCGAGCGCCTCGGGGCATCAGATGAGGACTGTAGGCCCCGGCCGGGAAACCACGGCGTTCACGAGACGATCGGCGCGACAGGCCGAGGCTCAGTCGCCAGCCCCGCCATGCCCTCTGCCGGGTAGTGCCGCTTCAGAGCGGCCACGAAGGCGTCCCGCTCCGCGGTCACCAGGTACACCGCGCCAGCCAGGCGCCAGCCGACGAACTTCAGGGCACGCGGCAACGCCTCGCGCGTCGTGCAGACGACCAGCTCGCCGTCCTCGAACCGCAGCGGCAGCACCGAGAACTGCCACGCCTGCCGACGCTCGACCAGCGAGAGCGCCTCGAGGTCGATCGCCTCCGCCAGCGGGTCGATCCGCGGTGCGACCGCCGCGTACTGCTCCGCCCATGCCTCCTCGACCAAGCCAGGATCAAGCCCGAACATGTCCTCGGCGAGGGCGCCGAAGGGCCTGCCCCGCGTGCGCTGCGCTTCCAGCACGCGGTCGCGCTGTTCGGGACTGAGCAGACCGCGAGCCACCAGCAGATCACCGAGTCGGAGCGTCATGGATGTCTCCCCTGCCGGCCAGCGCCGGCGATGGCTCAGGCATCGACACGGCGAGCGGACGGGGCGAGCGTGGAGGCACATCGCACGCCAATCTCATGCCGACCGCGATCCATGCGCGGAAAGGATCGGCTGGGGGAGCGTGGTCGAGCGTTCGGGCTGTGCGGGCGACCACTCCAAATCGGCAGGCGAGTCCGCTTGACAGGTGCGCCGCCCTCACGCTGCCGGCTCGACCGTTGAGCTCAGGCCCCTCGCTCGGAGCCGCTCTCGGTAGAACTCCGCCCGCTCGAAGTGCGCCACCAGCACCACTGCCCGGCCGCGTGCGCTCGCCTCGTGCATCACGCTCTTGGCCTCTTCCGCATCCAGCGGCGTCGAGTCCGTGATCGCACGGATCACGAAGCGTGCGTCGTGCGCGTTGTCGTGCAGGAGCATCAGGTTGTAGGGCGGGAGCCGGTCCAGCCTTCGCGGTCCGGACGCTGCCGCGTTGTCGCGTGCTGCGCCGAGGTTCTTCGCGATCTGACGCTTGCGGGCCTGCTCTTCTCGATCCGGTTCGTCGGCCTGACGACTCATGGCGTTCCCCTCCTGGGCGCCGGGGCGTTCGGCCTTCTGCAAACCTATCACGAGATCGGACCGACGCCACCCCGCTCATCAGAATGTCCAGGGCCGCGACCCTTCCGACTCACTCGCAAGCCCGACCCGCCCAAGGGGTTATGACTCGGTGGTGCGCCTAGGCCCGTCCTCCGCGCGCCCGTCCGGGAACCGATCGTCAAGAACGTCGTATAACCTGCTGTCCCGATGATGCTTCGGGCCGACTCCGGCCGCCGGATGACGGGGCAGTTTCTCAGCAGTTCGGCGTGCAACGGGTGGTCAGAGGCGAGCGCGGGCTGTCCGTATGCGCGCTCGCGCGCCGTCATGCACGCTTTCTCCTCCAGCGACCCGTCCCGCCCAACGGTGGGCGGGTCGCGTTTCCCTACTTGCCCACGCAGAACGACGCGAACACACGCCCGATCACGTCGTCCGGCGTCACGCGACCCGTCAACTCCCCGATCGCGTCCAACGCTGCCCGCAACGCATCCGCTACCAGTTCCGGCGCGCCGAGAGAGCGCGAATCGTTCGTGACGAGTGTGCCAGCCTCCTCCAGTCCGCGCAGCGTGAGCGCCAGCGCACGCCTGTGACGCGACAGCAGCGATCCCGTCGGCACGCCGACCGAGTCCGCGATCGCCCGGCGAAGCGGCCCCAGATTCCAGCCGTCGAGTGCGCACACCGGCAGCCCGCCGTGTTCGCTCCCCGGAAGGTCCGCCTTCGTGCGCACACGAATGACGGGAACTGCAGCGGGCACGTCTTCGATCGGCGCGTACCGGCCCGTGGGGTCGCAGTGGATGATCGCGTCCGCGGCACGGAGCGCGGCCCGCGCCGCGCGCTGGGCTTCGGCGTCGATCGGCCCGTGTGTCGCCGCATCCAGGCCCGGCAGGTCGAGCAGGTCCACGCCGGGCGCGCCCGGCGCATCCGGAGAGAGGTCCAGCGGCTCGCGCAGCACGTCGCGGGTCGTGCCGGGCACGTCGCTCACAACCGCGCGGCGCCGCCCCAACAGGGCGTTGAAAAGGGTGCTTTTTCCCGCGTTTGGCGGGCCGACGAGCGCGGCCGCGGCCCGGTCCGAGCCGCGCAGGCTCGCGGGCGATTCGCCGTGCAGTTCGCCGCCGATCTCGGCGACGAGCGCGCTCAGCCGGTCGATCAGGTCGGCCGGCGCGATCGGCACCACGTGCTCCTGGTCGGCGAAGTCCACGCCCGCCTCGACGAGCGCGAGGAGCGTTGCGATCTCGTCCGCCCATTCGCGGTAGCGCTCACCCGTGCAGCCGCTGAGCAGCCGCCTGGCCGCGTCGAGGTCTTCGGCCGTGCGTGCGGCGATCGTCGCCGCGACGCCCTCCGCCTGCGCGATCGTGAGCCGACCGTTCATGTACGCCCGTGCCGAGAACTCGCCCGGCTCGGCCAGCCGCACCCCGTCCTGCGCGAGCAACCGCGCGAGCGTCCGTTCGACCAGCGCGGGGTTGCCGGGGAGTTGCACTTCGGCCGCATCCTCGCCCGTGTACGACGCCGGCGCGACGAACCGCAGCACGAGGCACGGGATCATCAGCCGATCCGCGACGCGGAGCGAGCATGCGTGCACCCCCGCGGACAACGGCGGCACCTCCGCGACGACGCCCGAGAGCGCACGCTCCACCCCGGGCCCCGAGAGGCGCACGATCGCCCTCGCCGACCGCCCGTGCGGCGAAGCGACCGCGACGATGACGTCTCCCGTGCGCACGCCCGATCATTGGCCTTGCTCAGCGCCGCTTCTTGTAGCGTCGCGTCGTGTCGTCCGGCCGGTCCCGCCCGGCACGCGGATCGACGCGCCTCGCTCCCGCGGCGCCCTGTCTCGCGGCCTCCTGCTTCGCTCGCTGCTGCTCCGCGATCTCCTGCAGCCTCGCCATGAAGCCCGTCTTCTTGCCGCTCTTCTTCGCCTTGATCTTGTCGAGGTCGAGCAGCCCGTGCTTCTCGCAGTGCGCCCTGATCCACCGGCTCTCGAAGATGCCGAGCGTGGAGTTCGTGATGAAGTAGAGCGAAAGCCCGCTCGGCGCGTTGTACATGAACACGGGGAACATCACCACCGACACGATCCGCATGATCTTCTGCTGCTGCTCCTGCTCCGGCGTCATCGCGGCCGAGGGGGGCGGCGTGAGGTACTTCTGGTGCACATAGAACACCACGCCGAGCAGCAGCGGCAGGATGTTCAACGAACTGATCGCGCCCATCAGCGGGATCGTGAAGAGCGTGCGACCGAAGTAGATCGCCCGGTCCGGCTCCGACAGGTCGCCCAGGAACGACCACTGCGCACCCGTCATCGCCTGAAAGACGCCGAAGAACGCCGGCTCGTGCCGGAGTTCGATCGCGAAGTAGAGCGTCGCGTACAGCGCGATCCAGACCGGGCTTTGCAGGAAGAGCGGCAGGCACCCGAGGAAGCCGGCCGGGCTGACGCCCTCCTCGCGCCACAACCGGGCCATCTCCTGCTGCATGCGCTGCTTGTCGTTGCGGAACTTCTCCTGGATCGCCTTCTGCTTCGGGGCGAGTCCCTGCATCTGCTTGCCGAACCGCTGCATCCTGATCTGCGCGAACCGCGTCACGGGGTGAAGGATCGTGCGCACGACCACCACGAGGAAGATGATCGCCAGGCCCCAGTCGTGCGTCAGGGAGTGCAGCAGCCTCATCAGCGAGAGGAGCGGCTCCGTCAGCCAGGCGAAGGTGCACGCCGCGCACATCCCGCCGAAGTTGAACACCACGATCCGGTCGATCCCCAGCGCGGCTGCCATCGGGTGGGCACGGATGATCGGCCGGCTCAGCGGCCCCGCATACAGCCCGAGGTCCACCGCCGCAGCGCCCCCCGCCGGCACGACCTGCTCGCGCAGCGCGAGCGACAGCACCATCGCGGGGTCCGTGCCGCCCGTGTTGAGCACCACGCGGTCGATGCGCTCCACAGCATCGAAGGTCTTGCGCGGCATCGCGGCGGAGAGGTCGATGACCGGATGCATGACGACGCCGAAGTACCGGTTCGTCATCCCTGTCCAGACGAGCTCGTAGGACTTCTCGGCCGCGCGGTCGTTCGGCCACAGGGGAGAGGGCAGCGTCTCCGGGTACAGACCGGTCTGCTTGTCGCGCGTCCCGAGCGCCTTCGCACGGGGCCAGAGGAAGTCGCTCGCGGCGACAAACTGCCGGGCCGGATCGACCGCGGGTGCGGCCAGGTACCCGAACCGCACGCGCCGCTTGTCACCGCCGTAGCCGAGGTGGTCTTCCGGCAGGTCGCCCGGACCAAACACCCGCAGCCGCACGCGCATGGCCCTTTCGGTCAGGTTCTCGACCCGTTGGCTCAGCAGCACGTCGTTCGCGTTCTCGGCCAGCGTATAGCGCCGCTCGACGCGCAGGACGCGCCGCCCCTCGGCATCCACCACGAACGCCTCGAAGCGGCCAGGCTCTCCTTCCGACACCTGCCGCCACAGCGGACGCACCGCGTCCGCCAGCGGCACGAGCACGCCGTCCACTTCCACCGCAAGCGCGGCCATGGGCGCGATCGCGGCGGTCCGCGTCACCGCGTTCCCCTGCGCATCCACGCCTGCCCACGTCACGCGCCGCTCCGCCTGCAACTCGACGAAGTGCTCGTCCGCGACAGGCTCGCGCTTGCGCGCCGCCCGATCCGTCTTGATCGAATCCAACTGGTCCGCGAGGCGAAGCGACCGCACGCCCGCCCCGAGCGTCGTGAACTCAAGCCGCATCTCGTAGGGCGAGTCGTAGCCAAGCCCGCCCAAGGGGGCGAATGACGACGCCAGCGGATCGCCTTCGAACGACTCGGCACGAAGCCCAGTCGGCGCCACGACCGTCTCGGCCTGCGGAGGAGCGGGTGGCGAGGCCACATCGGTCGGCGCCGGCGTGTCCGTCGCCACAGGTGGGGCCTGCTCGCGCACCGCCTCCTGAGCCGCCTGCTGCTCGACCTGCGCCTGCGCGGCCTGCCTCGCCGCTCGCTGGTTCGCCGTGTTCCGCGCCACCGCGATCATCACACCGATGCCGGCGACCATCACGACCAGCGGCACCATGATCCTGAGCGGTTTGTTGCGGGGCGGCGGCATGGCTGAACGCGCGGAGCCTCCTCAGCGTCGGCAGGGGGCAACGATAGCCGGTCGTTCCGATCCCGGCGGGCCGGATTCCGCCCGCCCTTCACCGGCCTTCGTAGAGCCGGTCCCCCAGCCAGTCGTGCAGCGACGGGATCGCCTTGATCTTCTTCGCCGTCACGTCCACGTTGTACTCGACACGAACGAACTGCGCCCGGTCGGGGTGCAGCACCACGTAACTCGCGCGCGGGTCGTGGTCGCGCGGCTGACCCACCGACCCGACGTTGATGATCGCCTTCTCCTCCTCCGCGAAGGTGTACGTCATCTCACCCAGTTCCGCGGGCGGGTAGAAGTCCGGCTCGTTCGTGAACACTCCCGGCACGTGCGTGTGCCCGACCAGGCACAACCGGTCCACGCGCTCGAACACGGCCTCCAGCTTGTCCGGGCTGGCGATCGCGTCGTCCGGAAAGATGTACTCGTTGATCGGGCGGCGTGGCGAGCCGTGCACCGCCAGGATCGGCGTGCTCCCGTCCGGCGGCGTCTCCACCACGCGCACCCGCAGCCGCCCCAGAAACTCATAGCGTTCAGCCCGTAACGCCGGGTCCGGCTCGCTGTCGAACTGCTCTCGCGTCCAGTACGCCGCCTGCTCCGCGCCCGGGTTGAAGTTCGTGGGCTCGTAGAGCACGCCGAAGTCGTGGTTGCCCATGAGCGACCACACGCAACGCCGGCGGACCATGTCCACGCATTCGAGCGGGTCCGGCCCGTAGCCCACGATGTCCCCCAGGCAGATGATGCGCTCGATGCCGCGCGAGTCGATGTCCGCCAGCACCGCCCGCAGGGCTTCGGCGTTGGCGTGGATGTCGCTGATGACGGCGGTAAGCACGGCTGGCTTTCTCGGCGCCCGCTCTCGGGGGTGTGCCCCGGGGCCTCCGGGGGCAGGCGGGCATCGTAGGGAACCCCCACCGGATCGGCAATCGGCCCAAAGCCGCGGGGCGTTCGGGCCGATCGTGGATGGGGGCAGACCTGGCCGCACGGGGCGCGGTGGCGATGCGCACCGACGGCCCTAGCATGCCCCCACGAATGCCGCACGCGCGGCCACACGACCACACGCGGGGAGGAAGCACCGATGCCGGCCGCAGGGATCACCTACCAGCGCACGCGAGAGATGACCATCGAGGAACTCCTCCTCGAGAACCGCATCGTCTTCCTCGCCAGCGACATCAACCATGTCTCCGCCTCGCGCGTGATGATGCAGATGCACTACCTCGAACACCAGAAACGCGGGCAGGAGATCAACTTCTACATCAAAAGCCCGGGCGGCAGCGTCGACGACACCCTCGCCATCTATGACACCATGCGCCTCATCTCCTCGCCGGTCGCCACGTACTGCATCGGCTACGCCTACTCTGGCGCGGCCCTGCTCGTCACCGCGGGCGTCAAGGGACGGCGCTTCATCCTGCCCCACGCCAAGATCATGATCCACCAGCCCTACGGCGGCGTGACCGGGCAGGCCGAGGACATCCGCATCCAGGCCGAGCAGATCATCAAGGCCAAGCGGCAACTCAACGAAATCTTCTCCCGCCACACCGGGCAGGACGTCGAGCAGATCCGCCGCGACGCCGAACGCGACAAGTTCTTCTCAGCAGAGGAAGCGGTCGCCTACGGCCTGGTGGACGAGGTCCTCAAGGAACCGCCCAAGGAAGCCAACGTCGCCCGCTGACCCGGCCCCGCAACTCCGTACGACCCATCCAACGCACCGAGAGCAGGACACGCCACATGTCGAGTTACCTGGTCCCCATCGTCATCGAGAAGACCTCACGCGGCGAACGGTCGTACGACATCTACTCACGCCTGCTGAAGGACCGCATCATCTTCCTCGGCGGCCCGATCATGGACGAGATGGCGAACCTCGTCGTCGCTCAGCTGCTCTTCCTCGCCAACGAAGACCCCAAGAGCGACATTCATCTTTACGTGAACTCGCCGGGCGGCAGCGTCACCGCCGGACTCGGCATTCTCGACACCATGAACTTCATCGCCCCCGACGTCTGCACCTACATCATCGGGCAGGCCGCCAGCATGGGCTCCGTGCTCGCCTGCTCCGGCGCGAAGGGAAAGCGCTACGCCCTGCCCAACGCACGCAACCTGCTGCACCAGCCGCTCCTTTCGGGCGTCATGGAGGGCCAGGCGACCGACATCGAGATCGAAGCCCGAGAGATGCTCCGCCTGCGAGACCGCATCTACGAGGTCTACGTGCAGGCCACCGGACAGCCGCGACCGCGCATCGAGGAAGACCTCGACCGCAACAAGTGGCTCGACGAGAAGGAAATGCTTGCCTACGGCCTCATCGACGCCGTGCTGGAATCCATGCCCCAGCACCGGCGCGAACATCACGACGACGAGTAACGCACCCGCAACCGCTCCCGCGTGCGATCGCATCGCCCGCACTCGAACACGACCGCGATGTTCGACGTGAATCCCGGGATTCGCTCCGCTCGTCCCGGGCGTGATCGCTGCAAGAAGAATCTTCTCCTCGTCAGGGCAGCGCGAATCGTGCGCACATTGCCCGCACGTCCTCGCGCACCTTCGCGCACACGCTCGCCTCGCCCGCCGCGCCGAGCACTCCGTCGATGAACTCCGCGACCGTCGCCATGTCGTTCTCGCGCAGGCCGCGCGTGGTGATGGCGGGCGTGCCGAGGCGCAGCCCGCTGGTCACGCGGGGCGGGCGCGGGTCTTGCGGGATGCCGTTCTTGTTCGTGATGATGCCCGCCGATTCGAGCCATTTTTCCGCGTCCGCGCCGGTAAGGTTCTGGTCTCGCGTGCGCAGGTCCACGAGCATCAGGTGGTTGTCCGTGCCGCCGCTGGTGATGCGGTAGCCGCGTTCGCGGAGCGCGCCCGCGAGCGCCTTGGCGTTGCGTACCACGCGCCCCTGGTACGCCTTGAACTCCGGTCGTAGCGCCTCGCCGAATGCCACCGCCTTCGCGAACACCACGTGCATCAGCGGCCCGCCCTGCATTCCCGGGAAGACGGCCCGGTCGATCTTCCTGGCGATCTCCTCGTCGTTCGTCAGGATCAGCCCGCCGCGCGGCCCGCGCAGCGTCTTGTGCGTCGTCGTCGTCACCACGTGGCAGTGTGGGAAGGGGGAGGGGTGCTCGCCGCTCGCCACCAGCCCCGCGATGTGCGCCACGTCCGCCATGAGCATCGCCCCGCACCTGTCCGCGATCTCTCGGAACCGCGCGAAGTCGATCACGCGCGGATACGCCGAATACCCGCACATGAGCAGCTTGGGCCGGTGCTCCATGCACAGGGTCTCGGCCGCGTCGTAGTCGATCTGCTCGAAGCGCGGGTGGGCCGGGTCGTAGTGCAGCGGGTAGAAGACCGGGTTGAACCACTTGCCGCTCAGGTTCACCTTCAGCCCGTGCGAGAGATGCCCCCCGTCCGCCAGCACCAGCGAGGCGAACGTGTCCCCCGGCTGGAGCAGCGCGAGGAAGACGGCTGCGTTTGCCTGCGCCCCCGAGTGCGGCTGCACATTCGCGAACCGGCATCCGAAGAGCTGCTTCGCCCGCTCGCGCGCGAGCTCCTCAGCCTGGTCGTGGTAGACGCACCCGCCGTAGTACCGCGCCCCCGGGTAGCCCTCGGCGTACTTGTTCGTGAAGCACGTCCCCATCGCGTGCATCACGGCGGGCGAGACGTGGTTCTCGCTGGCGATCAGTTCGAGCGTCGTCGCCTGGCGCTCCTGCTCACGCGCGAGGATTGCGGCCGCCTCCGGGTCACGCTCGCGCAGCAGCCCGAGCACACTGTCGGCAATGGAGTCGTGGGACATGTGTGGATGATACGGACGGCATTCACCGTGAGAGCCGGCTCATCCCACGTCCCCTGCCAGCGCCAGCGGACGCACCATGCCCGCCGCCTCCTCGGCACGCGGCGGGTCCGCCAGGTCGATCGGCAGATAGACGCCCCTCGCATGGTCGCTGTTCAGCACCACCACACACGGCGGCACGATCAGAACCCCGTTGTCCGCCTTCTCGTGCCCCAGCACGAACAGCCCCACCCCCCACCGCTCGACCAGGTCCTCCAACTGCTCGGCGTCGTACCCGCGACCCCACACCATCACGTGCGCAGAGCCACGCCGCGGCTGGAAATCGTCGTCCGTCAGGTCTCGGTCGAGGATCGTCGCGTCGAACCGCGCCATGCCCTCCGGCCCGGGCAGGCTGTGGGCGCAGAGCACGTCTCCGCGAGGGCCGCAGCAGCGCAACGCGATCGGCATCGACCGGATGAACCGCTCGACCGCCCGCGCCACTCGCTCCCACTCGCCGCCGAAGACGTACTCGAGGCCGTCGTTGAAAGCGTCCACGCACCGCACGCCGTCCTTGACGATCCCCGCCCCGATGATCTGGCTCAACTCGTGGTTGGCGAGCAGGGCGTGCACACGCTCCGGGAACTCTGCCTTCAACTGCGCCACCCGGGCCAGCGCGCGGTAACTGAAGTCCAGCCCGTTCACAAGCCGGTCTGCGTGGATGACCTCGTGCAGCGTCAGGTGCGGCCCCGGCTCGCCCGCGGAAGCCGCGTGGTCCATCCTTGCCGCCTCGACCAGCCGCTCCAGATGGAATGGGTTGTCGTGCAGATCACCCGTGGCGACCAGCGTGCCTGGGGCTTCGATCACGTCGATCGACCTGCGGCGGCAACGGGCGTCGCGGTTGGATTCCGCGCCCCGCTCGAAGAGGCGGCAGACCGCGTCCGGGTCCTGGAGGTCGGGAGCGCGGAGGATCGCTAGTCCTCCTCGTCGTCGATCGCCTGCGCGGCCATCGCGGTCGCCGCGTGCAGGATGCCCCGGACCAGGTTCAGCCGGTCCTGGACCTCCTTCATCGACTCCGGGCGCTTCTCGGGGTCGATCTCGACGCACTGCATGATCAGGTCGTTCAGTTTCGGGTGGATGCGCGGGTTCAGTTCGATCGCGGGCTTCGGCTTCGCCACCAGGTTGTCATCCAGTGAACCGACGAGTGAGTCCCCCTTGGCCAGAGCGGTCGGGATGTGCTGCCTCGTCAGCACCCAGTACATCGTCGCGCCGAGGTTGTAGATGTCCGTCTTGGGCGTGATCGCGCGCCGATGCACCTGCTCCGGGGCGATGTAGTCGGGCGTGCCCTGGATCCGCGGCTTGATCGTCCCCGACGAGCAGGACTGCCCGAGGTCGATGATCTTCACCACGCCGCCCTCGGACACCACGATGTTGTTTGGCTTCATGTCCGCGTGGACGAACCCGCGCCCGTGCATGTGGGCCATCGCCGCCGCGGCCTGCTCGAAGATGGCGCACGCCTCCTCGAAGGTGTGGGGCGGGTGGCGGTCGAGGCTCACCCCGTCCACGAACTCCATGACGAGGTACAACTCCTTGACCGCAAGGAACGACCCCTTCTTGATCAGCCGTTCGATCTTGCGGATGCCGGGGTGGTCCAGCTGGCGGGCGACCTTGTACTCCATCTCGGCCTGGTCGAGGAACCGTTGGTCCTTGTCCGTCTGCTTCTCAACGTGCTTGAGCGCGACGATCTGCTTGGTCTTGGGGTCCTGGACGAGGTAGATGACGGACGCAGCCCCGCGTCCGATCTCGGACAGCACGCGGTAGCCCTCGACGACGTCGCCCTTCTTCTTCACCGGCACAGATGAGGTGTCCTCTGCCATCGTCGAACCCCCGCGACGAACGGGGGCCGCTCCTCCGAAACCCCGCCGGACGACAGACCGGCGGTATGCCTAGTGCCCGGACGCCGCCCCGAAGACGACCCGGATCGGCCCGTGGGGCAGAGGGCGGCGTATTCGCGGCCGCCGCTCGCGGGCGACCGGACCCGATCTTAGCAGCAACCCCGCCCCCCGTGCGGCTGAGTGTTCGCTGGTCGGAGATACGAGAGCAATCCCGTGTCAGCGACGGGCGTCTACCTGCTCGCGGAAGGCCGCTGCGGGGAAGAGACGACCCGGCCCGCCCGAGGGCGAAACATCCGACGCGAAGACGATCCGCTCCGGCGGGATGCCCAGGTCCCGGGCCAGCACGCTGACGAGTTCGACCAGCCGCGACATCTGGGCGTCGGAAAAGGATCGCCTGTCGCCGTTGCCGACGAGGCAGATGCCGATGGCGTGCTGGTTGTACCAGTCGGCGTTCGGGCCGCCGGTGTGTGCGCCGGGCTGTTGTTCGAGCCAGCGGTAGCCGACGTGGATCTCGCCGTCGGAGAGGCCGTTGCCGTTGCCGATGACGAAGTGGTACCCGAGGCCGCGGAGATTCCGGGCCTTGTGCTCCTGGTCGATCGAAGCCGCGGTGCCGAAGGGCGAGCCGGATTGCTCGATGACGATGGCCTGCCAGCGTGCCCTGTCCAGCGGCTGCCGGGGCGCGAGGATGACCTCCATCGAGGCGGGGCCGGTCGCGGCAGCGAGGGCGGGGAGCGTCATGCCATCAAACCGCGGAGCCGGGCCGCCGTCCAGCGCGAGCAGCGCACCGCTGACGCCGGTCATCGCGGCGAGCAGCGACAGCCACACCGTCTTCGAGCGGCGGCTCATGCGGGTCGTGCTGCGTTCGGCCTTCATGCCCCTCGGCTCCACGTCACCGATGCATCATCGGCAAAGACTACCAAACGATCGGGCCTGCGGCGTGTGTTTCGTTGGAAATCGCGCGTTATCGACGCGAGTTTTTGACGGTCGCGAGGAACGGAGATCGCCCGCTCACTCAGCCGCAAGCAATCGCCCGCGCAGGTTGGGGATGCGCCGACCGAACTCGTCCTCTAGGTATTGCGGTGGGTACTGTCCGCGCACCAAGTCGTAGCGGCTGTACTGGCTCCGGGGGTCGCGAGCGTTGATCGGAGACTGGTGGCACGCCGAAAGCCAGAGGGCCGAAAGACCGAAAAAAAACGTCCAAACCACGAGCGGCCGCCGCGAACCGGCCGCGCCGAGTCTGCGCCGCGAGACGAGATGGTCGTGTGTGCCCGTCGCCATAACGAACGCCGGCAGTCTACCACCCAGAAGTCCGGGTGGCGGCTGCCGGCTGTCCGTTCGGAGAGAAACAGCAGGGAGGAGTCAGGAAGAGCGCTGCGGCTCTCCCCGGAGTACGAGCGATGACACCTCGGCGTTCGCGTCCTCAGACTGGTTTCTGAAACCGGGGGACCGACGGATCAACCAGCCGTCCATCCGGGCCGAGAATCAACTCTCCGTTCCCGATCATTTGCCGAACGGCTTCGTATATCGCCACCGACGCCGCGTTCGCGAGATTCAGCGATCGCTCACCCGCCAGCATCGGGATTGACAACAAGCGTTCGACGCGCGGCGCAAGGATCGACTCGGGCAGCCCGGTGCTCTCGCGGCCAAAGACCAGGTGGTCGCCGTGGTGGAAATCCGCGTCGAACAGCGTGCGCGCGGCCTTTGCCGAAAACAGCCACATCCGGCGCGGTCCCTCACGCTCCAGATAGGCCTCCCACGACCCGTGCTCGCGCAGCATGAGTCGGGGCCAGTAGTCCAGACCCGCCCGCCGACACGCGTGCTCCGTGGTCTCGAACCCGATCGGATGGATCAGGTGCAACGCTGCCCCGAGCGCCACGCAGGTCCGCCCGATCGTCCCCGTGTTGTTCGGAATCTCCGGTTGATGCAGGACGACATGCAGGATGGGCGAGCAAGGGCCTGATGCTTGCGTTGCAGAGTCACGCCCCTGCTGCATCCCCTGTCCTTCCCCCTTCGGCCTCACCCGCCCTTGGACCGGATGTACTCCGCCTCCGCCCGGCGACGGGCCGCGATGCCTGGGTCGTCGCGGATCACGCGGTCGAGCGCGGAACGGAAGGCCGGGCTGACCGGGTTGCCCCAGTACCGCACCAGCCCGTCCGAACTCGCGAGGACGGCGTAGGGAACCGGCACCGTCGTCGTGCCATACCCCTGCCGATTGGGAACAGAGGCAACGCTCACCCCGGCAATGTCCAGCAGGAGGGCGTGGTCAAGTTGCCGGGCATTGCGGAACTGCGTCATGCGGGCCGAGAGCACGGCGGGGTCGTTGCGGTTGTCCTGCTGTTGCTGCCACCCCTGATTCTGACCTTGGAGGGGCACCAGCGCGCCGACGACCACCAGATCCCGCCCGAGTTGCCGCTGCAGCCGGTCCATCTCGTTCATGATCGAGTAACTGTCACGCTCGTTCGGATGCCAGAAGTACACCACAACCGCCCGCCCTGCCGTCGCCGGCGGCGCGGGGTGGTAGCCCTCCTTCGGCAGCACGAGCAGCGGGGGCTCCTGGGGCTGCTGCTGCCCACGGTTCTGATCGTCCTTTGGTGGAGTCGGCCAGGTCGTCGCCTCGTACGCCGCCTTCGACGGCGGCATGAACGGCACCTCCGGCAATGTCCGCAGATCGATCTGCGATCGGATCGCTTCGGTCCGGCGTGCCTCTGCGTCGCGCCGCTGCACCTCGTCGGCCAACCGGCCACGAATCCCGGCCGCCTCTTCCACGGTCTCGCCGAGCGTCGCCCGGATCGCAGTCTCAACCGATTCCGTCACGATATCGGCGTACCGCAGCTGCCCGGCGCGGTCGATGACGTAGAAGTCCGGATCCTGGTCCACCAGCAGCGCCTCGCGGAACTTGTTCTCCGCGTCATGCGCCAGGAGGAACTTGATCCCCGCCCGCTCCGCCGCCTTCAGCCCTTCTTCCCACCCCGTACCGTGATGCACGCCGACGACGATCAGACCCTCCGATTCGTAGTTGTCGTGCAGGCGTTTCGCCATCGGCAGCGCGCGCGCCGCGACCGGGTTCCACCCCGCCCACGTCATGATCACGACGACCTTGCCGTTCGTCCCCTCGCTCGTCAGCGCGTCGCCGTTCGTCCACGACGACAGGAGTTTCCAGTTCGCCCCGTCGAACGGCACCAACTCCATCTTCGTCAGGCGTGCGAGCCGCTCTCCGGTGCTCTCGCGGATCACGCCGTCCTGTCCCAGGGCGGGAAAGGCCAGCACGGCGGCAGCCAGCAGCAGGCTCGGGATTCTCATGGTACGAGGCTCCTTCCAAGGGAGAACGGACAGGCGGAACGCCGAGACAGGATAGGGACGGACCACAACATCAGCCCCCACCCATACAGACGCACGATCACGCCCGAGGGTTCCCCCTTCCTCTACCGGGAAGCCACACCAAGCGATGCAGCGCGATCGCCGCGGCGACCGCGGCATTCAGCGAATCCACCGCGGGCGAGATCGGGATGCGAACACGCAGGTCCGCGGCTGCCATTGCCGCCTCGCTCAGCCCCGGGCCCTCCGCCCCCACGAGCAACGCGGGCTTGAAGCGCGGATCTGCGGCCGCTCCCGCCGCCACGTCGTCGATAGGGGCGGCGTCCGCGCTCGGCGTCAGCGCGAGCAGGGTGAACCCGCCCGCCCGCACCGATCCGAGCGCTTCGGGCCAAGGCTCCGCACGCGCAAACGGCGTCAGCAACGCACACCCCATCGACACCCGAAGGCACTTGCGGTACAGCGGATCGCAGCACCGCGGCCCGAGAAGCACCCCCGCCCGATCCGGCCCCACCAGAGCGGCTGCGCTGCGGAAGATCGACCCTAGGTTGTCGTGGTTGGACAACTCCTCCGCGACGACGATCGCGGACGCCTTCCGCACGATCGACGCCGCATCCAACGAGACCCCGACGCGACCGCAGGCGAGCACGCCCCGGTGCAGGTCAAACCCCACGATCGCCTCGACCACCACCCTCGACCCGACATACACCGGCACGCCGACGGGCAGCACGCGCAGCACGTCGGCCACCGCGCCGACACGGTTCTCCGCCAGGAGCACCGAGACCGTCTCGAAGCGCGATCGCAGCAGCGCACGAACAACCAGTTCCCCCTCGGCCATGAACAGGCCGCCGGCAAGCCCTGTGCCCCCCTCCGCCCGTGCCCGCAGCCACTGGTCCTTCTGGTTGCGATAGACCGCGACGCGAGGATCGTCGGCATCGACGATGCGTTGCAGCCGGGCGCGCAATACCGTCGGAATCTCCACGACAGAGGCTAACCCGCCCGACCGATAGAGAGAGGACACCGGAGCCGTGCTCGGACCGGCAGGCCGTAGACTCCCGCCCGAAGGCAGCCTCGCCGAACAAGGACGATTCACGTGGAATGGTGGCAAGCAGTCGTGCTCGGGCTGGTCGAAGGCATCACCGAGTACCTGCCCATCAGTTCGACAGGCCACCTGATCCTCGCCTCCGGCCTCATGGGACTCGACGAGCCGCCCGAGACCAAGGCCGCGCTCGATGCCTTCAACATCGTCATCCAAGGCGGCGCCATCCTCGCCGTCCTCGGCCTCTACTGGCCCAGCGTTCGCCGCATGATCGTCGGCGGCCTCGGCCTCGTTCGCATCGGCCGCGGCGACGACGCCGGCCTTCGCCTCGGCATCAACGTCGCCATCGCCTTCCTCCCCGCGGCCGTCCTTGGCGTCCTTCTCGACGACTGGATCGAATCGCACCTCTTCCGCACAGGCCCAGTGCTGGCCGCGCTCGCATTGGGCGGCGTCTTCATGATCGCCCTCGACCGCTGGCGGCTGCGGGCGGCACGCGCGGCCGAGACCGGCGCAGCGACCGACGGCGAACGCCTCGCCCGCACGGGCCGCGGACTGGAGCAACTCACGCCCCGGGGCGCGCTCTTCATCGGCCTCATGCAGTGCGTCGCCATGTGGCCCGGCACCAGCCGCTCCATGATGACCATCGCGGGAGGCGTGCTCGTCGGCCTCAAGCCCCGCGCCGCCGCCGAGTTCTCCTTCATCCTCGGCCTGCCCACACTCGGCGGCGCATGCCTCTACAAACTCGCCAAGAACCTGCTCGAGGCCCGCGAGACCGGCGGACCGACGCTCTTCGACACGATCGGCGTCGCACCGTGCATCGTCGGCATCGTCGTCGCCACCGCCTCCGCCGTCGTCGCCATCCGCTGGCTCGTCGGCTTCCTCAACCGCCACGGCCTCTCGCCGTTCGGCTGGTACCGCCTTGCCCTGTGCGCCGTTCTCGGCGCAGCCATCGCCGCCGGTCTTGTGAAGATCGGGAACAAATCAGCAGGACAGCAGAGCGGCAGAGCAGCAGATTCTGAGATTCATAGCATCCTCGAACCTCCCACCGCCGCCGGCCCACCCTTCGCTGCTGCGCCGACTTGCTGATCCGCTGATTTGCTGATTTGCGGTTCTGCTGCTTCGCTGGGCTTCCCCATGGACACTTCCTTTCCCAAAGACCGCATTCGCGTCGTGCTCTTCGAGGGCGTGCACGAAGCGGCCGTCGAGGCGCTCGTGCGCGAGGGCTTCCGCGTCGAGACAGAACGCGGCTCGCCGGACACCGCACGCCTGCGCACGCTCGTCGAGTCGGCCCACGTCATCGGGCTGCGCTCCAAGACCAGGCTGGACGCCGGCGTCATCAGCGCCGCGCGCAGGCTTCTCGCCGTCGGCTGCTTCTGCATCGGCACCGACCAGGTGGACCTCCGTGCCGCTCGCTCACGCGGCGTGCCGGTCTTCAACTCGCCCTTCTCCAACACGCGCTCCGTCGCCGAACTCACCGTGGCGGAAGTGGTCATGCTCTGCCGGCGGACCTTCGAGAAGAACGCCCGGATGCACGCCGGCGCATGGGACAAGAGCGCGGCCGGCTCGCACGAGGTCCGCGGGCGCACGCTCGGCATCGTCGGCTACGGGCACATCGGCTCGCAGGTCTCCGTCCTCGCCGAAGCGATGGGCATGCGCGTTCTCTTCTTTGACACCGCGCCGCGCCTCGCCCTCGGCAACGCCGAGCGCGCCGGCTCCCTCGGCGAACTTCTCGAACGCAGCGACGTCGTCACGCTCCACGTCCCCGCGACGCCGCAGACAGCCGGCATGATCGGACGCGACGCCATCGCCCGGATGCGCCCCGGTGCGATGCTCATCAACAATGCCCGAGGCTCGCTCGTGGAACTTGCCGCTTTGCGTGAGGCGATCGAGACGGGTCGCATCGGAGGGGCCGCGCTGGACGTCTTTCCCGAAGAGCCGGCCGCCGCGGGCGATGCCTTCCGATGCGAACTCGCCGGGCTGCCCAACGTCATCCTCACGCCGCACGTCGGCGGCAGCACCGCGGAGGCCCAGGAGGCAATCGGCCGCGACGTGGCCGCCAAGCTCATCGCGTTCGTCAATGCAGGCTCGACCGCCGGCGCGGTCAACCTGCCGCAGGTGGACCTGCCGCCGCAGCCGCATCGGGCGGGCGAATCCGCCGAGGCGACGCACCGTGTGCTGCACCTGCACCGCAACGTGCCCGGCGTGCTCTCGAAGATCAACGCCCTGCTCGCCGCCCGCGGCATCAACGTCCGCTCGCAGCGCCTCGAGACCGACGCCGATCTCGGCTACGTGGTGCTCGACGTCGATCCGACCGAATCCGCCGCCGCGCTCGAAGAACTCGAATCCATCCCCGAGACGGTGCGGACGCGGGTGCTATGGTGAGGGATGTTGATGCGGGCGACGCGGTGCTCGACCGTGGCATCGACACACGCCCGGCTCGCGGGAAGCCGCGCCGCGTTCTCAGGGACTCTCCCGCAGCTCGAATGAGACACGATAGTAGAGCCTATCCCGGAACCTCTCGCATAGAGGCGCGTCTGGGATTGCATGACGATGAAACTTGCAAACGAGCAGTTGGACTGGACCTGTGACCGCATCCCCGACGCGCCGCGCAGCCCTCTGGGAGGGCGGCCGCCGACGGACAAACGCAAGGCGGTGGCGGGGGACTTCTGGATCCTGGACAACGGGGCCAAGTGGAAGGACTTGCCGCGAGGGTTCGGCTCCAAGAGCGCCGTGCACCGCTGCTTCAAACGATGGGTCGAGGCGGGCGTCTTTGAGAACATCATGCAGGACGGCCGGGCGCTCCGCCGTTACAAGCGACGCCTCACCATGGAGCGGACCATCGAGTGGTTCCAGCACTTCCGACGCCTGTGCATCCGGTGGGAGAAGACGACCATGCTGTTCCAGGGCTACCTTCACTTCGCGTGTTCCATCATATTACTGCGAGAGGTTATGGGATAGGTTCTATTGTGATCTCAACGTCAGGTGCAAGACGCGGATTATACCGATTCACAATGCAGACGTAACCGCTCCCTCACCGATCCCCCCGATGATCCTTCTTCCGCTTGTCGCGTGATTTGCTCTTCTGGCTGCGTCGCTGCGCGCCCGTCATGCCCTTGAAGCCCGCGCCCTTGCCCGCGCCCAGCCCGCCCCACTGCCCTTCCGAGCCGAGCTTCAGGCCGACTTTCTTCGCCTTGCCGCCTGCCCGTGACGCCGGGTCGTCGATCACCAGATCCATCTGCCGCTTGGCGAGGTCCACGGCGGCGACGCGCACCGTCACCAGGTCGCCCATGTTGAACGAGCGACCGCTGTTCGCGTCCACGAGCGCGCCCGTGCGCTGATCGATGCGCCAGCGCGGCGGCTGGTTCGACCGCGTCACGTCGCCCGGCAGGTCCTCCGCCTTCACCATGCCGTCCGCGAGGAACTTGCTCAGTTGCACGTAGACGCCGCGCGGCGAGACGCCCGTCACCACGCCGTCGAACGCCTCGCCGACGTGCTCCGACATCAGTTGCAGCACGAGGAACTGCCGCAGCGCCCGCTCGGCTTCCTCGGCGTTCTCCTCGGTCTGGGTGCAACGCCGCCCGATCTGCACGAGTTCATCGGTCGTCGGCAGCGCCTCGCGCAACTCGCGTCCCAGTTCGTGCCGCTGCTTCTCGCTCTTCGGCCGGTCCTGGCCGTTGTTCGTGCGTTTCAGGTATTCCGCCATCGCGCGGTGCAGCGTCAGGTCCGGGTATCGGCGGATCGGGCTGGTGAAGTGGGCGTAGGCCGTGCTTGCCAGCGCGAAGTGCCCGACCAGCGCGGGCGAGTACTCTGCCTTCGTCAGCGTCCTCAGGACGGCCATGTGCACCGCCCGCGCTGCCGCCGTACCGCGCGTCGCGTTCAGCAGCCCTTGCAGCTCCTCCCGCGTCGGGTGCCGCGGCACGGTGAACCCGGCCACCTTCGCCGCTTTCTGCAGTTCGGCGGACTCGTTGGGCGTCGGCTCCGGATGCGTCCTGCGCAGGATCGGTACGTTCAGGTCCTCGAACAGCCTCGCCAGCACCTCGTTCGCCTCCACCATGAACATCTCGATGATGGTGTGCGTGAAGGCGTCGTCCTCGCGCTCCGCGTCGATCACGCGCCCGTTCTCGTCGAAGATCAGCACGACCTCCGGCAGTTCCAGCGAGATCATCCCCTTGCGCTCGCGCCGGCCACGGATCGCCCGGGCGCACGCGTCCATCTCCCGCAGCGCCGCGAGCAGTTCCGGGGTGTAGTTCGGCTCGGTCCTCGCGTGCTTCTTCGCCTCTTCCTCGTCGCCGTCGATCAACGCCTGCGCCTCCAAGTACGTCAGCCGCTTCGCCGAGCGGATAAGCGTCTGCGCCACTCCGCTCGCCGTCATGTTCCCGTCCCGGTCGTAGCGCATGAACGCGCTCTTCGTGAAGCGCGGCACGCCCTCCTGCAGCGAGCAGATGCCGTTCGAGAGCACCTCCGGCAGCATCGGGATCACCAGCCGCGGCAGGTAGACGGAGTTGCCGCGCTCGCGTGCCTCCGCGTCGAGCGCGGAGCCAGGCTCGATGAAGTGCGCCACGTCGGCGATGTGCACGCCCAGTTCCCACCCGTCGCCCACACGCTCGATCGAGATCGCATCGTCGTAGTCCTTCGCGTCCGGCGGATCGATGGTGATGATGAACCGCCCGGTCAGGTCGTCACGGCCCTGCAGCTTTTGCCCCCCCTCCCACGCGGCGATCTGGCTGTCGAATCGCCGCGTGGCCCGCCGCGCCTGCTCGACGCAGGCCTCCGGGAACTCGCCCGGCAGGTTGTACGCGGCGATGACCGCCTGCGTCTCGACATCCGGCCTGCCCGCCTCGCCAAGCACGCGGCTGATGACGCCCTCGGCCAGCGCATCGCCCTGCGGATACTCCACCACGTCCACGACGACCTTGTCGCCCGACTTGACGTTCTTCGACTCGGCGTCGCGCACCACGATCGGGCGGCGCATCTCGCGCCCGTCCGGCTGCACCAGCCACAGCGGCCCCTGCCGGAACACCTCGCCCGTGAAGCACGCCCGACGCCGCTCCAGCACCTCGACCACGACGCCGGTGAACTGCGGCTCCCCGCCCCCCTCGCGGCGTTCGCGCCGCTTGTCGCGTTCGACCTCGACGCGCACGCGATCGCCGCTGAGCGCGTCGAGCGTCGCGCCCGGCGGGATGAAGACGTCCCCCTCGCGCCGCCGCACGTCAGGCTCGACGAACCCGAACCCCCGGTCGGTGCCGCGGAACGTGCCGACGATCTCCCCTCCCGCCGACGCCAGTGACGGCAGGCGCACGCGCCCGCGATCGTCCACCTCGATCGTCCCCGCCTCGACCAGCCGCTCGACCTCTTCGGCGAAGGTGTGTGCATCTTCGACGCGCAGTTCCTCCGCGAGCGCCTCAACCGTTTTCGGCGTGTAGTCCTCGTGCTCGAGGTGCTGGAGCAGCCGCCGTTCGTGGCGAAGTGACATGGTTCCGCCTTGCGCCCAGGCCGGGTTGCTTCCCGGAACGACGCCTTCCTTCCCGCCCGGGGCGGGGCCTTCCAGGCCCCGGTACGCCCCATCATCACATGGCGCCAGCGTACCCCGCGAACGCCTCGCGGAAGGGCACCGGCTCGAACCCGAGGTGCACTCTCGCCTTATGCGGCCGCGCCACGCTGTCCTCCTGGGCCATCAACGCCATTCCCGCGTCGAAAGGAAGCAGCTGCCCCAGCCCAACCGCTCCCAGCGCGCGCGCCTTCGCCGCCGCGATCGGTGCTGGCAACCCGACGCAGCGCAGGCCCGGCTTCGCATCAGGCACGTGCTCGCGCACGAACCTGAGCATCTCCGGCCAGGTCACCGTCTCCGGACCCGTCAGGTTGTAGACCTCGCCCACCGCCTCCGGACGCTCGAGCGAGTCGCACACCGCTCGCGCCACGTCCTCCACCCACACCGGCTGCACGCGCGCCGATTCGAACTTCGGGCGCAGGGGCGAAGAACCCGGCACGACTCGCGTGAAGTACGGCATGAACACAAACGGCGCTGCACGTCCCGTCACCCACGCCCGCATCTGCCGCGTCAGTTCGCCCGCCTGCCCGTGGATCAGGCCCGGCCGCAGGATCGTCCACGCCAGCCCGGACGCCCGGACGATCCGCTCGCCCTCCGCCTTGGACCGCTGATACTCCGTCGCCGCCTCTTCGTGGACGCCCAGGGCGGAAATCTGCACGAATCGCGACACGCCCCCCCCGGCGGCCGCCTCGCAGAGCGCTCGCGTCGCCTGAACGTGGAGCCGCCGGAACGTCTCGCCGCCCGGCCGCTCTCGGATGATGCCGATGCAGTTGACCGCCGCGCTCGAACCGCGCATCAGTTCCGCCGCGACGCCCGGACCCAGCACATCGCCCTGAACAACGTCGAGATTGTCGTGCGTGGGCAGCGCGACACGCGCCTTGGCCGGATCGCGCGCCAGCGCTCGCACGCTCCACCCGCGCCCGAGCAAGGCTCGCACCACGGACCGCCCAACGAACCCCGTCGCCCCGCTGACCGATGCTGTTCTCGACGCTCCCATGCTGCCCTCGTGCCGACGCTCTCGGCGTGCGGCCAGTGTAGGGGACACCCCAACATCCTGCCATGCACCCCCCATCCACCCTCTACCATGCGTCATGGCGTTGGCCGCGGAGAGTGTCTCGTTCGCCTACCGGCGCGGCCGGCCTGTGCTGCGCGACCTTAGCCTCCGCTTCGAGCCGGGCACGGTCACCGCCGTCGTCGGCCCCAACGGCGCGGGCAAGACGACGCTGCTGCGGGTGTTGCTCGGCCTGCGCGAGCCTGATGCGGGGCGCGTCATGCTCGATGCCCGCTCGGTCGCGGGCCTCTCCGCACGCGAGCGGGCCGCCCGCATGGCCTACGTGCCGCAGCGAAGCCGCATGGCCTTCGCGTTCACCGTGCGTGAGGTCGTCCGGCACGCTCGCTTCGCTACGCCCGACGAACGAACGCAGGAAGCCGCCGATGCCGCGATGGGCGACGTGGGCATCGCGGCCCTGGCCGACGAGCCGTTCGAACGCCTGAGCGCGGGGCAGCAGCAGCGGACGCTCATCGCCCGTGCGATCGCGCAGTTGTCCGCGCCCTGCCGCGAGGGCGTGACCCGCGTCCTCGCCGCGGACGAGCCGCTCAGCGCTCTCGATCCGAAGCACGCTCTGGAAGCCGTCTCGCTCATCCGGTCGCTCGTGGCGCGCGGTCCCGCGCTCTCGGCCGTCATCGTGCTGCACGACCTCACTGCAGCCCTGCGTTTCGCCGATCGCGCCGCCCTCCTCGACGGCACGGGCCGACTCGTAGCGCTGGGCCCGGCGAACGAAACGCTCACCCCTGATACGCTTGCCGGCGTCTTCGGCGTGCGCTTCGCCCGCGTTCGGGGCGACGGGTGCGAGGGCCTGCTCCCGACTGCTTCCCCTCCCGAGGCCGCGACGGTGTAGGATGCTCGCGTGGGACAGTACATCCAGTACATCTTCCTGATCCTGTTCATCGGCGGCCCGGTCCTGCAATGGATCATCCGCAAACTGAACGAGCAGGCCCAGGCCCGCAAGCTCGAACAACTGCGCCAGCAGGCACGTGCGGAGATGCTCCGCACCGGCCGCGACCCGGACGCGGAGGCACGCCGACAGGCGGAGGAGGAGCGTCAGCGTGCGATCCAGCAGCAGGAGGAGATAGCCGCGCGACGCCAGGCTCAACTCGAGGAACTCCGCCGCCGCCAGGCCGAGGCCCGGCAGCGTCGCACCGCGCCGCAACGGCCGCAGCCGACGATCGCGCCGCCGACACCGCGTGGCCCTGCCCAGCGTGGCCCCGTGCCGCAGCGCGGTCCCGTCGTAGCGCCGGCGCCGGCGCAGTCGCAGACCGCTCGGCCGCCGCAGGCCGCTCGCATTCCAACTCCTCAGCAACAGGAATCGCAACGGGCCGCGCGTCGCGCTGCGGAAGCGGAAGCCGCGAAGCGTGCCCAGCAGGCACGTCTTGCCGAGGCGGCTCGCCAGCGTGCCGCGGCCGCGAGACCGTCCCGGCAGGCCGCCCCGGCTCTGCGTGAGAGCGCCGAGCAACCGGAGCAGCCCGTGCCGCGCCGTTCCGCTGCCGCCGTCGTGCTGCCGACGACGCCCCCGGGGTGGCGAAGCGCGTTCGTGATGCAGGAGATTCTGAGGCCCCCCATGGCCCTTCGCGTGGAGCCGGGGCCGTTCGACCCGCTCTGACCGTTCCGAGCCTCGCTTGTATCATCCCTCCATGCCTGACCGGCGCGCGATGATCGTGGTGCTCGTCCCTGCTGCCGCGGCGGTCGTCCTGCTGTCCGGCTGCGAGACGCCCGAGGAGCTGCGCGGCGCCAAGAGTCTGCTCCAGGTCGCCCAGCCCATCACGCCCGAGCAGGCAGCAAGGATGGCGATCGACCCCTACGACGCCGACAACCGCTACCGGGGGACGATGCTGCTCGCGAACAGCTGGTTCGGGGGCGAGGCCGTGTATGTCGATCTGTACGCTGACCACCTTGACGACGAGGACGCGAACGTCCGCGTGGCCGCCGTGCGCGCCATCGGCATCCACGGCTCGCCGGACCACGTGCCCAAGGTTGTCGCCCTGATGAGCGACGCGGACGATCGCGTCCGCCTCGAAGCGGCCCGCACGCTCCAGAGGCTGCACAACCCCGTCGCCATCGGCCCGCTGATCGACCACGTCCGCGAGCCTGAGCCGACCCGTGGCGTCTTCGACGGCGAGACCGACGCCCGCGTCCGCGCCGAGTCCGCCCATGCTCTCGGGCAATACGCCGATCCGCGCGTGCTTCAGCCCCTTATCGCCGCGCTCGACGACCGGAACCTTGCTGTGAACACCGCCGCGCTGCACGCGCTGCGCACGCTCACTGGTGAGGACCACGGCTTCGACCGCCGCGCCTGGTTGAAGTGGTTCAACCAGACCCCCAGCCCGTTTGCCGGCCGCACGGCCTACATCTATCCCGCGTTCCATCGCGACCGCACGCTCATCGAGTTCCTCCCCTTCGTCCCCCCGCCGCCGAACGAGCCGGAGTCCACGCCCGTCGGCATGCGCCCCGTCGAAGCCCGATAAGCCAACGATTCATCCGATGACGAGCCGCAACCTCCAGGGAGTGGTTCTCCGCGCGGTTCCCGTTCAAACCACTCCAGCATCCCGCCGATACCCACTTCAGGCGCGGTCGCCGCGCCGACGAGGGAGGACCGAGTGCGCGCAGTCCGTTCCGATGGCCGCCTCGTCTCGCTCGACCGAGCCGCACGCGAGCCGTCGCCCGCAGCCGGCGAGGCCCTGATTCGCCCGCTCCGGATCGGTATCGGCGCGGCCGACATGCACGCTTTCCGCAACCCGGCCGCATTCACCGGCATCCTCGGTCACGAAGCCGTCGGCGTCGTCGAGCGTGTGAACCCTCTTCCCGGCCGCGAGGACCATCGCAAGTTCGAGGGCGCGCGTGTCGTCTGCTCGCCCACGGTCGTCTGCGGCCGGTGCTCGCTCTGCCGGGCCGGCCTGAGCAACCATTGCCGCGAGCGCACCGTCATGGGCCTTGCCGGCCGCGACGGCTGCCTCGCCGACCGTTTCACGCTTCCAGTTGCAAACCTCTTCGCAGTGCCCGATTCCATCGACGACGAGGCGGCCGTTTTCGCCGAGCCGCTCGGTTCGGTCCTGCACGCGGGCCTGCTCGCTCCGATCGAGAGCAAGACCTATGTGACCGTCCTCGGCGACGGCCCTGTCGCCCTGCTCGCCGCACAGGTCATGGCCCGGCGCAATGCCAGCGTCCGACTCCTCGGCCGCCACCCCGACCACTTCGGCCTGTGCGAGAAATGGGGCGTCAAGCACCGGCACATGGACGAGGCCGGACGCCGCCAGGATCAGGACATCGTGCTCGACTGCACCGGCACCGCGGCGGGCCTGGACCTCGCGCTCCAGTTCGTCCGCCCACGGGGCACGGTCATCCTCAAGGCCCCCCCCACCGGCACTGGCCCCGCACCCGGCCTCGACCCCGCACGCATCATCGACGCCGAACTGCAACTCCTCGGCTCGCGCGGCTCGCGCATCGCGGACGCGCTGCTCGAACTCGAAGCCGGCCGCGTCGACGTCGTCAGCCTCATCACCCGCCGCTTCCGCCTCGACGACGCCCTCAACGCCTTCGCAGCCGCGCAGGAACCGGGCCAGGTGAAGGTGCTCGTCGAAGTGTGATCGCAGCACAATCCGATGACGCCCAACGGGCCGCGGCCGCGAGGGAGCGGCCTGGATCACCAACACTCACACCCCACCTGCTCACGCACGCGGTTCGTTCAGTCCTCGCACCATCACGCGTGCGCGTCGACCGGTGGGCAGGTGCAGACCAGGTTCCGATCGCCGTACGGATTGTCGATCCGTGCCACCGCGGGCCAGAACTTCCGCTCGCGCAGCCACGGCGCGGGGAAAGCCGCCTGCTCCCGGGTGTAGGCGTGTTTCCACTCGTCCGCCGCCACCATCACCATGGTGTGCGGCGCGTGGCGCAGCGGGTTGTCCTCGCGGCTCGCCCGCCCCTCCTCGACCGCCCGGATCTCCTCGCGGATCGAGATCATCGCGTCGCAGAAGCGGTCCAGTTCGGCCTTGCTCTCGCTCTCGGTCGGCTCGATCATCAGCGTACCAGGCACCGGGAAACTCATCGTCGGCGCGTGGAAGCCGTAGTCCATGAGCCGCTTGGCCACGTCCTCCGCCTTCACGCCCGCCGATTTCTCGAACGGGCGCAGGTCGAGGATGAACTCGTGCGCCACGCGACCGTTGCGCCCGCGATAGACGATCGCGTAGTGATCTTCGAGCCGCCTGGCCATGTAGTTCGCGTTCAGGATCGCCACCTGCGTTGCGCGTCGCAGACCTTCCTCCCCCATGAGCGCGATGTAGACCCACGGGATGGTCAGGATGCTCGGGCTGCCCCACGGAGCCGCGCTCACCGCGCCGATCGCCCTCGACCCCACCCCGCCCGCCGCCGTGCTGCCTTGTCCGAACGGGCGGACGACCGGGTGCCCCGGCAGGAACGGCGCGAGGTGCTTCGCCACACAGATGGGCCCCATCCCCGGCCCGCCGCCGCCGTGCGGGATGCAGAACGTCTTGTGCAGGTTCAGGTGGCAGACGTCCGCGCCGTAGTCTCCGGGCCGGCAGAGCCCGACCTGCGCGTTCATGTTCGCGCCGTCGAGGTACACCTGCCCGCCGAACTCGTGCACGATCGCGCACAGGTCCGTGATGCCCTCCTCGAACACGCCGTGTGTGCTCGGGTACGTCACCATGAGCGCGGCCAGCGTCTCGCGGTGCTGCTCGGCCTTCGCCCGCAGGTCCGCGAGGTCCACGTTGCCGTTCGCGTCGCACTTCACGACCACGACGCGCATCCCGGCGATGACCGCGCTGGCCGGGTTCGTCCCGTGGGCCGAGGCCGGGATCAGGCACACGTCCCGCCTGCCCTCGCCGCGCGACTCGTGCCACGCCCGGATGACGAGCAGCCCCGCGTACTCGCCCTGCGACCCCGCGTTGGGCTGGAGGCTCACGGCCGCGAAGCCGGTGATCTCGGCGAGCCACGCTTCGAGGTCTGCGAAGAGCCGCGCATACCCGCGGGCCTGCTCGGCGGGGGCGAACGGGTGCATCGCGCCGAACTCCGCCCATGTCACGGGGATCATCTCGGCCGTCGCGTTCAGCTTCATGGTGCACGAGCCGAGCGGGATCATCGAGTGCGCCAGGCTCAGGTCGCGCCCCTGCAGGCGGTAGATGTACCGCAGCATCTCCGTCTCGCTGTGGTACGAGTTGAACACCGGGTGCGTCATGTACGGGGTCGTCCGCTTGAACGCCGCCGGCATCGCCGCCCGCGCCGACGCGGCCGCGCCGTCCAGGACGCGCGCGTCGCCGCCGAACGCCTCGACCAGCCCGGCGAGCAGGGCGCGGTCCGCCGTCTCGTCCAGCGTCACGCCCAGCGTGCCGTCGCCGAAATCGCGCAGATTGATGCGCCGCTCGCGCGCCGCCCGCGCCACCTCCGCCGCCGATCGCCCGTGCGGCCGCACCCGCAGCGTGTCGAAGACCAGATCCTTCCCGATCTCGTGCCCCAGCCCGAGCAACGCGGTCCGAAGCGTCTGCGTCAGCCCGTGGACCCGCTCCGCGATGCGCCGCAGCCCGTCCGGCCCGTGGTACACGCCGTAGAACGCCGACATGATCGCCAGCAGGGCCTGGGCGGTGCAGATGTTGCTGGTCGCCCGCTCGCGCTTGATGTGCTGCTCTCGCGTCTGGATGGCCATGCGGTACGCCGGGTTCCCGAGCGCGTCGCGCGAGACGCCGATGATCCGTCCCGGCATCCGTCGCACGTGCTCCTCGCGGGTCGCCATGTACGCCGCGTGCGGTCCGCCGAACCCCATCGGCACCCCGAACCGCTGCGCGCTCCCGACCGCGATGTCGGCGCCCCACTCGCCCGGCGGCCGGATCAGCGTCAGCGCGAGCGGGTCGGCTGACGCCACGACCAGCGCGCCCACCGCGTGCGCTTGCCGCGCGAGCGACTCATAGCACTCGATCCGCCCGTCGGTCGTGGGCACCTGCACGAGCACGCCGCACTCCTCGCCGCGGAACTCGAACGATTCGGGCGAGCCGACCACGACCGTCACGCCCATCGAAGCGGCCCGAGTGCGCACGACCTCGACCGTCTGCGGGTGGCAATCGTCAGCGACGAGAAACCGCGTCCGCTGGCGGTCGTGCGCGGCGAAGCACATCGCCATGGCCTCGGCCGCCGCCGTCGCCTCGTCGAGCAGCGACGCCCCGGCCACAGGCAGGCCCGTCAGGTCCGCGATCATCGTCTGGAAGTTCAGCAGCGCTTCGAGCCTGCCTTGCGAAATCTCCGCCTGGTAGGGCGTGTACTGGGTGTACCACCCCGGATTCTCGAGCACGTTGCGCAGGATCACCGGCGGCACGATGCAATCGTGGTATCCCATCCCGATGCACGACCGGAAGATGGTGTTGCCCGCGGCGATCGTCCGCAGCCGTTCGATCGCGTCGCGCTCGCCGATCCCGCCTGCCCCCTCAAGCCGCAGCGGCTTGCGTGCCCGGATCGACGCCGGCACCGTCGCGTCCGTGAGGTCGTCGAGCGAGCCGTACCCCAGCGTGCTGAGCATCTCGGCGACCTCGACCTCCGAAGGCCCGAGGTGCCGACGGGGGAACGTGTCCAATGCATCAAAGACCGACCGACCGCCCATGCCCGGGCCGGCCGCCCGCGCTTCCGTACCTGCTCGCGTCGCGTTCATCAGACGGGTTTCCCCTGGTGGGATGGCTGCCTCGCCCGATCCGTAGCCGCCGACAGCGTGCGGCCAAGGCCGGGCGGCAGAGTCTAGGACACACCCGGTAAACCATCGAACCTCGACCGACGAGCCGCGACCACGAGACTCCACGAGCCGCGGCTGTGAGCGAGCGGTTCCGGTACACGCATGTGGGGAAACCGCTCCCTCACGGTCCCGGCTCGTCCACAGATGCACCGCATGAGCGCACCCTCACGAACCTACACTGCTCCGGCGGGCAAACCCGCCACGTCCACGAAAGGACCGCCCATGCGCCGCCTGCCACTCGCGCTGCTGCTCGTTCTCTCCCCCTCCGTCTCGCTGGCCGGCGACGGCACGGACGTGAAGGACGCCATTGCCTCCCTCGGTGAGTCTCCCATCTCCACGCTCCTGATCAACATGCCGGAGGACGTGCAGACGTATGACAAACACGTCACCACGCTCGCCAACCCATTCTTCGAGGGCCGCGCCCCGGGCCTCCGGGGCAACCGCGATGCCGCCGAGTACATCCGCTTCTACTTCCAGCGGTTCGGCCTCAAGCCGGCGTTCCCCGAGACCGTCAAGGCCGCCGACGGCGCCGAGGTCCGGAACCCATTCGCGTCCTACTTCCAGTACTTCGAGCATGGACGCAACTTCGAGATTCGCGGCAGCGCAGTCGAAGCCCGCGCCGGTGACGCGGCCCCGATGACCTTCCGCCAGGGGGAGGACTACGTCGTGCTCGGCTCCTCGGGTTCTGGCGACTTCACAGGCCCCCTTGTCTTCGTCGGCTATTCCATCGTCAGCGGAAAGGACGGCTACATGGGCTACCAGCCCGCCGACAGCCTCGAAGGCAAGGTCGCCCTCGCGTTCCGGTTCGAGCCCATGAACGAAGAAGGGCACAGCCTCTGGTCTGAGACCGGCGACGGGTGGTCCTTCATGGCGAACCTCGAACCCAAGATTTCCGCCGCGGCGCGCCGCGGCGCGAAGGCTGTCGTCGTCGTCAACCCGCCCGGTGCAGCCGACGAGCGCGCCAACCGACTCGCCACCGTCGATGAGACCCGCGCGGGCACCTTCGACGTTCCCGTCATCATGCTCACCGCCGACGCTGCGGACCGGCTCGTCCGCGCCGCGGACCCCGAGGGGCGGTCGCTCATGGACCTGCGCCGGCTCGCCGATGCCTCTGGCGTCGTCCTCGACCTCCCCGGCGCGGCCGTCACCGTGCGCACCGACGTGGATCGCAGCCCCATCCTGACCCCCAACGTCGGTGGGGTTCTCCCCGGACGAGGCACGCTCGCCGACGAGTACGTCGTGATCGGCGCGCACTTCGACCACGTCGGTTATGGCTCGTTCGGCACCGGCGCGACCGGGCAACTCCACCCTGGCGCTGACGACAATGCCTCCGGCACGTCGGGCATGTTGCTCGCCGCCGAGAAACTCGCCCGCCTCTACGCCGCCCTCCCGGACGACGCCTCCGCCCGCTCCATCCTCTTCCTCGGCTTCACCGCCGAGGAATCCGGTCTCGTCGGCTCGCGCTACTACGCCAACAACCCCATCGTCCCCATCGACCGCCATGTCCTCATGCTCAACATGGACATGATCGGCCGAGTCCGCGAGCGCGCCGTCCACGTCGGCGGACTCGCCACCGGCGAGGGGCTTGAGGAGTTCACCAGGCCCTTCCTGGAGCAGTCCGGTCTCGACGTCAAGCCCATGCCCGCGGGCGTCTTCGGCCGAAGCGACCACGCCTCCTTCTACGCCAAGGACGTCCCCGTCCTCTTCTTCTTTTCAGGCTTCCACGACGACTACCACAAGCCGGGCGACGTCAGTGTCCTCATCAACCGCAACGGCGCCGTCGACGTCGTGAACGCCGTCTCACGCATCGCGCTCGCCATGGCCCAGCGCGCCGAGACGCTCCCGTTCGTCCCCGACAGCGCGGACGGACGCCGAGCCTCCGAGAACCTCCCACGCCTCGGCCAGGGGCAGGGACGCGGCGGCTCGCGCGTCCGCGTCGGCATCCGGCCTGGCTACGACGAGAACGGCCGCGGCGTGCTCATCGAGGAAGTCACGCCCAACACGGCCGCCGCCGAAGCAGGAATGCTCGCCGGCGACGTCATGACCCGCTGGAACGGCCAGGCCGTCGGCAGCGTCACCGACTGGATGCCCCTCTTCCGCGACGCGCAACCGGGCGACAAGGTCGAGGTCGTCGTCCTCCGCAACGGCGAGGAAGTCACCCTCACCCTCACCCTCCGAGCCGCCGGCGCACGCGAGTAAGCCCGCCGAAACCAACACGCATCGCACCCTTGGACGGCGCCTTCATGTCCACTGTCCACGGCCCACTGCCCCTCACGCCGCCATCCGCTGCACGCGCACCACCCACGCCGGCGTGTTCGCGGCGTGCTCACGCACGTGCCGAGACCGCGTCGCGTAGTACCACGCCATGCTCCCCTGCGCCAGCACGCTGCCGACCAACAAGCCGCCGTAGGTCGCCAGCATCACCACGCGCAGCATCGCCTGCATCGGCTCGGCCACGTCGGCCAGCATCGCGTCCACCTGCGCATCGCCCGTCGCCGTCATGCCGCCTGGGCCTTCGCCGGTGAGCGTGCGCCATGCGCCCCAGACCGCGTAGGCGCACAGGCATGCTCCGAAGAAGACCTGGTTCAACGCGAGCCGACGTGGAGCCTGTTCATCCAGCCTCGCCAGCGCGCGCGCTCCCCGCAACTCCCGCCATGCCACCACTGCCAGCGCGACGCCCAGCGCAAGCCCCACGAGGCTGAACAGCCCGCTCAACAGCGAGATGAACGCGAACACCGCCGTCGTCCACCCGCTCACCCGTGCGACCGCCACCGCCCGGCGAACTTTCGCGCTGCGCCTGACGCCCTCCGCGAGTTGACGGAAGTGCTCCTCGCGCAACGGTGACTCGGGCTGGGCGGTCTGCGGACGCACCCCGCGTCTATCGGCTCAAGGGCGCCGGCTGATGAGGCGCCCGTTCCGTCTGCGCGGCCTTGCGCGATTGCACGGGCGTGCAACGCGTACACGGTCCGCGAAGAAGAGTGGTCGCGCATATGACCGGCCGGCGGGGCACACGGCACCCCCGCCGGCCGGGTTGGAGGACGAACGCGGGCACACCATCACCACTGCGCCCCGCGCATCCCTGGACAATGGTTCGAAACAAACTCACGCGCCAGAGACGCGGCGCACACGAACCCGACTCACCGCCGCGCGACTATCCGCACGGGCCTTCGCCCGGTTCCAGTCCTTGTTCGGTGCGCTGGTTCCGCTTACCGGCCGCCCAGGCGCGACGCGCCAAGGTCCGGGAGCTCTTCCTTGCACAACGGGCAGTGCGTGCCGCGCAGTCCGTGGCCGAGCGGCTCGTAGTACCCGTTGCAGTGCGGGCACTTGTAGACCTCAGCGGCGTCCACGCCCTCGCAGGAAACGCACGGAACGTACGACAGCTTGCCCACGCGAGCCTTGTACTCGGCCGCGGTCAGCTCGAAAACCGTCTTGCAGTCCGGGCATCGCCAGATCGTCGCCTGCCAGCCCTCCTCCGGGGCGGCCGTGGGCTTGCTGAAGTGCTTGGCGAGCAGGATCGCCGCCACGGCCAGGCAGACGACGACGACACCGATCTTGATGGCCTTGGCCACGTTTCGTGTCCTGAGGAGAACCCGACCCGCTCAGCGGGAGAGTCCCGGTGCGATCGAGAGAGCGTGACAGCGGGAGCCGGTTCTGCTCACACTCGCGATGGATTCACCAGTATTCCTTGTGGGGCTTGTAGTCGATATTCCAGCGCCGCATGCTCTCCTCGTCGCGGCGCACGAGGTCATCCAGCGTCATGATCTTCACGCTGCCGTCCACGAACGTCACATTCGATCCGCCGAAGTGCCTCCGGCTGGGCCAGAAGAACTCCCCGCCCTTCATCGGCGTGATCCACGTGTCCCACTTCTTGTCCGCGTTCGAGTCCGACATGGCGATCATGTCCGACGGCATGACCACCTTGTGCAACGGCGCCTCCCACCAGTTCCGCTCCTTGTAGTTGGTCATCACCTTCGGGTTGTTCTTGTCCGGGAGCGCGACGTGCCCGCCCAGGCCCAAGATGAACCGGGTGGCCTCGTCGCTGCCGCTGGACGTGAAGTCGTTGATCCCCCAACCGTTGTACCCGTAGGAGAAGAACTCCGTCCCGTCCAGGAACATCTCGCCCTCTTCGAACCCGTAGTACTCCGACTCCCACTTCTGCTAGTTCAGCTTTGTCTGCTGCTTCGTGTCCAGGTCGAAGATCTTGTACCAGTGCATCTCGTACGGCAGCGACGGGCAGTTGAACACCTCCGTCCGCCCGTCCAGGTACTGCCGAATCCGAGGCACCCACGAGATGATCGAGAACTTCTGCGGCTGCGCGTGGTCGCCGGGGAAGAACTCCAAGTTGTCCTGCAGGTATCCAGCCTGCCCCTGGTTCTGGGACCGAAGGTTCGCCGCCGAGATCACGGCACGCGCGGCCTCGCGGGCCTTGCCCAGCGCGGGAAGCAGGATGCCGATCAGCAGCGCGATGATCGCGATCACCACCAGCAACTCGATCAGCGTGAACGCCTGCCTGGAATGCCTCTTCATCATCATGATGACTCCCGGATGGATGGACCCGTTCCGAATTCCCTGCCCGGCGGAGAACCCGCTGGACACCCCCACGCGAATGTCAGAATACCGTCCTATACCGAACGTCCGCAACCCGCGAAACCACGAAATCACCAAAAATCCGACCCGAGAACCGATCATAACCCGAATGAATGCCCGGCCGAATGCTCCGGTCTTGAACCTGCCCCCCATCCGTGGCATGATGTTCCGTGAACACCTCCCCCCAGCCGATCTTCGCCGAGGAAGGATTCCGACCATGAAGTCGCTTGTGCCGGCCGCCTTGCTCTCGACGCTCGCGGTCGGCGTCGCCCACGCCCATACCTGGCACTACTACTTCGCGATGACCGCTCGGCAGGTCGTCACCGGCTCCGACAGCGCCGCCAAGGGCATCGGCGTCCTGCACTACAACCACCACAACCTCCGCGCCGACCTCGAACTGTTCATCTCCGGCCTGACGCTCGACGACCTGCTCCCACACGGCCCGAACGGCACCCCGATCCACTTCCACGACGCCCCGAACCAGCAGGAAGGACCGATCGTCACCGACCTGGGTTGGTGGGGTTCCTTCGTCCAGGAACAGGGCGGCATCCGTCTCACTCTCTCGCAGTTCTACCTGGGCGGCCAGCAGGGGCAGATCTACTCCGACTTCGGTGAAGTCGAATACGCCCTCTACACCAACACCATCTACGCACAGGTCTACACCAAGCAGCACCCGCTCGGAGAACTGCGAGGCCAACTCATCGATCGCCGAAACTTCAACACTTACAGCGGAATCTTCGAGAAAAACGGCTTCACCGTCTTCGGTCCCGTGCCCGCGCCATCCTCCGCCGCCGTCCTCGGCATCGCCGCCCTCGGCTGCGCTCGCCGCAGGCGCTCGCGCGGCTGAACGCCGCCCGCTCCCCCGTCAATTGACAACCCGCCCGGCATCAACCGGGCGGGCGTCGCGTGGCAGCAGGGCTTCGGAGGCTGTGGTGGTGGGTGCGCCCCGCCGCCTGGTGGTGGCCTGCCCGCCCCGCCGGCAACCGCGCCGACGGAGCGACTGGAAAGGCACGGGCGGGTGGTGGCTCGCCCGGGCCGAGTGTCGAGGGGGCCTCCTGTTCGCCGGGGCGTCCTTGCGCCGGCGGCCGGACCGCACACGCAGGCCCGACAGGAGATTCATCAATCCGTTCGTCCCGCCCTCTCAACGCGTGCCGTCTCGCGGAGCCTCCGCTCCGCGGTTCGTCTGTCTTCACCGGGCCGCTCGACCCGGTCGTCGGTCACGATCCGCCGCCCGCGCCCGACCGCCGAACGCGAGCGATGTACTCCTGCAACTGCGACAACCGCGCGGCCTCGTGCTTCGACCACTCGGCCCGGCTGTGAACCTCGAGGTACCGACCCGCCCCGATCACGACCACCTCGTTCGGCATCCCGGTCAACTCGACGTGCCTGCGCGGCAGAATCAGCCGACCGGCGGCGTCTGTCTCGATCTCCTCCGAAAATCCGAACAGAATCCGATGGACCTCCGTCTCGTCCCGGTCCGCCAGCAGGCTCCCACCCATCGACTCCGAAAGTCGCGTGAACTCTGCGATCGGGTACAACCGGATCGTGCCGTCGTCCCGCGGCATGCTCACCCACGTCCGAGCGTCTGTCTCCGCGCCGAGCGCGGATCGGAACTTTGCCGGAACGGCCAACCGGCCCTTGCCGTCGATCGTCACCTCGGCCAGTCCGATAAGCCTCACGAGTGACCGCCTCCGTAGTCATGGCTGGGATCATGCCCCACTTTGCCCCACCTGTCAACACCCATCGGCACCTTTTTGGCCCGACTTGGGAAAAAGTTTCTGTGACGTACACAGCCCGACCCAGGCCCGAACAGGGCATCCCCGCGCCACGCGGTACACTCCGGCCCTCCGTGGGCCGAAACAGAACTCCGAGGCACGATGGCCGAGACACGGATCGATGACGCCAGAGCCGCGATCGAACGAATCCCAGGCGGGACGTTCGTGATGACGGCCGCCTTCGACGGCAAGCGCGCCGGGGTGATGGTGCGATCCGTCCAGCCCTGCGCCGATGAGCCGCTGCTCATCTGCGTCGCCGCGAAGAAGGGACACTGGATCGAGCCGCTGATCCGCGACAGCCATGCCTTCGCGATCTGCATGGTCACCGCCGACAACCGCCTGATCCATCGCAAGTTCTCGACCGAACTTGCGGATCACGACGAAACACGCGAGGATCCCTTCGACGCCTTCCCCACCGAGACCCTCGTGACAGGATCGCCCGTGCTTCTCCGATCCATCGTCGCGTTCGATTGCGAGGTCGTGCGCCACTTCGACCTCGAGGCCGACCACGAACTCTTCGTCGGCCAGATTCTCGCCTCGCGGATGTACGGACGGGAGTGACGATGCCCCCGCTGCGCGCGAGTGTCCTGCTTCTCTTCTTGCTCGTGCTCGCGATCGTGCTGACAGCCTGCTCAGCGCAGCCGCACAAGGGCTTCCGGCCCGAGTTCGTCGGCACGGGCGGCGCTGTCATCTACGTCTACCGACCGAAGGCCCCGCTCTCGCGCAGTCCCGCCGAGGTCTACCTCGACCAACGGCACGCCGGCACGCTCGGGCAGGGCATGTATCTCCCGCTCCATGTCACCCCCGGCGAGCACCACGTCCGCGCCGAAGCGCGCGCCAGCGCCGCGCGCCGCGTCGAGGTACGCCCAGGCGAGAGCGCATACCTCCGTCTCACTGTTCGCCGCATGGGGCGCAGTGTGGTCCTGGAGGAAACCGATCCCGACGCCGCCCTCGACCGGCTCGCGCACGCTTCGCTCGCTCAGCCCTGAACACGCAGCCTGTGCTCCGCGAGACGGTCGTAGATCATCCTGCACCGCTCGTACACCCCGGCCAGCCGCGCCGGCACAGGCTCCTCCTTCGCCCGGTACGGCTCGAAGCCCGTCGAGCGGTAGACGCTCGCGTACCAGTGCGGCCCCCATACGCCGTCCGTCTCGCGCGGGCCCGCATGCCACCGCAACATCGCCGCGTCAAACGGGATGCCGACTCGCTCGCAGAGGAGCGCGAGCATTGCCGCGGGGTCCGCCAGCACGTCCCGCGAGTCGATCACAGGCGGCGTCTGCCCGGTGCGATCCCGCTCCGACTCGAACAACTCCCACTGCTGCGGCAGTCCCAGTTCGTCCGGCGTCGGGTCGGCAACGACCTTCACGAAACTCGTGATCACCTCGACCGGGTCTCGGATGAGAAAGCAGTTCGTCAGCCCGCGCACCCACGCGCGCTCCATCCCCGGCAGCAGATGGTGGGCCATGTGCTTCTGGTAGAACACACGCCTGCCTTCCGGCGCGGGACCGGTCAGAGACGCGACGACCTTCCTCCAGTCCGTCTCGTGCCGCGCGATGACCTCGTCGCGTCCGGGGTGGTTTGCGCCCGTCGCTTCCAGGTAGTGCGCATAGAGCGGCTCGTCGACGACGGCGGTGTCCGCGCGGCTGCCGAACGACCGCATGAGCGCCGTGGAGATATTCCGCGGCCCGGACCACATCGCGATGCGCACAGGCTCCGTCATGGCAGGCAGTGTACGGTCTTCATCACGCCACAGCCGCGCCCGCGTAGCCGAGCCGCGAGAGCGTCCCGCCGGCGATCGCCTCGAAGATCGTCTCATCGCGCACGGTGAACCACGACCGCCAGTCGCCGATCGATGCGCTCCTCGCCAGCGAGCCGGGATCGACCTGCCCGCGCACCCGCTTCGTCACACGCTCGAACCGCTGCCGTTCGACGGCTCGCCGCGCGTTCGACAACGGATCGGCAACGCCCAGCAGCGCGAACACGGTCGTGATCCCGGGCACGGCATCCTCGAGCAGCGTCTCGTACCGAAGGCGAACGAGCCGATCGCCGAAGAACGCTCGTGCCCGCTCGCCGCCCTCGACCGATCGCACCCAGCGCCGAGCGAAGAACTCGACGGCTTCGTCCGTGAAGAGCCGGAACCCGGACCCGTCGTCCGCCCTCGCCCCCTCTGCGAGCCGACGCCGCGTCGCCTCCGACGGCCCAGGTCCGCCCCACAGCTCGACGCTCTTTCGCTGCATCACCCGCTTGAACGCGGAGGAGACCGCCGTGTCGCGCCCGTCGCGCACCACGTCGACGAACACCGCGTCCGGGAAGGCGGCGTGCAGCCGATCAGCGCACACGCATGAGTGGTACGGCGTCCGATCCCCGAGCACGCGCACGCCGGCCCCCGGCGCGAACACGCGCCGATAGAGCCGCTCGGCGCGCTCCCGCGCGTCCGCGCCCGTGATCGACGCCGGATCAAGCCCGCCGAACAGCATGGCGCTTGTCGCGCATCCATGCACCCACCCGATTGCGCTCGCCTCGTCCACGCACCGGTCGATGCCCGTGTCTTCACGGAAGAACGCGCACTCGCCACGGACCATTACCTCGGGGTGCTCGTCGAGCATTTGCCCCACCCACGTCGTGCCCGAGCGGTTCGCGCCTGAGACGAACAGCCACTGCTCGGTGCGATCATGCGACCGTTCCTGCATGGCGTGTGTATCGGCCAACCTTCCCGGGACGATCAAGCGGTTACGGCGTGCCCGCCGGCTCGCCCGCCCTTTCCGGCTCGCCGGGCGCGGGTGTCTCTTCGTCGATGCCCGCCAGCACCGGCCGGTCGAGCGAGCCGGCCGACGGGCGCACCGCGATCGGCCGCAGCGGCAGGTCCACGGGCTCGAACTCGGGCACTTTCACCCTGGCAAGCAGCGGGACGGTGCAGACCCGGGCCGCGAACGACAGGCCGAAGATCAGGAAGTACACCCACGGCTCGGCGTGGAAGAGCGTCAGCACCGCAGCGCCAACCAGCGAGCCCCCGACGATCGCCAGCGCGTTGGCGAAGTTGAACAGCGTGAGCACGCTCGTCCGCTCACTCGCGGGGATGGTCTCGAACAGCAGCAGGAACGTCGCCATCTCGTAGCACGCCCACATCGCGCCGGCCAGCACCTGCGTCGCGATCAGGTACCAGTAGTTGTCCGACACGATCCACAGCGCCGAGAGCGGCAGGATCCCAAGCCCGCCGATCCACAGCACCGCCCGCGGCCCGAGCGCGTGCGCCAGCCGCCCGATGTGCGGCAGGCAGATCGACCGCGCCACGAACGACACGCTCACCAGCAGCATGAACTGCGCGTAGCTGAACTCCAGCCGCGCCAGCATGTACGGCGTGAAATACGGTCCGCTGATCTGCACGGCGACCTGCATCGCCAGCATGTACGAAAGCAGCCTCGCGTCGTGCCCGTGCCGCCAGCGCGACGCCATCTCCCGCCAACCCACGTGCCTGAAGTCCGGCGGGATCGGCGTCGGTTCGCTCTGCCCGGCGATGCACCGGCTCGCCGCGAACCGCGCCGCCGCCGCCGCCAGGAACAACGCCGCGTACGCGTGCACCGCGTTCGACGACCCCTTCACCGCGTGCAGCACCACACCGCCCACCACCAGCCCCCCCAGCGTCCCGAACTGCGCCACTCGCGAACGGTTCGCGAAGTACCGCGCCCGGATCCGCCGCGGCACCAGCGTCGTTACCCACGTGTTCCATGCCGGACCTTGCCCGTAGTTCACCGCCCAGTACACCGCCACCACCAGAAAGAGAAGCCACGCCGGCATCGTCCCCACCACCGCTCCGGCCGCCAGCGGCAGGAAACTCAGCGACTGCACCGTCGCGCAGATCACCACCCACCGTCGGAGCGACCCCAGCCGAGCCACGGCCCACGGCGAGACCAGTTGCAGGAACGCTCCCGTCACCAATGGCACCGAGGCCACCAGCCCCGCCAGCACCTCCCCCAGCCCGATCGCCAGCGCGAACGCGGCGAAGTACGTCTCGCCCGTGCCCACCATGTACGAGTACAGCACGCCGTCGGCCGTCATCAGCCGAAGGTCACGACGGACGGACGCCGGCGTGCTGCGTGGAATGAGACGACGAAGCATGGCGAACGGGCCCGGGCGGTGCGAGGGGTGGGAGGATAGGCGCGGCGTCCAAGCACTCTGTATGAGTTACACCAAGTGAGCGGTGGCGGTCTCCGCCCCACGGCTCGCGATCTCGCGCGTGATCGCAACCACGAACTCCGTCAACCCCATCGCCCCGAGATCCTGCTGCACTCCCCGCGCACGCACCGACACCGTCCCCGCCTCCTCGTCGCGCGGCCCGACCACCAGCAGATACGGCACCTTCTCCTCCGCCGCGTGACGGATCTTCGCCTGCAACCGCTCGTTCGCCAGGTCCGCCGTCGCTCGCACCCGCGCCCCGACCAGCGCAGCCAGCACGCGCTTGGCATACACTTCCGTCTTCTCGCTCACCGGCAGCACGCGCACCTGCTCCGGCGAGAGCCACGCCGGGAACGCGCCCGCGAAGTGCTCGATCAGGAACCCCACGAACCGTTCCATGCTCCCGAACGGCGCGCGGTGGATCATCACAGGCCGGTGCGGCTTGTTGTCGGCCCCGATGTACGACAGGTCGAACCGTTCGGGCAGGTTGTAGTCCACCTGCACCGTCCCCAGCTGCCACTCGCGGCCGATCACGTCCTTCACCACGAAGTCGATCTTCGGCCCGTAGAACGCCGCCTCACCGGGCTCCTCCGTGAACGGCACGCCGAGCGTCAGCGCCGCCTCGCGGCACGACGCCTCCGCCCGGTCCCAGTTCTCAGGTTTGCCGACGTACTTCGCCGAGTCCGGGTCGCGCAAGCCCACCCGCACCCGGTACTCCTTCATCCCCAGCGTCGCAAAGATCACCTTCACCAGTTCCAGGCACCCGAGCACCTCCCGGCCCACCTGCTCCGGCGTACAGAAAAGGTGCGCATCGTCCTGAGTGAAGCACCGCACCCGCAGCATCCCGCTCAACTCGCCCGACTGCTCCCAGCGGTAGACCGTCCCGAACTCCGCCAGCCGAACCGGCATGTCGCGGTACGAGTGCGGCTCGCTCGCAAAGATCTTGATGTGGTGCGGGCAGTTCATCGGTTTGAGCAGGTAGCCCTCGATCTCACCCTTGGACAACCTGTTCGCGTACTCCGCGCACGAACACCCCTCCGCCGCCAGCGCGGCCAGCGACTCACGCTCCACCACCGGCGGGAACTGGCTCTCCGCGTAGTACGGGAAGTGCCCGCTGGTGCGGTAGAGATCCAGCTTCCCCACATGCGGCGAGAACACCTCGAAATAGCCCTGCTTGCGCAGCTCCTCCCCGATGAACGACTGCAACTCCTTGCGCACGATCGAGCCACGCGGCGTCCACAGCACCAGACCCTGCCCCACCATCTCGTCGATGTGGAACAGCCGCAGCTGCTTCCCGATCACGCGGTGGTCGCGCTTCTTCGCCTCTTCCAGCCGCGTCAGATGCTCGTCGAGGTCCTTCTTCGAGAAGAACGCCGTGCCATAGACGCGGGTCAGCCGGTCCGAGTTCTCGTCGCCGTGCCAGTACGAAGACGCCAGCGACATCACCTTGAAAGCGCCGATCCGCCCCGTGCTCGGCAGGTGCGGCCCGCGACACAAGTCCTCCCAGTTCCGGCCTGGCTCCCCCGTCGCATACCACGACAGATGGACTCCTCCTCCCGGTGGGGCGTGCGTCTCGCCTCCCTTCTCCCCCCCCCTCAGCGCCCTCTCCGCGTTGTCAACCTTGTACTTGCTCCCCTCGGCACGCAGCTTCGCCAGCCCCTCCTCCGCGGGCAGTTCGTAGCGAGTGAACCGCCGATCCTCCTTCACGATCTTCGCCATTTCCGCCTCGACTGCCTCGAAGTCCCCCTCCTTCAACGGCCGGTCGTCCGGGAAGCGGATGTCGTAATAGAACCCGGTCTCCAGGGGAGGCCCATAGACCAGTTGCGCGCCCGGCACGATCCGCTGGATCGCCTCGGCCATCACGTGCGCCGCCGAGTGACGCAGCAGGTAGAGCGCATCCGGGTCCGGCCGGCCGTCCCGTGTCTTCTCGGTCACGATCGCCACTCGACAGTCGCGGTCGATCACCGCAGACAGGTCGCGCAGCTCGCCGTCGATCTTCGCCCCCACCGCCGCCTGCGCCAGCCGCGGACCGATCGACTCGGCCACCTGCCGCGCCGTCACCGCCCCGGCGAACTCCTTCACCGATCCGTCAGGCAGCGTCACGCGGATCATCTTCGCAGCAACTTGACTCATCGTTCCTCTCCGTCTTCGGTCGTCCCCGGGGACGACAGCCTACGCCCCCGACCCAGAAGCCCAAAAGCAAAGACCCCGGCTCGCGGGCCGGGGCGGGTACGGTCGGTCCAACTGGCGAACCGCCACTACGCCCCGCCCGGTTCGGCGGTCGTCGTCGAGGTGGTGGCGGCGGCACGGCTTGCGTTCACAGCCTCACACTCTACGCCGGATGACCCCACCATCCCGATCCACCCCAGACCCTCGCTACGAACAACCTGCCGCAAAATCCTCTCTTGACAGATATATCGGCAACCGATATATTGGTTCGAGCGTACATCACCCCGGAGACCGACATGCCACGCCGAGCCGACCCGGACCCCAACGAACTCGTCGTCCTCGCCGTCCTCGCCGACGAGCCTCTCTACGGCTACGCGATCGCGCGCCGCGTCGAGGTCCGGTCCAACGACCGTGTCCGCCTTACCCCCGGCATCCTCTACCCCCTCCTCAAACGCCTCGAAAGCGACGGCCTCCTCACGGCCACCTGGGAAACCGTCCGCAGCGACCGCTCCGCCGAAAACGCCGAGGGCCGCCGGCGAAAGTGGTACCGCATCTCTCCCAAGGGACGCCGCCGTCTCGCCCAGCGCATCGACGCCCACCGCGAGTACCTGCGCGCCATCGAAGCCTTCCTGCCACCCGGAGCAACCGGCACGGAGGCCACGGCATGACCACCGACACCGCCCCGCGCGCCGCCCCCCCCGCCGCCCCGCGCACGTCGGACGCGATCGACGCCTGGCTCGACCGGCTCGTACGCCTCGTGCGCTTCCGCCCGCGCCAGGCTCGTGAGATGCGAGAGGAACTCGACGGCCACCTCCGCGATCGCGTCCGCGACCTCATGCTCGCAGGCCACGACGAACCCGAAGCCGTCCACCGTGCCATCGCCGAACTCGGCGACCTCGCCCTCCTCGCCAGAAGGTACCGCGAAGCACAGTCACCCCGTATCAGGAGACTCGCCATGCACACCGCGTTCATCGCTCTCGCCGGCGCCGGCCTCGCCCTCGGCACGTTCAACCTCTCGCACCAGCCCGAGCCTCATCCGGAAGAGTCGGCGCGAATCATGCTCGAACGGCTCATGCTCAAGCCCTACGTCGACGAAACCCGGGGAACGATCTCGTTCAAGGCCGAGTTCGACACCGAGGGCGGCTACGTCCCGCTCGGCATCGACGCGACCTTCCGCCTGGCGCCGGAACCTGACGACAACAGCGCACGCGTCGCCGCCGACACGCCCGATCTCACGCTCGCCGACTTTCTCACGCTCCTCGCTTCCGAGTCGGGCGCGCGGCTGTACGTCTACTGGGCTGACGTCGCGCAAGCCTTGCTTTCGCCCGACTCCGAAGTCCCCCCGCTCCCGCTCGAAGGACAGAGCATCGCCCGCGCCCTCACGATGGCCAACGACATCCTCGGCCGCACCGGCCAGGACCGCATCGACTTCCGCATCGACAACGGCCTGATGGAGTTCGCCCGCGGAGAGTTCTTCGACCGTCGCGAGCGTCGCCTGGCAACCTATGACGTTGCCGCCATCCTCAACGCCGGTGACCCCCTCGAAACCAGCGCGGAGTCCGAGACGCTCATCAACCTCATCACCACGATCGCCGAGCCGGACGCCTGGCAGCAGAACGGCGGCGACCTCGCCTCCATCTACGCCGCCGGACGCAAGCTCTTCGTCAACGCCCCGCCGCGCGTCCACGAGCGCGTCGCCTGGGTTCTCGAAGAACTCCGCTCACAAGACCGGCGCATCGGCAAGACTATCGCACCGGGAACTTCCGACATCCTCATCCCACCCCTGCTCATGCACTTGGAAGGTGAGATTCGACAGGCCACCGGCCCGTGGGTCTTCCCGCTCGCTCACACTCCCGCCCACGACGCCGCGCGCGTCGTCGAGTCCGTCGTCGGCCGCATCGGTGGTCGGGCCGCCGCGGACCCACGCACAAACTCGGTTCTCGTCGCGGGCAACCGCACGATCCACGACCTTGCCGCGACCATCCTGGCCGCGATGGACACATCCAAGCCGTAATCCCCCGTCCGCGACACCGGAACCGGCACGAGGCCCCGCCGCTTTGACGGATCGCCCACGATCCGTCAAGATGTCGGGGCCTCGCCGGCCACCGGCCCCACCCCTCGCGGACGGCCCATGATCTGCCCCTTCTGCAACGCCACCGACGACAAGGTCATCGACTCGCGAGCAAGCGAGGGCGGCCGCGTCATCCGACGACGCCGGCAGTGCCTCAAGTGCGGGCGGCGGTTCACCACCTACGAACGCGCAGAGCAGACCAACCGCCTCACCGTCGTCAAGCGCGACGGCTCCCGCGTCCCCTTCGACCCGGAGCGCGTCCTCGCGGGCATCGTGGCCGCCTGCGGCAAACGCCCGGTCCCCGACGCCGTCAAACGCCGCATCGTCGAGGAAGTCGAGGAGGAACTCACCCGCGACTTCGACCGCGAGGTAGCGAGCAGCGTGGTCGGCGAGCGCGTGATGGCCCGCCTGCGCGAGATCGATCCGGTGGCCTACATCCGCTTCGCCTCGGAGCACCTGCGGATTGAGACCATCCAGGAACTCAAGGCCGAACTCGACGACCTCGCCACCCGTCCGCGTTCTTCGCCCGACCAGCAGCCGCTGTTCGACGCCTGACGAAGCAGGACGATGAAGCGAAGCCGATCCGAACTCCTGCCTCCCCGTTGCACCCTCCGCGCCCCCTGCATGAGAACGACGTCGTGCGGCGCCGACTCACTCACCGAGCGTGACCGTCGTCTCGACATCCTTCGTGCGCTCGCCCGTGTAGCGCAGGCGGACCGCCTCGCCCGGCTTTCCCTCGACATAGAAGCGGTGGATCACGCTGCCGCGGCCGGGCACGCCCGAGGTCAGCTGCATGCGGCCAGGCTCGAAGAGCACGGGGTCGACGCGCGTGTCGCGCCAGGAGTTCATCGAGCCTGACGCCGCGACTCGCCCCCCACCGAGCGGCTCGCAGGTGAGCAGGTCGTTCGTGCCGATGCGCCGCTGCGCCTGCACGGCGGTGCGCGTCGGGATGAGCCGGTCGTTGCGGACCTGCACCGTCACGGTCCACAGCCCGTCGCCGGCGCGCGCCGTCTCCACGCGCTCGAAGGCGAGCAGCGGCATCTGGTCGGCGTGGAACATGGTGAAGGCGAAGTTGCGGTGGCACTCCTCCTCGAGCATGAAGGTCGGCGTGCTGCGACTGGACCACTTGTTCATCCCGCCGACGAGCACCGTGCCGTACTGCGGGTGCTCGAATTCGGTGTATTCCTTGAAGGCGAGGCCGAACTGCAAGCGGTCGCGGAAGAGCCACATGCGCTGGTCGTCCGGCTCGCTCACGTCGCGTTGGAAGTAGCGGGCGTTGGTCCACAGCTCGTTGGTGAAGGAGATGATGCCGAGGCCCTCGGCGAGCCAGTTCACGAACCCGCCGTGCACGGTGTAGAGGTCGCGCCAGATGATCATCGAGCGGTAGTAGGGCAGCATGTCCTCGCCGACACGGGCGATCTCGTCGTAGACGCGGGCGTCGGCACGCGGGTAGAAGCCGTCGCGGAACTGCGCGCCCGGGCCGCGCAGGATCATGCCGCCGGCGTTGTGGTAGCTCTGGCCCGCGGCGATGTTCGTGTGGGCCATGATGAACGCGCCGACGGCGCGGGTTTCGGGGTTGCTGAAGGGGAACTCGCCCGCGCCGCCCTGGGCGTACTCCGGCTTCCAGCCGCTGGGCCAGTTGCGGTTCATGTCGTCGCCGCCGGGGCCGTCCTCGTTGATGCGCCCGTCGCCGTCGTTGTCGATCCCTTCGGAACCGAGCGGCGTCCACTCGCCGCGCTTGTCGTCGGGGACGCGCCGGAAGACGCGCGGGTCGTGGCGATCGCGCTCCCAGCGGCCGTCGGGGTCGCGGATCCACATCTGCGTGATGGAGCCGTCGCCGTCGAGGTCGTCGGGCGGATCCTCGTCGAAGAGGCCGTCGCGGTCGTCGTCCACGGGCCGCTGGTTCGAGCGGCTCGAGTGCGGCGTGTTCGCCTCCTCGAACCAGTACTCGCGGCCGTCCGGGTTCACGCTGACCATGAAGTAGAACGAGCAGCGGTCGAGCAGGTCCGTCAGGCTCGGCACCTGGCCGTACGCCTTGGTGAGATACCAGAGCGAGTAGAGCACGGCCTCGGCGGACTGCACCTCGTTGCCGTGGACGTTGCCGTCGATCCACATCGCGGGCTTGGAGGTGTGCGGGCCGGTCTTCGGTGAGTTCACGATCGCGACCCACAGGGCGCGCCCCTGCAGCGAACGCCCGATCTCGCGCAGCTCGACGAGGTCGGGATAGGCGGCGGCGATGCGCTTCAGGTGCGCTTCGATCTCGGCGTAGGTGTAGTAACGGTTGAAGGCGATCTCGACCTTTCCGTCGATGTGCGGCTGAGCGGAGGCCGGGACGGCCGCGACCGTACCGAGCGTCATGGCGGCAAGGATGGCGCTGGCAGTTCTCACCGCTGGTCCTCCGTGAGATGGATCGTGAGCGTGCGGTCGCCGAGGGCGGCGGAACGAACGTCGAGCGTGATGACAGAACCGTCCGGGACGGTGACGGTCCACTCGGCATAGGCGAAGCCGCCGGAACCATCGAGGTTCTCCCAGCGGGCGACCCGCTGGCCCGAGACGACAGCATCCCGCTCGACACGCAGATCGAGGACGACGGGCGGCAGGCGGCGCGCCTTGCGCGCGATCGCCGATGCGGTCGGGAAGTATCCAGCGTTCGTGCCGCGCACCGTGATGCGCCACAGGCCGGTCGAGAGCCGCTCGACGGAGTGGACTTCGATGGTCAGGTCGGGCAACTTGCCGAGCAGCGCGGCGGCGAAGGCGGTCTGCTCGTCGGCGAGGCGCGTCCACTCGCTCTCGGGCGGGTTCACGCGGAAGCCCGGGACGAAGCCGCCGATCTCGACCGGGCCGAGTTGAGGATGATCGAAGGGCTGCCAGTCGATGAAGCCCTCGCGGTTGCGCTGCTCGTCGGAATACTTGAGCCACTTGGCGTCGTCGGAGTCGCGGGCACGGGAGGACGCGCCGGACGCGCTTGGTGAACCCTGCCCGGGGCGAGCACCCGGCTGTCGGCCGCCGGTGCGCGTGGGCGCGGCGGGCTGCACCTCCTGGCCCTGCGCCACGGCCATGACCTTGGCACGCAACTCCTCCGGCAACGCCATGATGGCCATCATGCGCTCGCGCTGCTCCTCGGGTGGGCGGTCCTGCGCCGAGGCCATCATCTCGGCACGCTCGGCAGGCGTGGCGATCATGAAGTCGATCACGAACTGCGGCGCGCCGGCGGCCTGAAACTCACGCCGGATCGCGTCCGCGGGACTCTCCTCGGGCGCGTCGTCAACCGCGGGCTTCTCGGCCTCGTCCTTCGCGTCCGCTGGCTTGTCGGTCTCTTTCGGCTTCACAAGATCGGGGCGAACCCACACCGGCGTCGTGAAGGCATACACGCCGAAGTGGGCGTAGGCCCACTGGTGGAACGAGCCGGCGGTATCCGGCCCCTTGGGCGCGCCGGTCATCCCCGTCGTGTCCTTGAAAATACGGGCAACCTCCTCGTAGTAGGGCTTGTCGTCGGATTCGATACCGAGCGGCTCGCGCCCATCTGGGGCGTTGCGGCCAGCCTCGGGGATATTGAGCAGGTTGTCATGCGGGCCGAAGACGAGCACGCAGACGATGTTGTCGCGGGTGAGCATCCAGCGCACGAGCGCGAGGCTCTCCGGCTCGGAGAGCGAATAGAGCCCCGCTCCGTCGGTGTGCTCGGGCCAGAGGGCTGGGAAGTTCATGTTCAGGTCCACGCCCCCGCCCGCGCTCCCGTGCGCGCCATCCTCGTTGAAACGTCCGTCGCCGTCGGCGTCACGTCCTTCGATCAGAACGGCGTGCGTCGGCGCCTCGCCCTTCGCAGCCTCGGGCTTGCGCATGATGCGTGGATCGTCGGGGTCCGCGACGAGGTCGGCGCGCAGGCCTGTCGCCGGGGCCGGATGCTTGATCCGCATCATGGTGATGAGGCCGTCGCCGTTCAGATCGTTTGCCGGGTCTTCATTGACGCGCCCGTCGCGGTCGGCGTCGTACTCGACGACGGTGCGGCCGAAGTCGGACTTCGGTGTGCCCTCGCGCGCGAAGAAAGCGGCGTTGTCGGGGTTCAAGTCCGGGATGATGTAGACCGTGCGCTCACGCAACAGGTCGGCGTGCTTCGTCACGAGACGATCGACGAGCGAACGCGCGACGCGCGGACCGATCTCGTGACGACCGTCCAAGCCAGCGACAACGAGCAGCGCGGGACGCTGATCGGGCGTGCGGCCCAGCGAGTCCGGCTCGGGGTGCCCGAGCCGAAGCAACTGCAGCGCGCGGCCGGACCGGCTCTTGCCGATGGACGTGACCTCGACCAACCGCTCTGTGGAGTCCTGCGCCGAGGCACCGGCAAGAAGACCGAAGACAACGGCAGACGCGACGAGCACGGACCTACGCATATCGCCTCCCTGGGCGGTGTCGAGCGGAGACAGAGGCGGAGAAGATAGCAGGAAGGGATGCGCGTGCCGTCGCGTCCTGTGTGTGAAGGTGGGATAGATGGTGGAAAGCGGCTGCGTGGCAAGTCGAGATTGGCCAGTTTTAGCCGTTCTGCCCCACCTAAACCCCTGATATTGGATATTAGTGTCGGCTAATATACGAGTATACTGCGAACAAACTGCCGAATGCGGTTGACAGGAGAGCCGTGCTTCGACGATTATGGGGGGTCGGCCGGGGCTTCGTGGGGAGCGTGGGACCGGCTGCAAAAGCGCAGGGAGGTGGTCATGGATAAGACCCAGAGCGGATCGGGCATCTTCCGGCTGAACGATGGGGACGTCGCGCAGTTCCGGGCCGACACGGACCAGCGGGGAGACTGGTACGTCTGGCGCCGGATGAGCGCAAACGGCTGGGCGACGCTGAGGCGCTGCGATAGCCGCGAAGAGGCCATCGAGTTGGCCCAGTCCCTGAACGAGGATCCCGACGCCGTCCTTGCGTAACGGGGCTGCGGCCCCCTTCTCGCACCAGCCCCCACCCGCCACCCTCGGCACCCGACGGAGGTTTGTCGGTACAAACATGCGCTCAGGCTGTCCCCCGGTTTCCGGCGGACCGGCCGGCCATGAAGGAGCCGACGCGATGAACCACAACAGAGATATCCGGCGCCTCACGCGGGGAACGGCCGTCTTGACCTGTGCGTCGCTGCTGGCGGTCTCGATCGGCGCGTGCGAGTCCAGCCCGCCGCGCCGCGAGACCGGCGACTCGGGGGGGCGGATCAACCCCTACGCGACCACACCGGCGGATCGTTCATCGAGCGCGGCAAACGCGGCTTCGCTCTGGGAGTTCTCCGACCAGGTGGCGGACGCGCTCGCCGCCCGCATCGCGCAGATCCCGGAAATCCGCGATGCTCCGTACAAGGTCGTGATCGAACTGGGCGACATCGAGAACATGACCAACACGCCCCGGCAGGACTTCGAGCTGATCCAGCGGCGGTTGCGCGGGCGCCTGCTCACCAGCGATACGGTGACCGCCAAGGCCCGCTTCGTCGAGGGTGCACGCACGATGGATCGTGAGAAGGACCGCGTGCAGGCCGGCGGCGGTGCGGGGGGAATGACCGACCGCTACGACGAGCGGTTGACCTACGTGCTGCGCGGGTCGTTCTACGAGTCCACGCGCGGCGGCGGGCAGGTGAGCCGGTACTACTTCGAGTTCAACCTCGTCAACCTCCAGTCGCGCGACATCGTCTTCAACGAGTCGTTCGACCTCGCCCAGCAGCGCTGAGCGTGCGACGAGGCGCACCATGCCCGCCCGCCTGCTGAGCCTGTGCATCGCGGCCGCGTGCGTGATGAGCGCGTGCACGGCTTCCGGACCGTCGAAGCAGACAACTCGTCTGCGGCACAGCGACCTCGCGCTTGCGGGCGCAGAGATGCGCGAGCAACTCGCCACGGCGACGTTTCTGGAGGGGCGCACGCCGGAGTCGCCGCCGATACGGATCGTGATCCGGCGGCTCGAGAACCTGTCGAGCGACCGCGTGCCCATCGCCGAGCAGTGGGCGATGGTGTCGGGGCTGATCGCGGATCGGGGTGTGCAGCAGGCGGCGCGGGAGCGCGGGGTCGTGTTTCAACTGCCGCCGGAGAAGGCCTCGCTGCTCCGCGAAACGGGGGTTGAGTACCCGGACCTGCTGCCGGAGCACTATCCCACACACGTGCTGCGGGCGTCGATCCGATCGCTGGTGCGCGGCGGGGCCGTGCGCGGTTCGGGGCCGGCGGACGTGCGCAAGGACGTGTACCTGATCTCGTATGAAGTCGAAGAGATCGACTCACGCGAAGTCGTGTGGCAGGCGGACGTGGAGTTCGCACGCGAGGCGAAGGGACTGCTCGTGGATTGAGGGAAGTGACGAAGCAAGTGATGCTACACCTTGGAAGTCAACTCCAATCCCTTCGCGCCTTTCGCGGACTTCGCGTTCCGATCCTGATTGAACGTGGCATCATGCACTTTCGAACGGTACAGATTGCAGCACTGGCGGTCGCATGCATCGCGTCGGGGTGTGCCTCGTACCGCCCTGACGCCTCGGTGATGAACGAGGTGTCGCGGGGGCAGTACGGCGATGCGCGAGGTCGCATCGCGGCAACCCTGCCGTCGAGCCGGTCCGACCCCGTCTACCTGCTTGCTCGCACGAAGGCAGGGATCGTCGCGCTGGCGGACGGGCTGCCAGAGGCCGCGGAGCCGCACCTGGCCGAGGTCTACGACCTGCTGCGGACGCAGGGGTTGAACGCCGACAAGACCGTGCCGTCGGTGGTGGTGCACGAGGGCGTACGCATCTGGAAGGGCGAGCCGTTCGAGCAGGCGATGGGATACGCCTACGTCGCGGTGCATGACATGGTGATGGCGGACTGGGGGAACGCGCGTGCTGCGGCGGGAGATTCGATCTTTCTGCTGCGCGATTTCGGACGTGCGGGCGACGGTCGTTCGCTGACCTCGATCGAACTTGCGAAGCGCGCCGCGGAGCGCGACCGCGACGGCGGCGACTACCTCTCGACCGGATACACCGCTGTCGAGTCCGATTTCGCGCTCGGCTACCTGCTCGCGGGCGTGGCGAACCGGATGCTCGACCGGCCCGAAGAGGCCGCGGAGCACTTCGCCAAGGCCGCGGCGATCGCGCCGCACCTGGTGTCGCTCGCGTCCACGCTCGAGCACGGCGACTACGACATGCTGCTCATCGTTGACACTGGCTTCGGGCCGGAGAAGATCGCCACGGGGCAGGACGGTGTCGTCGCGGCGTTTGTGCCGCGCGAGCGCGGCCCCGCGAGCGGGCTGGTCGTGCAGCAGCGCGGGCGTGCGTACACCGAGCTGCCTCCCGCGTGCGACCTCAACGAGATGGCGATGGACCACCGCTGGAACAACCTTGAGGACGTGCGGCGCGTGAAGAGTCTGCTCGGGTCTGGGATGATGGTTGCCGGGGCGGCGGTTGCGATCGGCTCGAACGACACGGAGGCTCAACTCGCCGGCCTTGGGATACTGCTCGCGGGTATGGCGGTGCGCGCCGGCTCGAAGGCGGACACGCGGCACAACGAACTGCTCCCGCGGTTCGTGTATATCGTGCCGATCCGTGCGAGCGACGGCCCGGTGACGCTGCAGGTGGCCGGCAAGCCCGGGACGCGACTCTCGCTTGCCGGCCTGCCGTCGCCGGGAAGCGGCGAGACAACGACGGTGCGATACGTGCGCCTGCTGACGGACCCTGACGGCACCGGGTTCGCGCCCGCGTGGGCAGCGTCAGGGCGCATCCTGTATGCGAATGACGAGACGGGCGCGCTCGACGCGCCGACGCTGCCGTACATCCTCGGCGGGCGGTGCGTGCGCACGCCGACGCCGGACCTGCTCGTCGAGTATCAGCGGGCGGGTTTGCCGGATGACGTCTCGTTCGGGCAACTCCTCGAACTCTACAGGCTCGAAGGGCTGGAGCCGCTGCCCGGCCCGGAGCGCAGGCGGGCACGTGGGCACGTGCTCGAAGGTGGGAGGACGGTCTTCACGCCACAGGCGGGATCGGCGGCGTTCGCGCGGCTGTTCGGGCAGGAGCACCCGGCGTACGCTCCGCGCTCGCGCGAGGTGCGCGAGTTGGTGGCCCGCATCGGCGCCGGTGGGAAGCATGAGGAATAAGAGGGCATCAACCCGCGCTTCGGGACGCGGTATCAGTCGACGCACAGACGCAAGGAGACGACCATGGCACCTCGCACACGCACGAACGCGCTCACGGCGACGATAGCGCTCGGTTGCCTGCTCGGCGCGGCCGCGTGCCAGAGCAGCGCGCCGCCCTACCGCGGCCGGGTGGACCCGATCCCGCTGTCCGACTACCCGCAGATCGTGGTGACACGACCGCTGAACGACCTGCTCGGCTTCTCGCAGCCGAACGTGACGCCCGCGACCGAGACCGAGCCGATGCGTGTGGTCGCGCCGGTGCGGTCGATGCAGGACGGATACACGCGCGTGCAGTACCAGTTCGAGTTCTTCGACGAGCGCGGGCGCCCGCTGTCGCAGTCAGGATGGAAGTACAAGTCGATCACGCCGCGGCAGCAGGTGTTCCTGGATGGGCGTTCGCTGAGCACGCAGGCGAAGGACTGGCGGCTGTCGATCCGGCAAGCGGGGTGAGGCGGCCTACTCCACGTCGCGACCTCGCGCACCGCCGACGGTATGCAGCCCGTAAACCCCGATTGTGTGGCGGGTGCCCGGATACTCGCCTTCACCATCGCGCAGCGGCATGACCAGTCCCGGCTCCGTCGTTCCGCGCGCACTGCCATCGACGAAACCCATATTCAACGGACGGCCTGCATATCGCTCCGGAAAGTACGGCGTGACAGGCTCTCTTTCCACCAGAACCGCCTTCTTCGACGGATACGCCACTTCGTGCCCACGCACGGCCCGCCACTGCGACGGTCCCTGCCGAGTCTCCCACGACCAGTACGCGGGGTCGGCGATCAGCGAGCACGAATAGAAATACGACATGCTCCATCCGGCCCCGGGCCTCATGACCGAACGATGCATGATCTTCTCGTCATAGTACAAGTCCGCGAGAACGGCCTGCCAGAGATGATGGGCCTCAAAGTACCTCATCCGGAACTCGTGGCCCTGAATAACTAGGGTGGTGAACTCCGAACTCGGGTCCATGAACGCCGGGAACGTGTCGTTCCAGTCCGTTCGGTACATGTCAATGATCGTTGCGTGTGACCGCAGATTCGACAGCGACACCGAATCGCGACCACTGTCGCGAACCGACGAGAGCATCGGCAACGCCAGCGCGACAAGGATCGCGACGATGAGCGCCGCAACTAGGACCTCAGCGAGCGTGAACCCCCGCCTCACTCCGTTGCCAGGGACGAAGATCGGCTGGGCGTCGCCTTTGACGTGCTTCCAAACCATAACCATGCTCCCGCGGAGAGGGCAGACAGAAGGCCCGCGTTCCGGATCAGGACAGACCATGCTTCCGCACGCGTGGCCTCATAACGAAGAATCGTTCCGAAGCACGCGCAGGCTGGCGGACCGTGGGCGGCCAACTCGTAGGCGAACACGGCGCTGAAGACCGTGATCAGAACGATCCAGGATATGAGCGAGATCGCTCGCCACGTTCCCGAGAACCACAAGGCGGCCGTACCCACCTCAAAGACCGGAACGAGGAGCGCAACCGGAGCAACCAGAGCGCTCGGAACCGCATCCCAGCCATCAAGATCGCGGGCGAAACTGGTCAGATCGGCAAGCTTCAGCACGCCCGCGGCTGCCAACAGCGCCATTGGCAGTCCCACCAGCGAGTGACCGATGATCCGGCTGCGGTTCGTCATGGTATGAACCAGGTGGTCAGGGATTGCCGGGAGGTCCACCAGGAACGGGGGAACAGTTCGCACCCGATGGAACCTCGTCGCGGACAGGATCACCGACTATCCATGCAGAATACTGGTCGGGATAACAGTCGATCCCGTCCTGAACGCCGTGGTAGTAATCACATGTCACATTGAAAACGGTGTAGCTCTGCTTGCCGGGCTGCTCCTTGACGTCCACCTGTCTTGCATCGGGGTTGCGTATTGAAAGTATGCACCTTCCCGGCGGAAGCGTGGGAGGCCTGATCTCGCACGCTCCGTACACGGGTCCCGGAACGTAGCAGCCGATGCCTGCTGCTGAGGCGACGATCACGAACGGTGCGCTGACAGCCGCGAGACGCCAGACGATCGACGAAATCCTTCGTGTAATTGGCTTGATCTCCACCAAAACAGTGATGCCATCACAACAGTCATGCGCCGGCTCGATACCGACACCAGACGAGCAGAACGATCATGCCCGAAAACAGACTCAGCATCACCCACCCGGTCGTTCGAAGCCAGGCTCGGTCCTCAAGGCCACTTCGGCTGCCGATGGACCATGTGCGCTCGCTCCCGTCCGGCATGACGTGAATACCTTGACGCACCTCGGGGCGATAGTCGGCGAGCGACGTGATCCGAAGCACACCTCGCAACGCATCCGCGCCGTCGCGCTCCGGGACGCGAGTGAGTTCATCGAGGCGTTCGCGTGTCACCGATTCCACGGAAAGCACTCGCCACTTCGCGGTCACCACGCCTTCGGCGTCTAGAATATCTACGTTGTGCGCGATCCATGTTCCTGCAACGTCGCTATACCGCCAGTTGGCGAATCTCGCACTACCATACCGTTTCGCAGTTGGCGAAATCTGAAGCGTCTCAAGAGACTCAGGCAGCGCTCGCCCCGAGCCGGCGTCGGTCTCTCCCACATACCTCCAAACCATTCTTCTTTCGCCTACCCGTGCGGTCGTCTCTGCCTCCCACCGGCCACTCGATTGTTGTGATGCGCCCGAGGGTGTGCGCTGCACCACGCTGCCCGCACCCAGGCCCACCCCGCCGAAGAACAGGTACTTACGAGCACGATCCGAGGCGCCCGCGATCGACGCCTCCTCGCCCAGCTCGGTGACAGAAGACGGTGTAACGACCGATACTCGGTGCTGGCCTCCCACTTCCTGCAGCGTCCAGGCAAGCCTCCCCGAAAAACCATGATCACTGAACGGCTGTGACGGCGTCGAGGGACGATCCATGGCCCATCGGTGCCTGTCTTTGCCAAGCCAGAGCCGCCATAGGACGACGTCGTCCTGCCCGGATTCGACGAGCGCCCGTCTCTCTCGGAGCATGTCGGCGTTGCTCTCGAAGCCCTCGGGTGGGCCAGCAGCGAGCGCCTCCTCCCACTGCTCAAGGCTCCGGCGCACAACCGCGGCGGGCATCCGCGACTCATAGGTCACAAGTATCGGGCTTGCGGGGCTCCACTCCGAAGCCTCACGCCACGACTGTTTCCACCACCGCAGCGTACCGACTTCACTCTGGCCCGCGACATACTCGGCCGCGCACGCCAAGCAAATGAAGACAAGGCCTGACCGAATGTGCGGATGCGCCATCAAAGCGCCTTCGAGCCTTCGAGCCTTCGAGCCATATCGGGCAGCGTACCACGCCACTTACTGGCTTGTCAAGCCGCACGTTCCGTCGTCCGTCATGATTGCAGTCTGTAAGCATCTTCGGCTTTCGATGGCGCGCACGAGCGCGGTCGCGGAGTTTTCGCCCTATCTGTGCCGCAAGTTCTCGTACTCCGCCTCGAGCAGTTCGAGTGCGGCGACGGCGTCCTCGACGGGGACGGGCGAGGGTCCACCGCGCGCGACCGCGTCCACCATCGCCCTGGCCTGCACTTCGTAGCCGCTGAGCGGGCCGACGTCCGGGGCGTGCGACTCCGTGCCGCGGTGCAGCAGAAACTGCGGCGTGCGGGCGAGGTCGAAGTCGGCCGTCGCTCGCTCGAAACAGATGACGTAACGAACGCGGAAGCCGAAGCCGGGCTGGTGCCCCCAGCCGCCCTCGGCGACGACCTGCGGCACGTGGTCGTAGCGGTAGATCGTCGTCAGGTGGTTGGTCGAACCCGCGCAGACGACCTCTCGCGGCGGGCCGAAGCACCAGCGGATGAAGTCCGCATCGTGCATGTGCAGGTCGATGATCGCGCCGCCGCTGCGCGAGTCGTCGGCGTAGAAGTCGGTCCACTCGGGGCGCGAGCCGAGGCGGTGGAAGGTCGCGCTGGTCACGCCGCCGAACTCGCCCGAGTCGATCGCCCGTTTGAGCCATGCCCACGCGGGCCAGAAGCGCATGCACATCGCTGGCGTGCAGAGCGTGCGGGCCTTCGACGCGGCCTCGGCCACGCGGCGCGCGTCCGCCGAGCGCACTGCCAGCGGCTTCTCGACGAGCGCATGCTTTCCTGCCGCGATCGCCGCGAGAGCGAGCGCAACGTGCGTGTCCGTCGGCGTGCAGATGCTGACGAGATCGACGCCGGGGTCGGCGAGCAGATCCTCGGCTCGCTCATAGGCCCGCACTTTGCCCGGATCGAAGAGACGCTCGCCCGTGCCGCCGGTGTCGATGTTGCCGGCAACGGCGACCTCCCCTGCTCGCCGGCGCGGATCAGAGTCGGCGACGGCGACGACGCGGCAGGCGTGCCCGGCCCCGTTCGCGGAGCGGTACGCGGCCAAGTGCGTCCGCCCCATGAATCCCAAACCGATGACCCCCACACGGACGGGCGGCACTTCGGACATGGATCAGCCCCCCACCGCCCCAGTATTGACGGGCACGCCCGGACCGCGCGCCGCGCTCGCGCTGCGCTCGTCGGCGAGCGAGCCGTCGTTCTCGCTCGGCCGCCAGAGGACGAATCCCTCGATGGCCTGGTACTCGGGCAGGCCGAGGCGGTCGTACAGTTGCGCGGTGGCTCGGTTGCGGTCCTCCGCCCGCTGCCAGAACTCGCGCGGATCGTTCGGTCCCGGAAACAGCGCCTTGTCCTTCTGCGACTGGTGCTTGAAGATGGCCATCCGCTTACGGTCCACCTCGCTCGGCGAGAGTGGCACGGCCATCTCGATCTCGTGCGGCTCCCACTCCTGCCACGCGCCGCGGTACAGCCAGACTTCGCAGTCGCGCATCCAGTCGCGCGATGCGAGGCGGTGCAGCGCGGTCGTGATCGCCGCGAGACAGACGCGGTGCGTGCCGTGCGGGTCGGAGAGGTCGCCCGCGGCGTAGACCTGGTGGGGCCGGACCCGTTCGAGCAGGTCCGACACGATGCGCACGTCGTCTTCTCCGAGCGGACGCTTCTTGACCCGTCCGGTCTCGTAGAACGGCATGTCGAGGAAGTGGATGCGGTCCGTTCGCACGCCGGAGGAACGAGCGGCGGCGCGGGCCTCGCACCGGCGGATCAGTCCCTTGATGCGCTGGAGTTCGGGCGTGTCGATCGCACCGGGCGACTTGCCGCGGATGAATCGTCGGACGCTCTCGGCCAGCGTCCGTGTCGCGCCGACCGCGTGGTCGAGGCCGAACTCGCTCGAAAACTCGGCGGCGAACTCGGCGAACTTCTCGGCCTCGTCGTCGAAGACGGCGATGTTGCCCGAGGTCTGGTACGCGACGTGAACCTCGTGCCCCTGGTCGCAGAGTCGAATCAACGTGCCGCCCATCGAGATCACGTCGTCGTCCGGGTGAGGGCTGAAGACGACGACGCGCTTCGGGAAGACGTCCGGAGGGTTCGCGTTGTCGATGCCGACACCGGGGACGAAGCGCGGGCGGCCGGGCTTCCCGCCGGGCCAGCCGGTGATTGTTTTCTGGAGGCTCTTGAAGACCTCGATGTTGATCTCGTACGCGCTGCCGCGGGCGGAGAGGATTTCCTGCAGGCCGTGCTCGTTGTAGTCCTCCTCGACGAGCTTGAGGATGGGCTTTTGCAGCTGCAGGGCGAGCCACGCGACGGCGCGGCGCGTCAGGCGGTTGTCCCACGTCAGGCCGAAGCGCGCGACGGGACCGAGCAGCCACGGTGTCTTGAAGCGCGTGAGCTCCGACGCGGCCGCAGAGTCTAGGACGAACTTCGCGTCCGGGTGCCGCTGGAGGAAACTGGCGGCGACCGCGGGCGTGATCTCGCCCTCGACGGCGCGGCGGACAATCGCCGCCTTGTGCTCGCCGAAGGCCATGAGCACGACGCGGCGCGCGTCGAGGATCGTACCCACGCCCATCGTGACGGCCTTGCGCGGAACGTTCCACTCGCCGAAGAAGTCGCTCGCCGCGTCCATCCGCGTGACCTTGTCGAGCGTGATGAGGCGGGTGCGGCTGTCGCGGGGCGAGCCTGGCTCGTTGAACCCGATGTGCCCCGTGCGGCCGATGCCGAGAATCTGCAGGTCGATGCCCCCGGCGTCACGGATGGCTCGCTCGTAGGCGGCACAGTGTTCGTGCACGCGCTCGATGGGAACCGTACCGTCCGGGACGTGCGCGCACGCCGGGTCGACGTCCACGTGGTCGAAGAGATGCTCGCGCATGAACCGCCGGTAACTCTGCAGGCTCTCCGGCGGCATGGGCCAGTATTCGTCCAGGTTGAACGTGGTGACGTTCGAGAAACTCAGGCCCTCCTCGCGGTACATGCGCACAAGCTCGTCGTAGACGCCGACCGGCGTCGCGCCCGTTGCCAGCCCGAGCACGGCGCGTCTACCCTCTTCCGCCCGCTCGCGGATGAGAGCAGCGATCTCGGCCGCAACGGCACGGGCGGCGGCAGCACTCGACTGGTGCACGGCGACGGGAATGTGCTCGCATTCGGGCGCGCGGGGCGTACTCGGTTCGGTCATCTCGTTCTCAATCTCCGCAAGTGGGCGTGGGCGATTCGCATGGCGGGTCTAGCCTACCGGCTCGCGGGAGTACGCAGGGCGATTGCACCTTCGACCAGATCGTGCGACCTCTTCTCAACGAACGCATCCGATTGTACGCCAACGACTTACGGATAGTCCCAGGTCGTTCGCCGTCTCCTCGTACAAGATGGTGGCCGCTTTCTCTCACGAGAAACACTTGAAGCGCACTCAAGGGGCGGGTAGGGTGCGAGAAGTCCGGGTGGCCGGGAGGGCCGTGAGCGGGTTTCGGCGGGTCATCTCACTCAGAGTTCGCACACTCAATATGTTCGCTCGCGGAGGCGTCCGTGCGCGCGCGGATCGGATCGACATTGATTGATCGTCTGCCTTGACATCCCGGGAGGGGTGTTCGTCGCACGCCCGCCGGGTCGCGCTGCTCGTCGCACGCGTCAAGGCGGCAGTGCGTTCGTCGCTCTCTGGCACAGAGCAGAAGAGGAAGGAAGGGGAACCCGATGAGGCTTTCACACCGTGGATTGCGGCGTACGTTCGCCGCCGTCGTGCTGCTCGCTATTGGTGGGGCCGCCACCGCGACGCTTGGCCAGGTCGCCGTGCCGACCCATCAGGCCGGTCCGCCGCCGCGTGAGGCTGTCCAGCCGCCGCCCATGCCGACCCGGAGCGGGTACGTGCCGTTCGAGCAGTACGAGGACGGCTCGTTCCGCGAGGAATCGGTGGGCGTGCGCCCGATCTTCGGGCCTCCCGGGGGCATCGGTCTGCCGGACGGGCAGCGCGGATGGCGTGAGGAGGAGATGCCGAAGCGCCGGCTGCGGCCGAACGTCGGCGAACTCTTCATCCCGAGCGGGTTCAACGACGGGCAAGCGCACGATGATACGGGTGAGTGGTCGCGCGCGCAGCCGCTCATGCAGAACTTCGAAGGCCCCGGCCCGAACGGGCTGACGCCCCCCGACCCCGACCTCGCCACGGGGTACGACTACGTGGTCACCGTCACGAACGATGACTTCGCCGTCTACGACAGGGCCGGCGAACTGATCTTCTACCGCGACATTCACGACTTCCTCGGCGTATCCGAGAACTACCTCCTCTTCGACCCGAAGGTGATCTTCGACCCGTGGAACGGGCGGTGGGTCATGCTCTACCACAAGCGTCGCACCGCCACACAGGAAGCCTCGCTCGCCGTCATCGTCAGCTCGAACAGCATCCCCTGGGGCGCGCCGGGCGCGGGCGGCTGGTGGTGGTACGACATCAACTCGGTGCAGGACGCCGGAACGAACGACGCGTCCTGGCCCGACTATTTCGACCTCGGGTACAGCAACACCGCCATCGCCATGGCGGGCAACATGTTCCGCTTCTCGGGCGGCTTCCGCTGGGCAAGGATGCGCTTCCTCAACAAGACCGAGCTCTACAACGCTCAGACCGTTTTCCCCGTCAGTTTCTCCAACCTCACCAACGCAGACGGCAGCACGACAGAGACCCCCCGCACAGCCAAGATGCAGTGGTCGTGGTCCGAGAGCGGGCAGAACGTGGACGCCCTGCTCTGCAACGCCCGCTGGGGCGGCGGCAACCGCGTGACCATCTGGAAACTCAAGGGCGCGTTCAACACCAACACGCTCACGCGCGTGGACACCGTCGTCTCCGACTACGCCGTGCCGCCGAACGCCGCCCAGCCGAGCGGGCAGACCCTCGACACGATCGACACCCGCCTGATGACGGCGGTGGTCACCGGCGACACGCTCGGCAGCAACGGCATCGAGCTCTTCACCGGCCATTCGATCGCCTGGGAAAGCGGCGCGACCTCACGCTGCCGGCTCTACAAGTTCGACGCCGTCGGGCACGGGCTGGAGTTCGAGTCGAACTTCGGCTCCACCGGCCAGTTCTACTGGATGCCCTGCGTCGCGGGCGACTACTCCGGCAGCGCGTACTGGGTTTTCTCTCGCTCCAGCGGCAGCATCAACGCGGAAATCCGCTACGTCGACTACAACAAGGGCGTGTTCAGCAGCGCATCGTCGCTGATGAAGGCCGGCACGGGCAGTTACGGCGGCTTCCGCTGGGGAGACTACTTCGGCGGCCAGATGGACTGGGGCGACTACAGCGCGAACATCTCCATCCCCGGGCGGCCTGCCAAGGCCTGGCTCTACGCCGAGTACGCCAAGCCCGGAGACTGGGGAACCCACGTCGGCGCAACCAGCGTCTGGACGCAGGGCAACCTCGCGTCTGTCACGCCGTCAACCACCTACGTCATCACCGGCCCGGTCGGCGGCCCGTTCTCGCCCTCCAGCCGCGTCTACACGCTCACCAACAACGGACAGGTCGGCCTGGTCTACGAAGTGGTGTCGCTCCCCTCGTGGCTCAATACCTCGAGTGCGAAGGGCCAGTTGTTCCCCGGCTCGGCCAACGTCACGCTCTCCGTGAACTCGAACGCCAACTCCCTCGGCAAGGGAACGTACAACGCCAACGTCGTCTTCCGCGACACGTTCAACAACGGCAACTCCTTCAACCGTGCCGTGCAGCTGATCGTGCAGGCGCCGGACCTGCGCGTCGCCTCCTTCGACGCCCCCAGCGGGACGTTCTACCCCGGCCAGACCATCAACGTGACCGGCAGCTACGTCAACGATGGCGACTTCGCAACCGGGAACTACTCGGCGACGTTCTACGCCTCCACCAACACCATCATCTCGCCCGCGGATACGCCGATCGGTACCCGCAACTACAACAGCCTCCCGCCGGGAGGAACGCAGAACTTCTCCCACATCCTCACGCTCCCCTGCCTGACGCCGCAGCCCTACTACATCGGCGTCATCGTCACCGTGACGAACGACGCGAACAACGGCAACAACACCGGTGTTGACCTGACGCCCATCGACTACCGCCTCTGCCCAGCCGACTTCAACCAGGACTGCACCGTCAACTCGCTCGACTTCATCGCCTTCCTGAACGCCTACACCGCAGGGAACAAGAGCGCAGACTGGAACGGCGACACCGTCGTCAACTCCCTCGACTTCATCGCGTTCCTGAACGACTACAACTCCGCCTGCCCGTAACACGCACCGGGTCGTGCAGGCTGTACAGGGCCGTCGCGCCGTTCACACGAACGCCGCGGCGGCCCTTTCTCCTGCGCGCGGTCATGCCGGAGGGATGGGGCGATCGTGCGGATCCTGTCCATCGCCGCCGCGTTCGGCCAACCGTGTCGCCATCGCGGCATCGGTCACGTGTTCAAGGTCCATCGCCGTCGCGTGCACGTGGTCGGGGCGCAGGCCCATCACGTTGACGAGATAGGTCTCCCAGAGCCTGTGGCTTCGGACGAGCGATCGAGCACGGGCGCGGCCGGCGTCGGCGAGGCGAACACCCTCCGACGTCTGCTCGACCTCCCCGGCACGGCGCGCGGCTCGAAGAGCACGCCGCGTCGCCGCCCCGGCGTCGAGCGCCCGCAGCACGTCCGCCGGCGCGACCGCCGTGCCTACGCCTCGCAACTCCTCGGCACGGTAGAGGAACCCCAGCATGTCCTCGTGCGCGATGGAGCGTGCAAGCCGAGCTTGGCGGCGCCAGCGTGCCAGCACGCCGTGCTGAGGCCCGAACACCGCCGCTCCGACGAGCAACGTGCCGGAAACGACGGTCATCATGCCCGCGGCGTTCACGGCGTTTGACAGGCCGACCCACCCCGGCCCGAACGCAGCGAGGACATATCCCCCGATGCCCGAGAGAACCGCCGCGACCGCGCTGACGACGATCTGCGGCAGCAACCGGTCGGTCAGCAAGCGCGCCGTCGCGGCCGGGCAGACAAACATGGCGATGACGAGGATGGACCCGACGGCCTCGAACGACGCAACGGCCGCCGCCGCGACCATCACCATCAGGACGTAGTGAAGCACGCCCGCGCTGAATCCGAGCGACGACGCGAGCGCGGGATCGAACGCAGCCAGACGCAGTTCCTTGAAGAACGCGGCAATGAAAGCGATCGTGATGAGCGCGACGATGGCGAGCGTCCAGACCTGCCTGGGCAACGCCGCGAGCGTCGCCGCACTCACGAAGTCCGACCAGTTCTCGGGCGGGAACCAGAAGAGCGTTTCGAGCTGCCCGTGCAGGACGCAGTCGGCATCGAGGTCGACGTGGCGCGCGGCCGCTCGCTCGATGAGCAGCACGCCGAGCGCGAACAGAACGGTAAAAACGACGCCCATGGCCGCGCCGGTCTCGACGCGGCCGTAGTGCCGCACTGCTTCGATGAGCGCTGCCGCCACGAGACCGCTCGCTGCCGCGCCGATGAACATGGGCAGCGAATCGCGCGTGCCCGCTACGAGAAAGGCGACCACGATGCCAGGCAGCACGGAGTGAGCGACGGCATCGCCCATCAAACTGAGGCGACGCAGGACTAGGAAGTTGCCCAGCAGGCCGCAGCACAGGGCCGCGAGCGTGCCGGCGAGCATCGGCGGCAGGTCGAGCGAGACGAACTCGTGAACGGCGGGTGTCACGTTGCGCCCCCCTGCTGCTCGCCGTTGAGCGGGTGCGGGCTGGGCGGCGTGCCGTTGGTCGCGGGCAGACCACGCCCGCCCAGGGCGTCCTCGAGTTCCGCGATGAGAGCGGGGGGCAGTGCGTGCTCGACCTCGTCCGCCGAGACGTCCACGTGCGACGGCGCGGCGTCAGCGTACTCGATGAGATACCGCTCCCAGAGACGGTGGGCGCGCACGATGCGACGTGCTCGCGCTTCGCCGCGCGGCGTCAACACCACGCGGCCCCGCGCGACGCGGGCCAGCCCACCCGCTCGCAAGGCAAAGGCAACGGCGGGGCCGGGGCGGGCCTCGCGGCCGCCGTCTTCTCGTTCGACGGCGGCACGAAGAGCATGGTCAATCGCGATCCTTGCCCGAAGCGACGAGAGCCTGACGACCGACGCCAGCACGCCACGCGACGGCGCGAGAAGCACGCTCACGGCAAAGCAGGCTCCGGCGGTCAGGACGATGATCGCGCCGGCCGGCGCGTTCGTGAGCAACGCCGAGATGCACGAGCCGAGGTATGCGCTCATGCCGCCGAGCGCGCCGGAGAGCGGGACCATCACGCGCAGACGTTCGGTCCAGAACCGGGCCGCTGCCGGCGGGATGATCAGAAGCGCAACGATCAGGAGCAGCCCCACGGCCTGCAGGCCGATCACCGTGACGACGACCAGCAGGCCGGTCATCGCGAGGTCGATCACGCCGAGAGGCCAGCCCTGCACCGCGGCGAACTCGCGGTCGAAGCAGGTGAGCCGGAACTCCTTGAAGAGCAGTGCGACGGAAGCGATCGACGCGAGCGCAACGATGCCGATGAGCGACGCGTCCCGTACGCTCATCGCCGCGGTCTGGCCGTAGATGAACGAGGCCAGCCCGCCCTGGTCGCCCGTCGGCATGGACTGGATGACGCTCAGCAGCACCACGCCAACGCCGAAGAAGACGCTGAGGACAGCGGCGATTGCGGCGTCGTCGCGCAGGCGCGTGAAGCGTACGATCGCCTGTACCGCGAGCACCCCGAAAACGCACCCCGCTGCCGCCCCGGGAAGCAGCACGCTCAGGCTGCGACCCTGCACGCCGAGCAGTGTCGCGGCGATGAACGCGCCGGCAATGCCCGGGAGCGCGGCGTGGCTCAACGTATCGCCGAGCAACGCCCGCTTGCGCAGCACGATGAACGACCCGACCACGCCGCCCGCTATTCCAAGGAGCGTCGCGCCGAGCACGACAACCGCGGCGTTGTGCCCGGCCTGGAGTGTGAGCGTGCGCCACAGTTCGTCGAAGGTAACGCCCTCGGACGGCCATTCGGCGGAGCTCATTGCCGACCCGGTCACGGCTCACTCACCCCGCGCGGCGCGCGCCACGGCCTCGCTCGCCTCGTCCAGCAGCGTGAGCCGTCCTCCGTACGTCCGCCGAAGATTCTCGGCGGTGAATGCCTCGGCGACGGGGCCGCACGCGACGACTCGCATGTTCAGCAGCAAAACGTCATCGAAATACTCCTCCACGGACTGGAGGTCGTGGTGAACGCAGATCACGGTGCGTCCGCGCGACTTGAGCTCCCGCAGCACTTCGACAATGGCGCGCTCGGTTGCTGCGTCCACGCCCGCGAACGGCTCGTCCATGAAGTAGAGTTCGGCGTCCTGCGCCAGCGCGCGGGCGAGAAAGACCCGCTGCTGCTGCCCGCCCGAGAGCTGGCTGATCTGCCGGTTCGCATAGTCCGCCATGCCGACGCGGTCGAGCGAGACGAACGCGGCTTCGCGGTGCGCTCGCGTCACCGGCCTGCACCATCCGATCATGCCGTACCGCCCCATGCACGCGACGTCGAGCGCGGAGACGGGAAAGTCCCAGTCCACGGTCTCGCGTTGCGGCACGTAGCCGACGCGACGCCGTTGCTGCCGGTACGAGCGCCCCCAGTACTCGACGCGACCCGCGGCGAGGGGGACAAGCCCGAGGCACGCGCGGATGAGGGTGCTCTTGCCCGCCCCGTTCGGGCCGACGATGGCGACGAGCGAACCGGGCCTCGCGTCGAAGTCCACGTCCCACAGCACCGGGCGCCTGTGATAGGCGACCGTCATCGCGTGGACCGAGAGGGGGCTGTCCGCGCTGTGCTCAGGCAACGAGGCGAGCGACTCGCCGCGAGTTCTCGGTGCATGGAGCGGGGACACTGGCTACTCTCCTCCCGCAAGCCGGCCGTTCATCCCCCGGAGCGGCGCATCGCCGCCGAGCGCGCGGGCGATGGTGGTGACGTTGTGATCAATCATGCCGAGATAGGTGCCCTCGTAGGTTCCGGGCGTGCCCATGGCGTCGGAAAACAGCCTCCCGCCGATGGCGACCGTCCAGCCGCGCGAGCGCGCGCCATCGATGAGCGCGCGGACGTTCCGGTCCGAGACCGTTGACTCGACGAAGACGGCGGGAATGCGGCGGGAGACGATCAGGGCCACGATGCGCTCGATGTCGCGCACCCCCGCCTCGGACTCGGTGCTGATCCCCTGGATGCCGACGACCTCGAACCCGTACCGGCGGCCGAAGTAGTTGAAAGCGTCATGGGCGGTGACAAGCACCCGACGCTCCTCCGGCACACTCGATAGCACGCGCCGCGCGTACTCGTCCAGTTCCCGCAGCGTCGCGGCGTATCGCTCGGCGCTGACGCGGTAGTGCTCCGCGCCGGCAGGATCGGCCTCCGTCAGCTTGTCCCGCACGACGCCGATGGCACGCGACCACGCCGACGGGTCCATCCACACGTGCGGGTCGTACTGGCCCTCGAACTCCTCTGGTTCGAGCAGGTCCGACTCGTCGAGCAACTCGGTGACCGCATGGACCTTTCGGCCGGCGGTGGCGGCGCGGATCAGCGCGTCCGTCATCTTCCCCTCGAGCATCAGGCCGTTGTAAAACACCAGGTCCGCCCGCATCAGCGCGGCGGTGTCGCTGCGCGTCGCCTTGTAGAGGTGCGGATCGACTCCCGGCCCCATCAGACCGGTCACCTCCGCGCGTTCTCCCGCGACGTTGCGGACCAAGTCCGCGATCATCCCCGTGGTCGCGACCACGCGGAGCGGCTCACCCCCGCGCGCAGCGGACACACCCGCGAACACAACCGCCACAAGAACGAGCACGCGATGCATCAGCGTCTCCTCGGCCGCCCCGGGCGGGGCCGGCAAATGTAGCCAAAGCTACTGTAGCCCCGGCTCCATTCCGATCAAGCCCCCCGAGTTTCGGGCAGGCGAACGAGGCGGCCCGAACAATCGGCGAACGCGCGGGAGAATCCGGAGGTCGATCATCGCGTGCCCCTTCCGCTACACTGCCCGTCCACGTCGGCAACCCGGGGGCCGGCGCTGGTCGATAGACATGAACCGGTCGCGGGGACCGCGACCGGCTGCCCTGGGGGTCGGACGCCCCTGATCGGCGCCGTGAAGGGATTCTGTCGTTGTCGCCGAAACGCTCGCTCGAAGAACTGCCCACCCTCGCGTGGAGCCTCGACCCGCAACCCGAGATGGTCGGGGAGCGCACCGCGCGATTTCGTGCCCCGGATGCGCCGCAGCCGGTCCCGCCCTCGTTCGCGCTCGCAGGACCACTCGGAGCGAGCGCCCAGGTCGAGGACGCCTTCTCGCCTCGGCCCCGCTTCGCCCGCTTCGAGGATCGGCACCTCATCCGCGTCGAGACGGACCACTCGTGGAGTCTGTACGGAACGGGCGAGGTCGCAGGCCCGCTCCTGCGCAACGGCCGCCACACCATCGCCTGGAACACCGACGCCTACAACTACGACTCGACCACTCGCTCGCTCTACCAATCCCATCCCTGGGTGCTGGGCGTTCGTCAGGACGGCAGCGCGTTCGGCGTGCTCGTGGACACCACCCACCGCGTCGGCATCGACCTTGCCGAGGGCATCCTCTTCGAAGCCGACGGCTACCCGCCAGCGGTCTACGTCATCGACGCCCCTGGCCCCGAGGACGTGCTGCGAGAACTGGCCGCTCTGACCGGGAAGATGGACCTCCCCCCGTTCTGGTCGCTCGGCTACCACCAGTGCCGCTACTCGTACATGACCGAGGAGGAGGCGCTGGAGGTCGCCGCGGAGTTCCGTCGCAGACGCATCCCGTGCGAGGCGATCTGGTTCGACATCGACTACATGGACCGCTTCAGGGACTTCACCTTCGACAAGGTGCGATTCCCCGACCCCGCCGGCATGGTGCTGCGGCTCGCGGAGCGAGGGTTCCGGTCGGTCTTCATCCTCGACCCGGGCATCGTCGCCGATCCCGCCGACCCGACCTACGCCGACGGCGTCGAGCGAGACCACTTCGTGCGCGATGCCGAGGGACGCGAGTATCGCGGCACCGTCTGGCCGGGCGTGTGCGCGTTCCCCGATTACACGCGCGGCGCGACCCGCCACTGGTGGGCCGACCTCATCGACACCTTCGTCACCACCGTCGGCATGGACGGCCTCTGGAACGACATGAACGAACCGGCCATCTTCGACGGACCCGGACGCACCATGCCGGTTGATTGCATCCACCGCGCGGACTCCGAACTCGGCGGCCCGGGAACGCACGCTCGCTACCACAACGTCTACGGCATGCTGATGATCCGCTCCACGAAGAAGGGGATGCTTCGCGCCCGTCCCGAACGCCGTCCCTTCGTGCTGACTCGCTCCAACTTCGTGGGCGGTCAGCGCTACGCCGCCATGTGGACCGGCGACAGCACCAGCACCTGGGACCACCTCGGCTGGACCATCCCGATGATCCTCAACCTCGGACTCTCGGGGCAGCCTTTCGCCGGGTGCGACATCGGCGGCTTCTCGGAGAACGCCGACGCCCACCTCTTCCAGCGGTGGATGGGCCTCGGATCGCTGCTCCCCTTCAGCCGCGCCCACTCCGACAAGGGCACGCAGCGGCACGAACCTTGGTCGTTCGGCGAAGAGTGCGAGCGCGTCTGCCGCCTCGCGCTCGAGCGTCGCTACCGACTCATGCCCTACCTCTACACGGTCTTCCGCGAGGCCGCCGAGACCGGCCTGCCCGTCATGCGCCCGCTCTTCTTCGCCGACCCGGCCGACCCGGCACTGCGATCAGCCGAGGACTCGTTCCTGATCGGACGCGACGTGCTGGTGCGGGCGTCGCGCGACCCCGAGAACGGCTGCCGCGACCCCATGCCGCACGGCCGATGGCGTGCGTTCGAGCCGGCGAACGCCTCCCACCACGACCTGCCGGAACTCTTCGTGCGCGAAGGGGCGATCGTCCCCCTCGGACCCGTGCGCCAGTTCAGCGGCGAGAAGCCGCTCGACCCCATCACGCTCGTCATCTCGCTCGACCGCCACGGGCACGCCGAGGGCACGCTCTACGAGGACGCCGGCGACGGGTTCGCCTACCGTGAGGGCGACTACCTTCTCACGACGTACTCCGCCGAGCGCGATGGCCCGCGCGTGATCGTGGGCATCCGCGGCGCGGAAGGATCGCGTCCGCGACCGCTCCGCGCCGCAGAGATACTCATCCTCCTCGACGACGGCACGGTCAGGCGCAGCGTGGGCGTGGGAGGCGACAACATTCCCGTGCTCATCGACCAGCCCCGCTGCTGAGGCCGGTCAGCGCCCCGGCAACCCATGAAAAACCCCCGCCTCGAGCGCGGGGGTGTTCGGGCAACCGGTTGTGCGCCGCGGTCAGTTGCAGCCCGCGGTGTAGAGATTGAGGAAACAGAGCACGTCCTGCGTGTTGATGACCGTATCGCCGGTGCAATCGGCCTTCGCGTTGCCCGACGTGTACAGGTTCAGGAAGCAGAGCACGTCCTGCGTGTTGATGACGGTGTCGCCGTTGCAGTCCGCGTAGCAGGCGGGAGGGGTGTTCTGCACGGTCCTCGCCGCGTTGATCCGACCGTACCCGTAGTTGATGTCGAAGCCCGGCGTGCCGAGGTCGTCGGCGTTGTTGCGCAGCAGCTGACGCACCTCCGCGCCGGTCAGGTTCGGGTTGCGCGAGTACATCAGGGCGACCAGGCCGCTGACGTGCGGCGCGGCCATGGATGTACCCGACATGTAGATGTAACCGGAGTTGTTCGCGTAGTTGCAGGAGATGATGTCCTCGCCCGGCGCGGCGACGTCGATCCAGTTGCCGTAGTTCGACCAGCTCGCGCGGTTGTCGCTCGCGTTGGTGGCGCTGATCGCGATGGCCTCGGGGTACGCCGCCGGATAGAACGGCGACTGGCTGCCCCAGTTGCCCGCCGCGGCGATCACGGGCATCCCGTTCTGATCGGCGTACTTGCAGGCGTCGGCGAGAACCTGTGCGCCCCCGCTCCCGCCGCCGGAGTAGTTCAGCGCGTGCGCGCCGTTGTCCACCGCGTAGTAGATGGCGTAGGCGATCGCCTCCCACGTGCCGCCGCCGCCCGAGTTGAAGACCTGCAGCGGCATGATGGTCACGTTCGCCATCCCCGCGACGCCCTTGCCGTTGTGAAGGCCCGCAGCGATCGTGCCCGCGACGTGCGTGCCGTGGCTGTGACCGTCCTGCGGGTTGTTGTCGTTGCTCATGAAGTCCCAGCCGCGATAGTCGTCGATAAACCCGTTCCCGTCGTCGTCGATGCCGTTGCAGCACGGATCGCCGGCATTCGCCCAGTAGACGCCCTGGAGATCCTCGTGCGTCCACGAAATCCCGGTGTCGGCGACCGCGATCACCACGTCGCGCGTGCCCATCGTGATGTCCCACGCCCCCTCGAACTTGGCGATCTTCGGACCGTACTGCTCGTTGTAACGAGGATCGTTCGGCACGAACGCCAGAACCGTGTGCCCGTTCGGCTCGGCATAGCGAACGCCCGGAAGCCGCGAGACGCGCTGCGCGAACTCGACCGGATCGACTCCCTCAGCGAGTTTCGCCACACGCACCATCGACAGCGGGTGCGGCTTCGCCGGATCGTGCTTCGACCACCGCGGATGCCGCGTCTCCTTCCACCCCACAACCTCGGCCATCCCCGCGATCATCGCCACCGACTTGTCGGTCGGGACGTGGTCGAACCCGATGATCAACTCGTCGGCGACGTGCCCGAGTTCCATCGGACCGTCCGCCATGCCCAGAAACTGGGCGGACGCAGCCGCGGGCACAAGACACGAGGCCAGACCGATCAACGCCATCTTCAACTGACGGTTCATCCCTGCACGCTCCTTCACTCGGATGACACTCACACTTCACGCACGAACCCGACGGGTGTGCGATCATCAACGTCCCGCACGGCGACAGACCACGCGGCAGGGGCACTGTACCACACCGCCACGCCATCGAGAAGTGCCTTGTGACAGTCGCCGATAACCTCTCCTCGTATTCCGAGGGAAAGCCCCCGCTCGCCGCGTTTCGCTCCCGGAACAAGAAACAGGCCGGGACTTGCGCCCCGGCCCGTCGAGGTTCTGGTGCTGTCACCGGGGGGTCACTTCGGGCGCACATACCTCCCCAGGAGCAGGCTCGCGTTCTGGCGTCCGAGGAAGAAGTCGGTATCCAGCACGGTGTCGGCCGCGTTCGAGAGCGCGCGCCCTGTGGCCGGCAGCGAGTAGGAACCCTGCGATCCTGGGACGTCGGAGACGGAGTTCGCGGCCATGAGATCGAACTGTTCGCCGAACGGGTCGTAATCGCCGCTGATGCGCAGGCCGAGCATCTCGCCGACGCGGCGTCCGACCGCGGCGGTGAGCGATTGCACGAACCCGTCGAGTCCGTCCGGGGAGGGCGTGTAGCCGAGCAGCGCGAGCGACGGAAGGAACACGACACCCTCGTCGGTGCGCGTCGAGTTGAAGCCGTCGGATCCGAAGGAGAAGCCGTAGGACTCGGAGAAGAAGTCGAAGGTGCGACTGAAGAGCAGCGTGATGGGATCAACGGTCGTGGTGAGGAAGATCGTTGAGTAATCCTGGAACTCGAACGCGTTGGGGTTGGTCGAGAACCGCACGTCGAGGCCGACGACGTCGTCCGAAGTGCCAACAACGCCGTCCGGACCGGCGTCGGCCACGGCCGAGGAGAAGATGCTGCTCAGGTTCGCCACGAGTCGAGTGGTAACGTAGTCGTTCACGCTCTGGCCGTTGGAGGCCTTCCCGGTGAAGCCGAGAGCGGCGGCATCGAACGGCCGCAGCGGGGTCGTGAGACCGCCGACCTGGAGCCAGTCGATCGTGCCGCCGTTGAGTTCGATGAAGACGTTCTGGAAGCGCTTGCTGATCTGCGATGCACCCTCCGTGACGACTTCGAGCCTGTAGTCGGTATTGAAGATGCCCTGCACGTAGACCGCGTATCGTGCGGGCTGGCCGGTGAGGTCGAGACGACCCGGGGCGACGAAGTCGATGAAGAAGTCGCCGTTCGCGTCGTAGCCGTAGGCGAAATCGCCGTTGCGTGCGAGCTCCCCGGGCGTGGACCCGTTCGGGCTGATGCGAGAGGGGGAGAACACGAGCATCCCATCGTCGATGTCGCTCGACGTGGTGATGTCGAAGATGCCGAACTGCACGCCGCCGCTGAAGTCCTCGAAGGTGACGGGATGGCGGCTGCCGAGGTCGGCGCCGAGTTCGTTGAGTTTGAGGGTGACGCGGACGCGAGAGCCGGCCGCGATCGGGTTGCCGCCGTTGAGGGCGTAGACGTCGACGTCCGGGACGACGTTCGAGGGCAGGCCGAACGAGCCGCGCGGCCCGATCGCCGACTCGACGTTCACGATCTGGCGGCCTGCGGTATCGGTGAACGCCGACACGGTGCCCGCCGCGTTCGAGCCGGTGACGAAGTCGTCCGCGGTGCCGAGGATGCCGTCCGCGCCGGCGCTGATGGTGAACGTGAAGTCGCCGATGACGCGGGTTGTGAGGTCGTCCGCGGTGCCGAAGACGCCGTCCGCACCCGCGAAGGTGATGGGGGCAGGCGCGTTGACGAGCGGGTCCGCACTGCCCGCGTCGGTGAGGGCGCTGAAGCCGGAGTTTCCGTCGTCAAAGACCTCGACGGTGAAGTTGTAGTCGCCGACGCCCCCGGCCGCGGACGAGATGTTCGGCACGCCGAAGGTGTTGTAGGTGAGAACGTTCGCGACCATCAGGTGGTACACGCCGGTCTGCTTGATGAGGAACGCCTCGCCGAACGTCGCGTCGGTCTCCGCACCGACCGGCGCGGGCAGCGGGACGACGAAGTCGCTGGGCCCGAACGATCCTTCGACGTCCCCGTTCGGATTGACGAGGAACCGGCCCGCGAAGAGCGCCGATCCCTGCATCGCGCCCAGTCGCAGAATCTGACCAGCCTGGAGCGTGATGCGGTAGAGGTCCGTGTCGTTGGGGAATCGGAAGAGGTTGGTGTTGTGGTCGGGATGGTCGCCGATCGAGCCGCGGAGCGTGAAGGGCCGGTTCGGTGTCGGCAGGCCGTCCGGCGCGTGGTTGTCGTCGAGGACGATGTCGAGATTCACCGGCGGGTAGAAATCGATCCGGCGGATCACACCGGTCGTCGGTTCGGGCACGAAGACGGTGCCGGCGAAACCGGGCAGCTTGTCGCCGGGGTCGCCGACGATGTCGTCCTGCGAGTAACGCTCGCCCGGCGCGACCATGCCGTCGCCGTTGCCGTCGAGCGGCGCCAGCGACAGCGAAGACCGCACGTGCGACGAGCTCAGCTCGAACCGGTAGACCCCCGGCCCGGGCACACCGGCGAGCTGCGGGAGATCGCGCTCCGTGACCGAACGATCGAAGATCACCTCGAGTTGGTTGGCCTGCGGGACGTAGTTGAGGGTGTAGTCGATCCCCTCCACGAGACGGATCTCAACCTCGCCCGTGCCGCGCACTTCCGAGACCGACAGACCGGCGGAGAAGCTCGACGAATCCATCGGCTGGTTGAAGGTGAGCACGGCGCTGTACACCCGGCTGCGCTCGGTGACCGCGAGCGAACTGACCTGGATGGGCAGCGGCGTGTGCCTGGGGTTGGTGATCTGGAAGTTGCCGTTGTTGCGTGCGGGCGCGCCGCCGGCCGTGACCGCGCCGAGGTCGCCGGTGGAGGAAACGCGGTACGACTCGGAGTTGCGGTTGGAACCTTCGATGGCGCCGACGACGCTGACGCCGGCGAGAACGGACCGCCCGCTGGCGAGGGAGTCATCGCTCGTGCCGAAGTACCCGTCCGAGCCGCGAGTAAAGCCAGCCACGACGCTCGAGCGGATCATGCTGCCGCCGATGTTCACCGTGCCGGCGAACCCGGTGGTGGCACGGTCAGCGGCATCGCCCGTGCCGCCGACCTCGGCGTCGCGCCCGAGATCGCCGCCGACCATGATCGCGCTGTCGGTGACGTTGCCCGCAATGCTGACGGCGTCGAGGAAGTCGCGCGAGGACACGAAGGAGCGGCTGAGCGACGGCGCGGAGAACGAGCCGATCGCGGAGCCGGAGCGAACGACGCCGCTGCTCATGGGGGCGTTGAGGGTGATGGAGGTGGCGACGCGGTCAACGTTGACGTGCCCGCGCATTGTGCCGCCGAACGTCACGAACCCGGTGGTGAAGACGTCGATAAGCGCATCGCCGCGCTCGTCGGGGTCGGAATCGCCGAACTCTCCGACGACGCTGATGAAGGCGGCGTTCTTAGCGGAGATCGTGCCGTGGCGGAAGTGCCCCACGACGAGGGTGTCGAGGTGCTGTCCGATCGTCACGTCGCCCGTGCCCTCGTCGTTGCCCAGCTCGATGCGCACCGCGTAGTGATCGATGTAGACGTCCGAGTCACCGAAGAGCGTCGCCTCGATGCGCAGCAGGCCGATCGAGGAGAAGTTCGTCGTGACGACGTCGAAGTTCGTCAGCGCCCCGTTCGTGGAGGTGACCACCACCGCGGACCCCTCCGTGGTGCCGGAGAGGATCACGCGGTTGGTCGCCGAATCGAACGACACGCTGCCGGGGCCGGAGAAGAAGATCGTGCCGCTGTTCAACGACGTGGCGAAGTCCAGCGACCCACCCGAGGGCACCGGCGTGCCCACGAGCGACCCGGCGGCGTCGGGATGGTTGATGGGCAGCGAAGGACCAAGCACACCCAGTCGGCCGCCCGCCGTCGCCCCCGGCGCGATGCCTTCGCTCACGACCATGGACTCGAACACGTCGCCGACGACGTTGACCTCGCCGACGTACGAGACGCCAGGCTCGGTGCGGTCGTCGAACGAGCCGTAGACCCCATCCGGCCCGTGCCAGATGCCGGCGACGATCTTGGACCGGACCATCGCGCCGCCGACGTTCACCACGTTCACGAAGCCGGACTGCGTGGAGTCGCGGTTGGCGATGCCCCTCCCGCCGGGTCGGCCGTCCTGGCCGAAGTCGCGCACTCCGGCGATGATCATCGCGTCCATGACGCTGCCGCCGACGCTGACAGCGTGGATCGAGTCGCCCGCGGCGATCACGGAACCGGTCGCAGCCGTCAGTTCGTCGTTGCGCAGGTCGCCCCCGATGGTCAGGAACCCGATCGCGTAATCGGCCTTGATCATCGCCTCGAACACGGACCCGCGGTCAACAAGGACATTGCCGATGTTCCAGCCCGCAGTGATGGTCGGCCCCTGGATGGCCGTCCCCTGCACAAGCCTGGGCGGCAGCTGGTTGCGGAAGGCGTCGTACGGCGTGGCTGCGGAACGGAACGGGTTGACGCCCATGTCGCCGAAGACGCCGTCCTCCGTGCCGAGCACCTGCACGGAGAGAACGATCCAGTCGGCATGGACGCGGCCGTAGAAGTTGCCCGCGTTGACGACCACCGAATCGACGTGCCCGTCGTACGCGATGACGCTCGCGGTCGGCAGGAACGATCCGCCATGGATGTTCACCGCGCCGATGCCGCCGGAGTAGCTCACCACGCCGCCGGCGAAGTCGCCCGTGACGTTCACGGTCCCGATGCGCCCTGCCGCGTAGATCGAACCGCTGCCGAGGAGGTCGTCCCCGGGACGGTTCGGGACCAGTCCGAGCGTGACCGTGCCGATGGTCTCGCCGGCGCGAATGTCCGTGTACAACTGGCCGCCGGCGGTCACCGTGGGCAGCGCGCCGTGGACGACGATCATGCCCGGCTTGTTCCGATCGCCGATGTGGCGTCCCGCGGTGAGGGTGTTGATGCTCCGGCGAACGTCCGCGGTGATGCGCAGGTCGCGCGACGCCGAGAGCGTGCCGACCGTGCCCCGCGAGGTGTCCGTGGCGACGTGGATCGCAAGGTCGCCCTCGTTGACGCGGATCGTCCCGATGGGGCCGGACGAGGAGACCCTACCGCTGAAGAGCGTCCGCGCGGTGATGGTGTCGATCTGGCCCTGCGGCCCGGTGACCGCGAACGCGGTGTTGTAGATGTCGTCATCGACGGACACACGCTGCAGCGGGCCGGAGACGGTGATCTCGCTGGTCCGGATGGCCTTGGCCGTCAGGTCCTCGATGCGGCCGGCCGTGAAACTGCTGGAAGCGATCACGCCGGTCGCCCGGAATCGCGGGATGTGGTTGTTCACGTCGAGATCGACGCGGGTGAAGTTCCGCCCCGATATCTCGTTGTTGATCCAGCCGAAGACGTCGATGCGGATGTCACTGTAGTCTCCCGCGGACCCGAAGGTCGAGAGCCTGTCGAGCTCGCCGCCGCTCAGAATCTCGGCGGGGTGGAACTCCAGCTCGGTCCCCTGCGTCGTGCTGTTGCGGTAGCCCGAGGCCTGCACGCGGAAGATGCGCGTCCACGCGTCGAGGATCGAGGCGTCGAAGAAGCCGTTGTCGAGACGGACATCGTTGATGATGTCCGCGCGGATGGTGGAACGGAAGACGTTCCCGTCCAGCCCGTCGACGAGGTTCACGGTGCCCGTCAGCAGCAGCGGATCGACGTAGATGAGCGACAGCCAGAAACCGTCCAGGAGTTCCGCGCTGGCGTGTGCATCGATCATGCTCGCGCCGCGGAGGCGGATCGTGCCGATGCCCTGGGCGTCGAGCTGGTTGCCCGGACCGACGGTCGCCGGCGCGGAGTTCCGTGCGATGATCGGCGCGGAGATGAACGCGCCGGGATGGATCGCTCCCTCCGCCGTGACGAGGCGGATCTCGTCGTCCGCGAAGATGCCGGCAGTGGCAAGCGGCGAGTGCTTGGTGTTCCGGATGCCCATCCCCACGCTCACGTCGCCGATGATCGTGGCATAGAGCACGCCCACGATGCCCTCGAACTCGCCCGCGGGGACGGAGCGGTCGAAGTTGGGCCGCACGCTGACCAGCGTGGCGTTCTCGTCCTGGAGGATCACGTCGCCGATCGAGCCGCCGACGTTGACGTTCAGCACGTCGCCCGTGCGGGCCACGAGGCCGTTGAGGTAGCCGTCGAACGGGCCTCCGATGTCGTCGAGGAACGCCGTGCCCGCGTCATTGACCACGTTGGTGACGGGGCGGTGCAATCCGCCGGCCCAGTCGCCGTCGATGCTGCCCTGCGAGATGCCGAGCGGCCCACCGACGGCCGTGTTCTTCCCGCCCTGCACGCCGAGGAACGGTCCGATGAGGCTCGGCCCCCACGCGGGAACCTGCGTCCGTCCGAGGGTACCGGTGCGGATGTCGATCGTGTCCACCCCGACGACGTCGATCGCCACGATATCGCCCCGCGGCGTCTCGTTCGTGATCGCCTGGAGGCGCTCGCCGCCGGACTGAACGATGCTCCAGACGTCCACCTCGACGTTGCCGCGGATGCCGATCGCCGCCGCGCCGTCAGCGCCGATGATGTTGATGCGGCCGATCGAGATGGGAGCGAGCGCATTGCCGCCGCCCTGATTGCCGGTCGAGGTGATGAGAAGTTGGCGGCCGCCGGTGAGATCGACCTGATCGATCTGCGCGATCGCGACGCCCTGGGAGACGTCGACCGGGAGGTACCGGACGATGCCGCCGAGCGCGCCGGTGGGCAGGCCGAGGATTTCGATGCGGACGCGCCCGCCGCCGTCATCGACGAGTTCGAGCGGCTGCCCGCCCCGGATCTCGACATTCGAGTCCAGGGTGTTCCCGACGTCGATGCGCGGGAAGTCAACGAACCGGACGTCGGAACCCGAACCCGTCGTCGCCACGACACCGCGATTGTCGCCGAGCCAGATGCCGATCTCGGGTGCGCCGGGATCGAACGCGATGTCCTGGCTGACGAGCATCCCACCGACGGTCGATCCCGGCGGGGTCGTGAGGAGCAGGGTGCCGCCGAGCACGTGCGAACCGACACGGATCATGCCGATGCTGCCATCGCCGCCCGCGGTGCCGGTGATGACGTTCGCGCCCAGAGGGAACAGGGTCCGCTCGGTCTCGGATATCTGGTCGTACCCGACCGCGCCGCGGAAGTCGAGCATGGCGATGCGGCCGGCCACGCGCAGGTCCATGAAGATCACGTCGCCCAGCAGCCCGTCGTTCTGCGCGCCGAAGGCGGGGTTGAGGCCGGTGTGGAACTGCCCGAAGTCGCCCCCGATGACGAAGTTCACCGGCGCGGCCACGGAGCCTCGGACGTCGCGGCCGACCGTCACGTCGAAAAGCGTGCCCTTGACGCTGAAGGTGCCGCTGGCGAGGTTGTGCGAGAGCGGGTTGTCCTCGCTCACGCCGCGCGGGTTGAAGGTCTCGGTTGCGTCGATGTCGCCGCCGTTGGCGCTGGGCCAGTACCCCGTGCCGAAGCGGAACGATCCGACGTTTCCGTTGAGCACGGTCACGCCGTTCGAGAGGCCGTTCGGAATGGTACCCGTGTTGCCGTTCCCGCCGCCGGTGCGGTAGGCGCCCAGAGTGGTCGGCGTGAGTCCGGTGAGGGTGGCGGCGTACCCGAAGCCCGTCTGGGTGTTGTCGTCGGTCGCCTGCGCGACACCGACGCCGGAGACGACGAGGTAGTACACGCCCGGCGCGGGAGGATCGAACCGCAGGAACTGCGACTCCTCGAAACTGCGCGTGAAGCGGGATGCCACGAACGTGCGCTGCTGCTCGTCCACGATGCGGAAGAGCAGGTCGGTGTCCACCGCGTCCACCTGCAGAACGACCGGCTGAGCGGCGTCGCTGGCGAACGCAAAGACGTCTACCTGGTCGTCCGCGTTGATGGTGTCGCCGAAGCCGAGTTCGCCGAGGACCCGCACCGCAGTACCGATCGAGCCGATCCACTCCGCCGACATGATGGAGTCGTTGCGGTAGGTGCCTAGGCCGAACGCCGCGCTCTGCCGGTTGCCGAGCAGGAACGGATCGCCGGCGTCGGTCAGCACGAACGAACCGAGCATGGCGCGAATGGTGGTGCGGGGGTCCGCATCGGCCGCGATCCCGAAGGTGTGCTCACGCTCAACGTAGTTCAGAATCTCGTGCGGCGGGCGGTTCACAGGGTCGCTCAGGTCGCCCAGGACGGTCACGTCGAGCACCGACCGGCCCGCGATCGCGATCTCGCCCACCGTCCTGCCGACGACGAGTTCCGCGTTCGTCTTGTAGAAGTTGTTGATGTTGAAGGGAGGCGTGTATCCCGGGTCCGCCGCCCACATCCCGGTGTCGGTCCCGGCGGTGAGCGAGCCGAGATCACCCGCGACGTTGATCGAGCCGACGAGATAACCGATCGCCAGCCGCTCGACCGCGCCGGTGAACTGCGACGAGCCGTGCAGGATGCCGTGCAGCAGGATCGAACCGATCGACGCCCCGTTGAGGACGAAGAAGCCCTGGTCCGGCCGGCTGAAGCCGGTCGTGACAATGTTGCCCGCCGCGGGGCCGAGCGGGTTGTACGTGTTGGCGCTCGCGTTGTTGCGCACGAAGGGAGAACCGACGATCACGCTGCCGGGGCCGGGGGGCAGCCCCTCGACGTTCAGCCCGCCGCCCGCCTCGACGTACCACGTGTACCCGAACGGCGCGGAAGACGACTCGAAATCGCTGTAGAGACCCTCGATCGAGTCCGTGATGAAGTACTCGAACGGGAACTCGTACAGGTCGGAACCCGGCGTCGGCTGCTCGGTGGCCGTGACTTCGCCGCCGAACATGTTGAACGACGTGCGCGAGTCGGTATTGGAGAACACAATCCGCCCGATCCCGTCGTTGAAGTTCGGGATGCCGTCAGCGTCCGGGTCGACGATCGCAAACTCCGAGCTCGGCGGAATGCCGAGACGGAGCGTCCGCACCATCGCCCGGTCGTAGAGGTCGAAGAACGAGACACTCGCGCCGACGGGGCCGGTCAGCGTCGCCGAGACGCCCACCACACGCTCGTCAATCAGCTCCGCCAGCGCGCTGGAGGGCAGCACGAACTCCATGTTGTCGAGGAACATGTTCCCCGATCCCACCGTCTCGAACCGAACCCGCGCAAAGTTGACGTCCTGCCCCGCGAGGTTGTTGTCCAGCACGAGGCGCCCTATCCCGTTCGCCCGCTCGTTCTGGTTCGGGTTCTGGATCAGCGCGAGGAGCGAGTTGCCCGTGAAGACATCCGTCGCGATCGTGCCGTCGGCAAGATAGTACGAAGCCAGCACCCTGAACTGCGACGGGACAAGCCCGAACCCGTCCGGATCGACGATGTCGATCGAGAACGTGTCAAAGATGCCCACGTTCGGCAGGTCGAACTGCCAGAACTGCCCCCCGACCGCCACGACACGGATACCCAGGTCGTCCTGCTCGCCGCCGGGCATCTGCGCGATGCGGAAGTTCGTCGTCGGCGCGAAGTTGTGGATCACCCGAACTTCGGACTGGAGGAACGTGAAGTTCTGCGGGATCCCCCCCACCGCCTCGTCGTTGAAGTCCTCCTCCACCGTCTCAGGGTCGTCCGGAGCGTCGATGGTGATGTCCGTCGTGATGTACGGCCGGACGTAGGCCCAGTGCGCCGTCACCTGCCCAAGGCCCGTCGCGGGGTTCACCACGTCCGGCGTGATCGTCAGCGTGAAGAGCAGCTTGCGCTCTTCGAGACGCTCGAAGTCGCACTCCCGCGCACGCTCCTCGCGCCGGCGCGTCGCGCCAACGGAACCCAGCAGCGAACGGATCGACCGGCGGTTTCGACGAGAGCCCTTCATGGCGACTCCTGATCACTCAAACAGTGGTCCGGGACCGTTCCACACGCGGGCCGACGCTCCTGCACGCCGGCCGGCGACTCCCCGCAACGCTCGCCGAGCGATGCGGGCCGGTCGAGTCTGGCGCTCCGCCCATGCCCTCCGGCTCATCCCGGAACGGTCCCCGCGCGCACCCGTGCACGCGACGGGCGGAGAGGCCACAGGCTATGCCAAACGGCGACATCGCACAACTCGGCCTTCGGGGCCGCACCCTTCGGCCGGGCGCCGGCGACAAGCGGGGGTCGTCGGCCGTTCTCCCGGCGGTGCAGCAGGTCGGCGGGTCCGCGCGGACCCACGTCTGTCAGGCCCCTACGCATACCACCATACCAGGGTTCCCGACCCGCGCCAAGCCCCTCCCGAAACCCGACCCGAACCTAGAGAATCCGCCGCGAACGCGGATAACTCCCCAGCACGAACAACTCCCGGCAGTGCGTCTCCGCCTCCCGGATCGCGGCCGCCATCCCCGGGTCGTCCCGGTGGCCCTGCGCGTCAATAAAGAAGGTGTACTGCCAGTTGGTCCGGCCGCTCGGCCGCTTGTCGATGTGCGAGAGGTTGATCCCCGACCGGTGGAAGACCCCGAGCACCTCCACCAATGCCCCAGGCTTGTCCGCCGTGTTGAACATGATGGAGGTCTTGTCGTCCCCGGACCGCTTCGCGCGGTGACGGCTGATGACGAAGAACCGCGTGATGTTGTTCGGGTTGTCCTCGATCCGGGCAAAGAGCGTCTTGAGACCGTACAGGCTCCCCGCCAGTTCGGACCCGATCGCCGCCGACCCCGGCTGCGCTCCGATCGACTCCGCAACCCGGTTCTCTTCCACCGCCGTCTGCGCGGCCCGCGAACTGCTCGCCGCCGTGATCTGCTCCGCCTGCGGGTACTGGGTCGCCAGCCAGGTCCGGCATTGGCTGAACACCTCGGGCTTGGAGTGAATCCGCCGGATCGCGCTCGGCTCGCAGTTCGCCAGCAGCGCATGGTGCACCGCCAGCTGCACCTCGGCATACACCCACACCTCACCCGCATTGCGCTGGAATGCGTCGAGCGCCTCGACGATCCCGCCACCCGTCGAGTTCTCGATCGGCACCAGCCCGTAGTCCACGTGCCCGCGCCGCACCTCCGTGAAAACGCCCGCGATCTCGTGCAGATCCTCGTACGCCACCGACGACCCGAACTGCCGGACCGCCGCCAGGTGCGAGTACGACCCCGGCGGGCCGAGGTACCCGATCCGCAGCGGCTGCTCCAGCGAGAACGAGCCGCTCATCAACTCCCGGTACACGGCCTCGATCGTCCGCCCGGAGAGCGGCCCACGGTTCGCCCGCAGCACCTTCTCCAGCACCTCCGCCTCGCGATGCGGCGCATAGATCGGAATCCCCGCACCCCGCTTTTGTCGCCCGACCTGCACGACCAGGCGAGACCGCTGGTTCAACATCTTCACGAGTGCGGCGTCCAGGCGGTCGATCTTGCGGCGCAACTCGGCGAGGGCCGCGGTGTCGCGCGGCCGCTCACTCGCCGGCGCGGCCGCATTCCCCTCCACGCCGCGCGACCGCTCCGATCCCTTCCGCCCGCGCGGACGGCTCTTCGCTGCTTTTTTTTTCGCCCGTTTCTTGGCCATCTGGATCGCTACAAACGCCCACCGCCAAAGTTCAGCCAGTCGGCACGCGCGCCATGGGGTACCCCCTTATCGGCCACCCCCGCAACTTGGTCGAGCCATCGGAGCGAACCGGCACGAAACAGAAGCCCGCCGCTGCCGAACAGTATCATCGTGCAGGGGAGATTCTCGCCGCAACTTCTTGATGCTGCCGGGCTTGCCGCCGGGGCCGAACCGCTCGCCAGGTTCGCGGACCAGGCGTCGGCCGGGCTGGGACTGGCGGCCGCTGCCGTCGTGGGACTGGTCGGTGTCGCCCTTTGGCTCTTCGGTGCGAGACTGATGAAGCCCGCCGCGGCCTTCGTTGGTGCCGCCCTCGGTGCCGGAGCAGGGTTCGCGCTGATCGCGAGCGCGGCCGGCTCGGGTGCTGAGAATCAGCCCCCCTTGGCCGCGGGCGTCGGCTTCGGGGCCTTGCTCGGCCTCGGTGCCGCCCTCCTGCTGTACAGGATGGTCGTCGCCACGACCGCTGCCGCCACGTTCGCTGCCATCGGTCTTCTGGTGACCGCAGCCGCGTGGGGTCCTGCCCTCGGCTCGAACATGGTCAAACCAACCGCCGCAGTCGCCTACCCCTCCGAGGCTCAGAGCCAACCCCCCCAGGCAAAGTTCGTGATGCTGCCGAGCGGCACGATCATCCGGGCAAAGTCCCCAGACCCTGAACCCGCCCCGACGCAGGCAGGACTCCCCGCAAGTCCGCAGGCCCTCGAAGCCGGCATCACCAGCCTCGGCGAGGCCTTCATCAGCATGGACCCTGCCAAGCGGAGCGGAATCCTGCTGGCCGGGATCGCTGGCGGACTGACCGGTCTGTTCGTCGGTCTCGTGTGGCCACGAAGAACTTCCGCCGCGATCAGTGCCGTCGCCGGCTCGGCCCTCTGGCTTGCCGCCGTGGTGTGGATCGCCCAGGCACACGACCTCCCGGGTACCGGCCTGACGGATCGCACTCCAGCTGCGTGGCTCATCACCTGGGTGCTTGTCGCCGTCATCGGCTTCACCATCCAGGGGCTGATGTCGGCTCGGCGCGGCGCACCGCCCCCCGCCCAGCCGGCCTGAGCGCAAAGCACCCCCGCAGCACCCCACCCACACGCCGAGTCTCGGCGCCCCCAAGTGAAGTGAGATGTTTCGCTCTTATGCCGATTCCTTGCGGGGAAGACGCAACTCGGCGAGCGACGGCCTGCGCCTCACGGCCGACTCGTCGACGACGTACTCGACGCCGTCGTTGTCAAGGTCCGGCAGTTCGTACAGCATTTCGAGCATCAACTCTTCCATCACGGCCCGCAGCGCCCGCGCGCCGGTCTTGCGCTTGAACGCCTTGTCCGCGATCGAGCGCAGCGCGCCGTCGGTGAAGGTCAGCGTCGCGCCTTCGAGGCGGAACATGTGCTGATACTGCCGCACGAGCGCATTGCGCGGCTCGGTCAGAATCTGCATCAGCGCGGGCACCGAAAGCGGCTCCAGAGGCGTGATGACGGGCAGGCGGCCCACCAGTTCCGGGATCATCCCGAACTCGATGATGTCCTCCGTCTGCACCTTTGAGAGCACGCTGAAATCGCCGTCCTCGCCCGCGCCGATCAGCCCCGGCCCGCGCGCCTGGGCGGTGCTGAACCCGATGCGGGTCTGCCCGATGCGCCGGCGGATGATGTCCTCCAGCCCCACGAACGTGCCCCCGCAGATGAAGAGGATGTTGCGTGTGTCGAGCTGGATGTACTGCTGCTCGGGGTGCTTGCGGCCGCCCTGCGGGGGGACGTTGGCCATCGTGCCTTCGAGCATCTTCAAGAGCGACTGCTGCACGCCCTCGCCGGAGACGTCGCGCGTGATGGAGACGTTGTGCGAGGTCTTGCCGATCTTGTCGATCTCGTCCACGTAGATGATGCCGCGCTGGGCCGCCTCGACCTCGAAGTCCGCCGCCTGGAGCAGCCGAAGCAGCAGGTTCTCGACGTCCTCGCCGACGTACCCCGCCTCGGTGAGCGTGGTCGCGTCACCGATGGCGAAGGGCACCTTGAGCAGCCGGGCGAGCGTGCGCGCGAGCAGCGTCTTCCCGCTGCCCGTCGGACCGATCATCAGGATGTTGCTCTTCTCGATCTCGATCGTGCTCGCGTCCTCGCTCTCGGCGTGCAGCAGCCGCTTGTAGTGGTTGTGCACGGCGACCGAGAGCGACCGCTTGGCCAGTTCCTGGCCGATGACGTACTGATCGAGGTATTCCTTGATCGCGCGCGGCGATGGGATGTCGCTCAGCGCGCTGCTCGCGGAACTGACGCGACGCCGCTCCTGCCGGAAGATGTTCTGGCACAGGTCGACGCAGTTCGGGCAGATGTAGACCTCGCTCGGACCTTCCACCATCGGCCCGACCTCGCGGCTCGTCTTGCCGCAGAAGGAACAGGTCGTCACTTTGCGCCCGCGGAATCCCCCGCTGTCGCCGTGGTCGCCCGGGCCGTGCTCGCTGCCGTCGCTGCGGTTCTTTGCCATGAATCCCTCGCTCGGTCCGGTAAACACACGCCCTCGGGCGGGGCAACAGGAGTCTATCGGCGTGCTCGCCCCGCGTCTCTACTCTCGCGCCGCACAAGGGCCGAGAATTTCACGCGCGAACGCCGTCATTCTCGGTCCGTCGGCCTGGGCAGCGGCGCGCCAGTCAGGTCCACGCCGGGCGCCGCGCGGCGTTCGCCATCCGTTCCCCCGCGCGATATCGGACGCGCCTTCTCCGCGCTCCGATCCGGCGCGCCCGGAACCGCGGACCCAACCGCCTTCGACAGGAACGCGGCACGGGCGGACTGGAACTCCTCCTCGCTCAGTTCCCCCCGCGCGCGCATCGCCCGCAGCGAGTCGAGCATTCCCGCACCCTCCTCGGACGCCGGTGCATCCTTGGCGAGCATCCGGCGCCGAAGCGCCATGATCGCCACGCCGCCGAACGAGATCGCAAGGATCATGCCGCCGATGGCGAGGATGAGCGTGGCGGTGTCGAGCGTGGGTGTCTGCATCGGCCTGTCGTCGCCTCCGTGCCGCCGCTACAGGCCGGACACGATCGCCTCGCGGATCGGCACGAGGAGCGTGGGCACGACGCGCGAGTCGATGAGTTCCTCGCCTCGCTCCGCGAGCGTAGCGATGGTCTCGGGCAGTTCGCCCAGATCGCCGAAGGGTCCGTTGCGCCGCACGGTCAGGTACACGCTGATCGGCTCCTCGCCGCGCTCGCGCTCGCGGTCCTCGCCCGACGCGGGGCGCGTCCGCACCTCGAAGTACGCCTCGTACTCCCCCCCCCCGCCGAGCGCCAGCCCCAGCACGGGCTGGCAGTCGATCGGTCCAGCGCCCGGAATCTCGGCCAGCGCGCCCAGGGGCGAGCCGCCGAGCAGCGCGCTCGCCACGATCGAGTCGTGGTTCCCGCCCGCCGAAAGGTCGAACCCATACAGCATCTCCACGAAGTCCACGTCGAGCGGGCTGACGCTCAGGAAGTACGGCGCGATCTCGGAGACCGTCCGGTGCAGGCCGTACGCATCGCCCAGCGAGTCCCCGTTCACGACGCCCGATCGGATCGAGTTTGACCGCACGGCAACCCACCGGTGCGGCGACTCGCCCGGAGGCGTGTCCAGCGACAGTTCCTCGCGGTAGCGACGGAAGTGCGACATCGACGGATACTGCCGCCGCAGACGCTCGAAGAGTTCCAGCGTCTGCTCCCGCCCGCGCGGCAGGTCGAGCTTCAGGCTCACCTTCTGGTTCACGTAAAAGTCCGAGCACAACGCCCGGTAGCTTGCCGACATCTCGAACACCTCCAGACCTCCCGACCAGTCTATCGACCGCGGCTCGCCGCACCGGCGAAAGTCAGCCCAGCAGCCACCGCAACACCGCCCCCGCGTCGCTCAGGTCCGCCATCACCGCGTCGGCGCCCGCCGATTGCAACGCATCCGGTGAGAACGAGCCTGTCGCCACCGCCAGTGATCGGCATCCGTTCGCCCTCGCGCACGCCACGTCATGCACCGTGTCTCCCACGATCGTCACCCGATCCGCCCGCACCGGCCCCGCAAGCACGCTCTGGTACCGAGCGATCGCCACCGCGGGCAGATGATCGCGGCTGGGCGGCTCGTGCGGCGACTCATCACCCCAGACACGCACGGGGAAGCGGTCGGCGTCCAGGCTGCACGCACCCAGTTTCAGCCGACCCGTCTCCTCGAAGTTGCCCGTCAGCAGGCCGATCGTGACGCCGGCCTCGCGGGAGAGCGCGTCCACGACGGCATGAACGCCCGGCAGCGCGCGCGCAATTCCCGGCGTGCCCAGCCCTTCAACCAGCGCAGCGCGATACTCTCGTCGCATCGCCGCCCTGCGATCCGAGGTTGGCTCCAGCCCGTTGCGCACCAGCAGGTCCGCCAGGATGAGAGGGTCAAGCCGGCCGGCGAACTCCACACCCTCCGGCGTGAACGAAGGCCCGTAGAGCCGACGCCCGGCCTCAGCCATCGCGTGCCGGCCCACACCGCTGGTCGTCACCAGCGTCGCGTCGATGTCGAACAGAATCAGCATGGATGGCTCGGGGGCCGATGCTACGCCGCGCCGGCCGGAACGCATCAGGTCAGCACGCGGAACTCTCGCTCGCCCTCGATCACGCTCGCCGCGTCGGCCCGCTCATCCCGGATAAACCCGCTCATCCGTTCGCGCAGGTCGATCAGGAACAGTTCGATCTCCGGCGCCTCGCCCTGTGCCTCGACCGTCACGGCACCGTCCGGCTCGTTGCGGACCCAGCCGGTGAGGGCGTAGGACTGCGCCAAGTGGCGTGTGGTGGCGCGGAAGCCCACCCCCTGCACGTGCCCACGGAAAACGATTCGACGCCGTTCCATGCTGGCAGTCTCCCCGATCCGTGGGCCTGCCGCCACCCGCGTCCGATAGCCGCGAACCAGTCCAATCCTATTAATCTACGAACAAGAGGTCGGGAGGGTGCCGCAAGGCACGGACGATTCTCATAAGTATTGATCAGGCAACGATTTGCAGGTCTATCCCCCGGGTTTCGTTGATTCCCGTCGGACCTGTGCTAGCGTTGCAAGGTTGGACCAGCGGGGTCGCTCGCTCATCGTCCCGTCATGGCATCGTCCCGACGGGCAGCACCGTTCCCGAGCGATACCGAATGCGGGGCCGTCCGCGCAACAAGCGCCCCATCGGATGGGCGCACGCCACGCGCGGCTAGACACGGACTCTCGCGCGGACTCCGTCCGCTCCCCGTCGTGACCAGCAGGACGCTTGGTTCGGGAGCACGCCGGCGCTCGACCGGCCTGACGGACGCGACATCTGTGGCCGATCAGAACGCACAACGATCCGACCGCGAGCGCGTGCGCGACGCCTCCGACATCGCGCGCATCGTCGGCGAGCACGTCGCCCTGCGGGCGCGCGGACGCGAGTACGTCGGCCTCTGCCCATTCCACGACGACCATCGCCCCTCGATGAACGTCGTCCCCGCGAAGCAGATCTTCCACTGCTTCGTCTGCGGCGCGGGAGGAGACGTCTTCACCTTCGTCCAGAAGTACCACCGCATGGACTTTCCCGAAGCCCTGCGCTATCTCGCCGAGCGCGCAGGCATCCAGTTGACACGCCGCGACGCGCCCCGCTCGGCGGACGGGCTCTCGCGGGCGGACCTGCTCGCCGCGAACGCCGAGGCGCAATCGTTCTTCCAGGCCCTGCTCCGCCACGACGAGCACGGCCTGCCTGCCCGCGCGGTCATCGAACGGCGCGGCATCTCGCCCGAGATGGTCGAGCGGTTCGGCCTCGGCGCTTCCCCCGACCGCTGGGACGGGCTGCTGCTCCGCCTCCGGCAGCGGCAACTGGACGTCCGCCGGTTCGTCGCCGCCGGGCTGCTCCGCGAGAAGGACGGCGGGTGGTACGACACTTTCCGCAACCGCCTGACCTTCCCCATCCACGACAAGGCCGGCCGCGTGATCGCCTTCGGCGGACGACGCATCGACGACAACGACGACCCGAAGTACCTCAACTCGCCCGAGTCCGCCGTTTTCGACAAGTCCTCGGCGATCTTCGGCATCCATCAGGCCGCCCGCGCGATCCAGCGCGAGGGCGTCGCCATCATCACCGAGGGCTACACCGACGCGATCGCGTGCCACCAGGCGGGGTTTGAGAACGTAGTCGCCACGCTTGGCACCGCGCTCACGCGACAGCACGCCGCGGAACTCCGCACTCGCTGCGATCGGATCGTGCTGCTCTTCGACGGCGACGCGGCCGGACTGAAGGCGGCCGATCGCGCCGCGGAGGTCTTCTTCTCCCAGCCCGTGGACGTGCAGATCGCCACGCTGAACCGGCACACCGATGCCAAGGACCCCGACGAACTCCTCAAGCGACCCGACGGGAAGGAGGTCTTCCGGCGCGTCATCGAGGCCTCGGTTGAACTGCTCGAGTACAGGTTCCAGCGGCTGCGCGAGCGCGTCGCCGGGGCCGGGCTGTCCGCTCTCGAACGGGCGACAACGGAGGAACTGGCACTGCTGAGCGACCTGGGCCTGGCCCGGGCGGAGCCGATCCGGCGTCAACTGGTCATCCGCAGGCTCAGCGAGGTCACGGGTCTGGACGACCGCACGCTCGCTCAGGCCGCCAGGGCCGGCGCGAAGCGCAGGCCGGAGCCTACGGACGACGACTCCGGCGACGCCGCGCCGAGCGACCGCCTCGCGACGGCCCGGCTCGGGCCGGCGGAGACCGCCATCGGGTGCCTGCTCTGCGACGGCAGCCTGTGGGAGATTCTCTCTGAGGATCAGCGCGACGGCATCCTCGCCGCGGGCTACGCTTCGCCCCGAATGCAGTCGCTCGCCCGTGCCGTCGCCCGGATCACGCAGCAAGGCCGCGCCCCCGGACTGGACGAGGCGCTCGCCGCCTCCGACGAAGAAGCGACGGCCGCCGCGGCGGTCGAACTGCACAGGCGCATCTGGCGTGAGACGGACGAAGACGAGGCTCGCCTGCGTGCGTTGCTGCTCGACTGCGCGACGCGGGCCGTCGTGCTGCATCGGCACGCGGTCCCCGCGCCGTCGGACGACGCGGCAGCCGCCATCGAACGGATCAGGTCGAAACACCGCGCCCTGGGCGGGGATGCGCTCGCGCTCCCGCGTCCCGCGGCCGGCATGGGACAGAGTTGAGGAAACGAGCGTGCGCCATCGACGGCGCTTCAGTGCAGCGCAGGACCATCTTCATCGGGGGGCGAGGGACGCCCCGGGGAGAGCGCAGTGATCGGCGAACTTCATCCGGCATTGGCACAGATGATCGAGGTCGGGCGGCAGCGGGGCTGGCTCTCCTACGAGGAGCTCAACAACACGCTGCCCGACGAGATGGTCGACCCGGACCGCATCGACGAACTGCTCGCCATCATGGACGCGCAGGGCATCGAGATGGTCGATGAACTCGAGTACCGCGCCCGCTTGCGCCGCGACTCGATCAAGCGCGGCGACGAGCCGGGACACAACCCGCTCATCGGCACGCCGCTCGGCGGCGCGGGCGCGGGCCTGCCCAAGCAGTTCCGCGCCATGAGCGTGGCCGGGGGCGAACGGACCGAGGTCTCCGCCGCGCTCCAACGCGAACTCTCCAAAGACGCACGCGCCGAGATGACTCAGGCCGCGATCGATGTCGCCGAGGCCGAGGCCCTGGACCCGGAGGCCCTGCAGCGCGAGCTGGAGGAGTCGTCCTCGGACGAGCCGGAGGGCCGGCGCATCGACGACCCCGTGCGGATGTACCTGACGCAGATGGGTTCGATCCCGCTGCTGACGCGCGAGGAGGAGATCCGCCTCGCCAAGAAGATCGAGACCACGAGGATGATCTTCCGTCGTCGCTGCCTCGAGAGCGACTACGTTGTGCAGCAGGCGGTGGAGACACTGCGGATGGTGGACGCCGGATCCCTCCCCTTCGACCGCACGATGCGCATCTCGACGGCGGAGGTGAACGCGAAGGAGAAGATCGCCCGGCGCATCCCCGCGAACCTGCGCACGATCGAGCAGCTGCTCGCGCTCAACCGATCGGACTGGGCGGCGATCGAGTCGGCCCGCAAGCGCGACCGGCGCAAGGTCGCCGCCCTCAGCGAGCGGATCGCCACGCGCCGCAGGCGCATGGCCGCGCTCACCGAGGAGCTGAGCCTGCGCACCGGCCGCATCATCCCGCTGATGCGCAAGCTCCGCTCGATCAGCAAGAAGATGACGGACCTCGAAGCCGAGCTGCTGAAGGCGGAACGCTTCCCGAAGCGCTACGACCCCGAGGACGTCGAGGTCATGCGCGACGAACTGACCGGACTGCGCTCTCTCGTCCTTGAAACCCCGCAGGAACTGGCGGCCCGCGTCCGCGCCATCAACACCGTCTTCTGGGAGTACGAGCAGGCCAAGCGCGACCTGTCGGGAGGCAACCTGCGCCTCGTCGTCTCGATCGCCAAGAAGTACCGCAACCGCGGCCTCTCGTTCCTGGACGTCATCCAGGAGGGCAACACCGGCCTGATGCGCGCGGTTGACAAGTACGAGTACAAGCGCGGGTACAAGTTCTCGACCTACGCGACGTGGTGGATCCGTCAGGCGATCACCCGCGCCATCGCCGACCACGCCCGCACCATCCGCATCCCCGTCCACATGATCGAGACCATGTCGCGCCTGCGCAACCTGCAGAAGCAGGTCCACCAGGAGACGGGCGTCGAGCCGACGCTGGACGAGCTGGCCGAGATGTCGGGGATGAACATCGCCGAGGTGCGCCGCGTGATGAAAATCTCGCGACACCCCGTCTCGCTCGACCGCCCCGTGGGCGAGAGCGAGGACAGCTACTTCGGCGACTTCATCGAGGACGAGTCGCAGGCTCAGCCGACCGAGAACGCCGCCCAGGACATGCTCAAGCAGCGCATCGAGGCCGTGCTCAAGACCCTCACCTACCGCGAGCGCGAGATCATCAAGCTCCGCTACGGCATCGGCGACGGGTATACCTACACGCTCGAAGAGGTCGGACGCATCTTCAAGGTCACGCGCGAACGCGTGCGCCAGGTCGAGGCAAAGGCCATTCGTAAACTCCAGCACCCCGTCCGCGCCCGCAAACTCCAGGGCTTCGTGGACGGCTCCGTCTACCGCGAGGTACGCGCAGAGCCGGAGACCCCCGACGAAGCGAACGGCGTGCTCGCCGAGCACGACGCAGCCATCGACCGCGAGGACGCCGACTTCGACGCCGGGAACTGACCCGCCGCCGGATGCCTTTCCGCTCCGGGGGCCGGCCACCCCACCGTTCCGTGGCGGCCTCGTCTTCGTCTACCCCTGCAACCCTCCCCCTCGAATCGCGCCCTCCCGTCTCGCGTGTACGCTCACGCCATGGGCAAGGCGCTCCTGACCGTCCTCCTCCTCGTCGCATCAAACGTCTTCATGACCTTCGCGTGGTACGGCCACCTGAAGGCGAGGTCTTGGACGCTCTTCACCGCAATCGCCGTCTCATGGCTCATCGCCCTCCCCGAGTACCTCCTCCAGGTGCCCGCCAACCGCATCGGGCATGTCGGCATGGGCGGCCCGTTCACGGCCCCGCAACTCAAAATCCTCCAGGAGGCCATCACGCTCACCGTCTTCACGGTGTTCGTGCTGGCGTTCCTGAAGGAGAAGCCGCGGATCAACGACTACGTCGCCTTCGGCCTCATCATGCTGGCGGTGGTCGTGGCGATGTGGGGCAAGGGCGGCCCGCTCGTCAACGCGAACGAACCCCACGAACGAGCCGCGAGCGTGAGCGAGCGGTCGAGCGCACCGGGCGCCGAAGCACACTGAGCGCAAAGAAACACGCGGACGCCGGAGCGTCCGCGTGTTCCGTGAGTGTGCTGTGGTCAAGCCGTTCAGCGGCGACGGCGCAGCCCCGCGAGGCCCGCCAGACCGACCAGTGCCAGGCTCCCGGGTGCGGGAACCGAGATCGACCAGACGCTGTACCCGCCCGGCAGGCCCTGGACGTGCTGGGCGATGCGCCAGGTCGGGTCGCTCGCGGTGAGCGCGCTCTTGACGTCGCCGAAGGTCGTGCCGCCGGCGTAGTCGAAGCGGATCGTGAGCGACTCGGTCCCGCCGTGGTTGATCCCGTTGTGCGCGGGTGGCGGGTTGGCGTCGGTGGAGTACAGGTTGCCGCTCCAGGAGCCGCCGTAGTTCAGGCCCGGCTGAGCGGGGTTCGGCGGCGTCGCGCCGTCGGAGAAGTCCACGCCCGCCGACTCGAAGACGATCGAGCCGCCGGTCAGACCGCTGAACTTCTCGAAGTAGATGGCGGTAACGACCGACGAAGCGGTCGAATCGTTGTAGAACGTGATGTCGATGTACGTGCCGCCGTCCACGAGGTCCGCCCACAGGTCCAGACCGCCGACATCGGCGTTGTCAGCGTTCTCGTAGACGAACAGGTCCACGCGGTCAGCGAACGCCGACCCAGCGCACACGGCCACCACTCCGGCAAGGCACAGCCCCGCCACCCCGGGCTTCACACGGATCATGTCACTCTCCTCGTCTCTTCTCTCGTTCTGCCGACCGCCCCACTCAGACGCACAGAGCGCCGGAGGAATCATGTGGCGTTCGGCCATCTCTCTCGCCGGAGAAGATACGGCACGGAGGGCCGGGTTGGAAGCCCTAAGCGCATAAAAAGACTCCATTTAGCGAGTTTTCCCCCGGTTATTGCCCGGTCTGGCCACCAGTGATCACACCGGTACATATGTTCGTATCACGTTCGTGCTTCTGTTAGCCTGCGAATCGCCAAACGGAACCCGATTCTCTATCCAGCGAAGTCCCCGTGATCCCCGCCCGGATCAACTCGACCGGGATCGCGTTGTGCGCCAGCACGACGTCGTGGAACTCCCGATCGGTCATCCGGCCCCGGCCCACCGTCTCCTCGTGCAAGGCGCGCAGCTGCAGGCCCCCGATCATGTAGGCGACCTGGTAGAGCGGGCCGTAGTCCCCGCCGACGTAGCGGCGCACTTCGCTCGTCGCGCCGAGCCGCTCGTGCCCGACACGCTCGACGAGGAAGGCGATCATCTCGTCTGTGGTCATCTCGCCGAGGTGGAACTTCAGGCTCACGATGATGCGGGCGCAGCGGTGCATGCGCCAGAACAGCATCCCGATGCGGTCCTCCGGGCCGCGCGCAAAGCCCTTGTCCCACAGAAGCATCTCCCAGTGCAGCGCCCAGCCTTCGACAAGGAACGGCGTCCGGAACAGCGACCGGTACGGCCGCTCTCGCCGCGCGACGAACCCCTGCAAATGGTGGCCGGGGATGAGCTCGTGAGCGGCGACGATGCGGGTGAAATGCCGGTTGTTCCCCCGCATCGACATCAGTTTGTCGTCGTGCGGCATCGCGTCGGTCGGATACGCCACCAGAATCTGCTGGTTGTTGTACGCGGCGAAGGGGAGCGTCCGCTGGCCCTGCGGCGAGAGCATCGTCAGCCGCCATGCCTCCTCGCACAGCTCGGGCACCGTGACGAGGTCGTGCTCCTTCACGAAGTCGATGCCCTGCCGCGCCAGGTCCGCCATCAGCGCGGCCTGCCCGCCCGGCGGCTCGTGCAGGTTCTTGACGTGCTCCAGCGCGCCCCGCCAGTCATCGCCGAAACCGAGTTCGCGCGACGCCCGCAGCATCTCCGCCTCGCACCAGGCGAACTCGCGCTCGGCGATCGCGATCAGTTCCTCGGGCGAGTACGGGATGAACTCCGTCGCCAGGTCCGCGAGCAGCTTCTCGCGGCCGATCGGGTCGCCGATGAGCGGATCGTCGTCCTTGCCCTTCAGCCCGGCGACCTGCTCTCGCAAGTGCTTGGCGTAGTCGGCCATCGCCGCCGCTGTCTGCTCGTGCGGCTTGCGCACCCACCATGAGAACTCGGGCACGTAGCCGTCGTGGTAGCGGAACCAGTCCTCCAGGGTCCGACGCAGCGCGTCCGTGGCCGAGGCAGCACGGGCCGCGACAACCGGCGAGACGAACAGCGCATCGCCCGGCTCCTCGCCCTCCTTCTTCTTGCGCCCCGCATCGATGCGCGCTCGCACCTCGCCGATCTCCGCCTCCACCCTCGACAGCCGATCCGCCCACTCGCGCGGCGCCGGCTCCGCCATCCGTGAACGCGACATCGCCAGGTCGATCACCAGCCGCCGGAACGGCAGCAACGCGTCCATCTCCGCCAGCCTCGCCCGCGTCAGCGCCTGCTCCGCTCGCTCGGCGGCGAGGTGCGTGCGCATCAGCACGTAATCGATCCTGCCCTGCTGATCGAGCGCCTGGAAGTCAACCGCTCGCAATCTCGCCTCCCACTCTTCGAGCAGCGCGTCCGTCCGGTCGAGCGCCTCCTCCGACCACGGCCAGTCATAGAACGACCGCACCGAACCTCGGTCCGCGGTGTACTTCTGCACAAACTCGGCCAGATCGCGGCCCGCTTGCGCCCGCGCCGACACCGGCGCGACGAGGCACGAGGCAACGAAGAACACGACGCACGCCAGCAGCACGATTCGATTCACGGGTCTTGCTCCGTTCGGGTTGGACGACGGAGCATACCGGCGTCACCGCCAGCACAGACCCTCGGGCAGCGTGCCGAGGTTCTCGCACCCGTTCTCGCGGACGATCACGACGTCCTCAATCCGCACCCCGCCCCGCCCCTTGGCGTACAGCCCCGGCTCAACGGTGACCGCGTCGCCCGCAACGAGCACGGGACCACCGAGATCGAGCAGCGGCGGCTCGTGCACCTCCAGCCCGACGCCGTGCCCGAGGCCGTGCTGGAGCGAGCAGAACCCCTCGGGCGCCTCGGGCGCCAGGAGCGACCGATCCCATCCCGCACGCTGGATTGCAGCGAGGCACGCCTGGTACGCGGCCTCACCCGCCGCGCCCGCGCGGATGGCAGCGGTCCCGGCGGCCTTCGCCTGCACCACCGCCGCGTGCATGGCTACGAGCCAGTCCGGCGCATCGCCGTGAACGACCGTGCGTGTGCAGTCGCCGCAGTAGAGCGTGGCGCGGTCTCGCGGGAAGACGTCCACGATGATCGGCTGCCCGGTGCGCAGCGGCCCGCGGCCGAGGTTGTGGCAGTCTTCGCCCTCTGGGCCGCAGGCGACGATCGCGGGCGCGTTCTCGTAGTTGCGTTCGAGCAGGTAAACGTCGATCATGAAGCGCAGGCGTTCCGCGGTGAGCGGCTCGCCCCCGTGCATCAGCGTGCCGTCGCGTGCGGCCGCCGCCCGCGCGATGGTTTCACACGCCATCCGGACGGCGGACTCGGTCATGGCCTGGGCGGCTCGCATGGCGTCGACCTCGCGCTCGTCCTTGCGGCGCCGGTCGCTCACGCCGAGGTCCGGGTCGAGTTCGACCGCGATCCCGGCCGCACGAATCGTCTCGGCGAAGATCAGCGGCAGCGTGCGGTCGGCCCGCACCGTTCGAACTCCCGCCCGCACGAGACACTCGGCTGCCGCCTGGGCCGTGGCGGTTTCCCTGTCGCCCGCCAGCCCGCCCTCGGGCGCGAAGTCCGCGGGGCAGGCGACGCGGTCCGCCTTCGCGTGTTTGCGGGCGCGTCCCATCTCGATGTCGCGGATGATGAGCGTTCGCGTCGGCCTGCCGTTGCTGCCGGGTGTCTCGATGAACGCCGCCGGATCGCCCGCGCTGAAGCGGATGGCGTGGTAGAGCGCGAAGTTTCGGGCCGGAATTCCCGCGATGATCGTGGCGTTCGGCAGGGACATGCGTGCCTCCAGTGGGCAACTCTACGCCCGCGCGCACGACGCCCCGACCACCCTCTCCGAGCCTCGGCGGAGCGAGCGTAACCGCCCCCGGCGCGCTACAATGAGAGGCCTGTTTCCGAGGCTCCCGGCACGCCCTCAACCACCTCCCGGGCGCACGCCCTTCGATGCCTCTCCGCCACCCCTCGGAACGCCACCACCACGAGAGCGAGCGACCACCCGAATGGCCCAGAAGCACCCCATCGAAACGCCCGCGGCCGCGCCGGTCCGGGCGGCGAAGGTCGAGGTCGAACCCGTGTCCAACCGCCCCGACGGCGCCTACGGCGAAGAACAGATCAAGGTGCTGGAGGGGCTCGACGCCGTCCGCAAGCGTCCGGGGATGTACATCGGCGGCACGGGCCTCAATGCCCTGCACCACCTCGTCTATGAGACCGTGGACAACTCCATCGACGAGGCGATGGCCGGTTTCGCCACCATCGTTGCCGTCTCCATCCAGGCCGACGGATCGTGCACCGTCATCGACGACGGGCGAGGCATCCCGGTCGGCCCCATGAAGCACGAGGACCCCGCACTCAACGGCAAGCCGGCCGTCGAGGTTGTGATGACGCGCCTGCACGCCGGAGGGAAGTTCGGCCAGGAGGGGAGCGCGTACAAGGTCTCGGGCGGCCTCCACGGCGTGGGCGTCTCGTGCGTCAACGCACTCTCTGAGTGGCTCGAATGCGAGGTCTGGCGCGACGGCAAGGTCTATCGCATCGAGTTCGCCCGAGGGCGCGTCAGCAAGCCGCTGCACGTCGTTGGCGACATCCCCCCCAGCAGCGCACGCCGCACCGGCACCACTGTCACCTTCATGCCCGACCACGAGATCTTCCCCGATACGACCTTCAACTACCAGACCCTCGCGACTCGACTGCGCGAACTCTCCTACCTGAACCCCGGCGTCTCGATCCGCCTGAGCGACGAGCGCGTCGGGCCGGACGGCAAGCCGCGCCACGACCTCTTCCGCGCCGAGCACGGGCTGGTCGAGTATGTCGAGCACCTGATGGCGGGACGCAACGCCATGTGCGCACCGGTGCACCTGCGCCGCGAGGATCCCGACAGCGGCGTCGTCTGCGAGGTCGCCCTCCAGTACCACGACGGCTACAACGAAACTCTGCTGACCTTCGCCAACAACATCAACAACGTGGACGGCGGCACGCACGCGCAGGGCTTCAAGGTCGCCCTCACACGCACGCTGAACGCCTACGCCCGCAAGGCGGGGATCATCAAGGAGAAAGACCCCGTCCCCACCGGCGAGGACCTGCGCGAAGGCCTCATCGCCATTGTCAGCGTCAAACTCCGCGATCCGACCTTCAACAACCAGCCCAAGGAAAAACTGCTCAATCCGGAGGTCGAGGGCATCGTGGCGGCCGCGGTTTCAGAAGCGCTCGAAGCCTGGCTCGAGGAGCACCCCTCCGAGGCCAAGCGGCTGTGCCTCAAGGGCATCGTCGCCGCACAGGCCCGCGAGGCCGCCCGCAAGGCCCGCGAACTCACACGGCGCAAGAGTGCGCTCGAAAGCGGCTCGATGCCGCACAAGCTCCGCGACTGCAAGACCCGCGACGTGGACCGCTCCGAACTCTTCATCGTCGAAGGCGACTCTGCGGGCGGCAGCGCGACGCAGGGACGCGACGTCGAGACGCAGGCCATCCTGCCCCTGCGGGGCAAACTGCTCAACGTCGAGAAGGCTCGCATCGACAAGGTGCTCGCCTTCGAGGAAATCCGCACGCTCATCTCCGCGCTGCGCTGCGGCATCGGCGAGGACTTCGATGCCTCGCGCCTCCGCTACGGCAAGATCATCATCATGACCGACGCGGACGTGGACGGCAGCCACATCCGCACGCTGCTGCTCACGTTCTTCTTCCGGCAGATGCCGGAACTGATCCGCCGCGGCCGAATCTACTGCGCCCAGCCGCCCCTGTACCAGCTGATCCGCAAGGGCAAGGGCCGGTACGTGCTCAACGACCGCGAACTGGCGGACGTGTTGAGCGAACTCGGTCTCGACGGCGCACACCTCTCGGTGAGGCGAACCGACGCCGATCCGGGGCAGGTCGTCGAGGAACGGCGCATCGAGGGCCAGCCGCTGCTGCGAGCGGTCCGGCTGCTGCGCCGCCTGAACGAACTGGTCGAAATCGCCGAGCGTCGCGGCGCGCCCTTCGCAGACCTGCTCGCGGCCCGCAGCGACGACCCGGAGGGGAAGCGCCGCCTGCCCACCCGCAAGGTCTCGTGGCGGGGCGAGGATCGCTACGCCTGGAGCGAGGAGCAGGCCCACGCCATCCTCGAAGCCGAGGGTCTCCGGCTGGCCGATGAAACCACCGCGCCGGTGAACGGGCACGCCGCCGCCGACCCGCGTCCGGTCGCCGTCATCCGCGAACTGCACGAGAACCGTGAACTGGAGCGCGTCTTCGTCGATCTCGAATCCGTCGGGCTTGCCATCGACGACTACTCGCTCGTGCAGGAGGAGTCCGTGACCGGCGAACGGCTGCCGGCTCGCTTCGCCTGGGTGACGACGAAAGCGGCAAAGCCGCAGAGCAACAGACCGACAGACGCCGCGGAAGCGGGCGGGGATGCCGAACAGGCCGACAGCCCGCCCGCCGAGGAGCAGTCGAACGTCGTCGAGGCGCCGAACCTGCCCGCGATCCTCTCCGCGCTGCTGGACCTCGGGCGGCGTGGGCTGGAAGTCAAGCGTTTCAAGGGACTCGGTGAGATGGACGCGGAGCAACTCTGGGAGACCACCATGGACCCCACGCGCCGCACGCTCCTGCGCGTGAACTGGGACATGGGCCAGGAGGCCGAGTTCCTCTTCAGCACGCTGATGGGAGAGCAGGTCGAGCCGCGACGTAAGTTCATCGAGGACCACGCCCTCGAGGTGAAGAACCTCGATGTCTGACGGTGCATGGCGGGCGGTCGAGGCCGCGCTCGGCGTGCCCGTGCGCGCCGCTTCGCGCCTCTCCGGCGGGTGCGTGGCGCAGGCCTGGCGGCTCGACCTCGAAGACGGGCGGGTCGTCGTCGCCAAGCTCGGCTCCGTCTCCGATCGCCTCGACCTCGAGGGCTGGATGCTGCGCGAGCTGGCGGGGCGGTCTCGCCTGCCCGTGCCGGCCGTGCTCCACGAATCGCCGGAACTGCTCATCATCGACTTCGTCGAGGGCGGCGACCCGATCGATGCCTCGGTCGAGCGCCACGCCGCCGAACTGCTCGCAGACCTGCACGCCGTGCGCGGCCCATCGTTCGGGATGGAACGCGACACGCTCATCGGCGGCCTGCCGCAGCCGAACGCGACGTGCGATTCGTGGGTCGCGTTCTACGCCGAACACCGACTCCTCCACATGGGGCGCGAGGCGCTGGCGCACGGCGGCATCGAGACCGCGGTCATGCGCCGAATCGAGTCGCTCTGCTCGCGGCTCGGCGAGATCATCGACGAGCCGCCTCACCCGTCGCTCCTCCACGGCGACGTCTGGGGCGGCAACGTCATCGCGCGTGCGGGACGCGTCGCGGCCTTCATCGACCCCGCGACCTACCACGGCCACCCGGAGGTCGAACTCGCCTTCATCACGCTCTTCAACACTTTCGGACGGGCGTTCTTCGAACGCTACGCCGAACTGCGGCCGCTCGACGACGGCTTCTGGCACCGGAAGCGTGATGTCTACCTGCTCTATCCGCTGCTCGTCCATGCTCGGCTCTTCGGCGGCGGGTACGGCGCGCAGGCTGCATCGATCGTCCGCGGCCTCGGGTTCTAGGACCTTGACCCGCACAACGGGCGTGTTCCGCGACATCCGGGCATCGACCGGGGGGATGGGCGAACGAACCCCCGCCCTCGTGTCGATACACCCCCCGGGACTCGGGGATCACGGTGGCCATGCAGACGCACGAAAGCGAACGCCGAGCGCGCGACGAACTCGGACCCGTGTCGCGCCCCGCTTACCAGGGCCGATGGCACTTCCTCTACGGCACGATGCTCATCGTCATGGCCGCCGTGACGCTGGGCAGCCACGTCCGGCTGCAACTCGAACTCAACTCCTACACCTCGCCCGACCCCGCGATCGACGCTTCGGTGCGCGTCCGTCGCCACGCCCGCGATCTCGCGATCGACGCCGCCTCCGCGATCGAGGCCGCCGCGGACAGCGACTCGGTCGGTGTTCGCCGCTACGCCAACAGCGCTTCCCATTCCGTGCGCGCCATCGGCGCGACGCTCGAGACGCTCGTCGCGCAGGGCGAGAGCCCGCCGCAGCCCCCCGAGGCGTTGAGCTACGCCGATCGCCTGGCGAGCCTCCATGCCGACGCCAGGGCCGCCGTGGAGGAGCTCGCCGCGGCCGAGACGGGGGCGGGGATCGGCTCCATCGTCCCCATCTGCCGCGGCATCGAGGTGCTCAGCGCGCAGATGGTCGCGCTCATGGATCAGGCCATCCGCGACCTCACCGTCCTGCACGACGAAGAGCACCGCAGCCTCAGCCGATCCAGCCTCGCGCTCGCCGCGGTGACCGCGCTGCTCTTCACCGCGTACGCGGGCCTGATGCTCGGGCCTGTGGCGCGCACCGTTCGCGCCCAACTCAGGGAACTCGAACGCGCCCGCGCCGTCGCGATGGAGGGCATCCGCGCCAAGGGCGAGTTCCTCGCGAACGTGACGCACGAACTGCGCACGCCCCTGACCTCGATCCTCGGCTACGCGGAGCTCCTCCGGGACTCTCGCACCCCCGAGGCGGAGCGCGCCGAATACGCCGAGATCATCCACAACAACGGCACGCACCTGCTCCAGCTCATCAACGACCTGCTCGACCTTGCCAAACTCGACGCGGGACGCATGACCGTCAGCCGCGTCGCCTGCTCGCCCGCCGAGATCGTCGAGCAGACCGTGCAACTCCTGCGGCCGGCCGCCGAACGAAAACGGCTCAGCCTCGAGTACGTCATCCACGCCGGCGTGCCCCGGGCCATCGAGTCCGACCCCGACCGCCTCCGCCAGGTGCTTGTGAATCTCGCGGGCAACGCGGTGAAGTTCACGTTCTCGGGCGGCGTGCGCATCGAAGTCCACGCCGAAGGCGATCCAGACCGCCCAGCCGCCATCCGCTTCGAAGTGCATGACACCGGCATCGGGATCGACGAGGAAACGCAGCGCCGGCTGTTCACGCCCTTCGTGCAGGCCGAGACGGCGACCACGCGCCGCTTCGGCGGCACTGGACTCGGCCTCGCGATCTCGAACGATCTCGCCCGCCTGCTCGGCGGCAGAATCGCCGTTCAGAGCGAGCGCGGGAAGGGGTCCGTCTTCACGGTCCGTCTCAATCTCGCCGGCTCTCATCCCACGGCCTCGCCCACCCCGCTCGACACCGCTCATCCCCTGCGGGGCGTTCGCGTCCTCCTCGCCGAGGACGGCGACGACAACCGCCGTCTGCTCACCCACCTGCTGCGATCCTCCGGCGCGCACGTCGAGACCGCGCGCAACGGCTTCGAGGCCTGCGCGCTCGTCGAGAACGCCCAGACCCCCTTCAGCGTCATTCTCATGGACCTCCAGATGCCGGAACTCGACGGCCTCGGCGCGGTGCGCAAACTCCGTGCCTCGGCATGCCGCACGCCCATCGTCGCGCTCACCGCCAACAACCGGCCGAACGATCGCGACGCGTGCTTCCAGGCCGGGTGCGACGATTACCTGGTCAAGCCGATCGAGCGGGCGAAACTCATCGCTGAATGCCGCCGCTGGCACGACGAGGGCGAACGGACAGCGCCGGACAACCGGGCCGCGGCGTGACGATCGGAAGGGCGACTGACGGGACTCGAACCCGCGACCCCCTGGACCACAACCAGGTGCTCTAACCAGCTGAGCTACAGTCGCCGTCTCGCGCCGGCCGGATCGCTGCCGACCGACACCAACCATAAGCCTCCCCGCGACTTCCGGTCAACGCCCGCATGTTTCGCTGGCCGGATCGCGCCCCCATACCTACCCTTCCCATCCCATCCCGAACAACCACCGGAGGCCCGCAATGCCGACCGCTGCACCCGTTGCGCTCGACCTCGCCCCGAACCGCGTCGTGGACGCCACGTCCGCGGCCGTGCTGATCGAGCGTGCCTTGGCGGCCGGTGAGGGGCGACTCGCTTCGAACGGCGCGCTTGTCTGCCGAACCGGCGACCGCACCGGCAGAAGCCCGAAGGACAAGTACCTCGAAGACACCCCCGCCATCCACGATCGCATCGCGTGGGGATCCGTCAACCAGCCGATCTCGCCAGAGGCATTCGAGCTTGCTGAGCGGATCGCCATCTCACACCTGAACTCACGCCCCACCGTCTACCGCTTCGACGGCTTCGCCGGCGCGGACCCGCAATACCGTCTCGGCGTGCGCGTCGTCACCGAGCAGGCCTGGCATGCCCTCTTCGCCAAGACCCTCTTCATCGAGCCGGGCGGCACGTCCGACTCCGGCGACGGCTCGTGGAAGCAGGACTGGACCATCCTGAACGCCTCGCGCCGCCGCCTCAGCGCCGACGAGCAGCAACGCCTCGGTGTCAAGGGGCCGGTCCTCATCGCGCAGTCGCTCGAACGACGCACCGTCATCATCCTCGGCACCGAGTACGCCGGCGAGATCAAGAAGAGCATCTTCTACGCCATGAACTTCGACATGCCCGAGGTCGGCGTCTTCCCCATGCACTGCTCGGCCAACGTCTCCAGGACCGACCCGAAAAACGTCGCCCTCTTCTTCGGCCTCTCCGGCACCGGCAAGACCACTCTCTCCGCCGACCCCGACCGCGCACTCATCGGCGACGATGAGCACGGCTGGTCCGATCGCGGCGTCTTCAACTTCGAGGGCGGCTGCTACGCCAAGTGCATCAAGCTCACCCGCGAGGGCGAGCCGCAGATCTGGGACGCCATCCGCTTCGGCTCCGTCCTCGAAAACGTCGCCATCCACCCCGAAACCCGCGTTCCCGACTACGACGACGGCTCCATCACCGAGAACACGCGCGTCACCTACCCCGTCGAATTCATCCCCGGCGCGGTCATCCCCAGTGTCGGCGCGCACCCCACCAACGTCATCTTCCTCACCGCCGACGCCTTCGGCGTCGTCCCCCCCGTCAGCCGCCTCAGTCCAGAGCAGGCGATGTACTACTTCATCAACGGGTACACCTCGAAACTCGCCGGCACGGAAGCGGGCGTCACGGAACCGACGCCCAACTTCTCCGCCTGCTTCGGCGGTCCCTTCATGCCACGCCGGCCCAGCGAGTACGCCCAGATGCTCGCCGACCGAATCCGCAGGCACAACGCCCGCGTCTGGCTCCTCAACACCGGATGGACCGGCGGCCCCTACGGCACCGGCTCCCGCTTCAAACTCGCCTACACCCGCGCCATGGTCACCTCCATCCTCAACGGCTCGCTCGACAAGGCACAGTTCACCCCCGACCCCGTCTTCGGCCTGCCGATCCCCAAGGCCGTCGCAGGCGTTCCGGCCGAAGTCCTCAACCCCCGCAACACCTGGCCCGACGGCGCCGCCTACGACAAGCAGGCAAAGAAACTCGCCGCCCTCTTCCGCGAGAACGACGCCAAGCACGACATGACCGAGGCGGTCCGCAAGGCGGGGCCGCGGGGGTAGTTCCCTGCTGACACGCTCAGCGCCGTCGAAATCTGGCCGATCGCGGCTTGGAACAGCCACGCGATCATCCTCTGCCTCACTTTCTCGCCCCCCCCATCATTTGGAGGGAGCGCGATCCGTCCTCGCTCGGTTAGAGTTGCTGCCGAGCATCCGTTCCCACTCCGGAGGACCACCATGAGAGCAGCATTCGTTTCCGTCCTGTCCCTCACCGCCGCGACCGCCTTCGCAGACGTCCGCTGGAACGAGTTCGTCCACGGCGACATCTCCAGCGACCCGAACGCCCCGACCCCGCTCGTCTTCGGCCTCGGCGGCAACACCATCATCGGCTCCGTTCTCGGACCCGACGACCGACGCGACTACATCACCTTCGATGTGCCGGCAGGCATGGCGCTCGCCGCACTCTACCAGCACCAGTACGTCGACCTCGACTCCGGCGGCCCCGGCAACCTCGGCTTCCACGCCATCAACGAGGGCAACACGAGTTGGATTCCCGACCAGAACACCGTCGGATTCTTCCTCGGCTCCAACCACATGTTCCCGGAAGTACCCGGCACGGACGTCCTGCCACAACTCGCCGACATCCCCTTCGGCGGCATCGGCTTCGACATTCCCCTCGGCCCGGGCACCTACACCTACCTCATCCAGCAGACCGGACCCGACAACACCGGCTACACCCTCGAGTTCTGGCTCATCCCCACGCCGCCCTCGGCCGCGGCGCTCGCGCTCGCAACGCCGGCGCTGCTCCGCAGGCGGCGGACGAACTGACGCGCGGCGACTCACTCACCGCGTCGCACCGAACCGCCCCGCCGCGGCGTTCGTCGGCCTATGGTCGCCGTCCAGGCGCGGGTCGATGACAGCCTGCTCACCCCTGCGCTCGCCGGGGAGCGCTTCGAGCGCGCGCACACCCGCAGCGCCCTCCGCGCCGGGCCACCACCACGCGTTCGCGCCGAAGCGGAACTTCTCCGGCCGGGTGCCGGGGCCGACGTTCACGAGCGACCGAAACCCCTCCCCCGGCCAGACGAGCAGGCATCCCTCGATCACCCCCCCCTCGGACGGGGCGAACCGCGCATCCGCCGTCTCGTGCAGCAACCGGAAGGCCCAGCGGCGCGGACCGACGATCGTGCAGTCGCGCACCACGCCGCCGCGCGAGTTCACGAACGCGACCGCGCAGTCCCCGCCCACGAGCACGCACCGCTCGACGATCACGTCCTCGGCCTCGAAGCGCGTGCCCGGCCCCGCCTCCTCCGGCACGCGCGGGCGGAAGTACGCCGAGCCCGTCGAGCCGCCGAGGTTCACCGCCCGCTGACCCGCGTCCTCGAACCGGCAGCCGACGATCCGCACGCGCGTGCTGCCGCCCTTGGCCTGCACGCCGCTCGACTGCTCGTGCCCCGGCAGCCCGCGGAACGTGCAGCCCTCGATCGTCACGTCGTGGCAGCCGACCATGTCGATCGCGCTCCCGCCCCACCCCTCGACGAGGCACCGCTCGACGCGCACGCCTCGCAGCCCGGAGAGCTTGATGCCGTCGGTGTTGCCGCTCGGCCCGGTCCGCAGCACGACGACGCGCCGGAGCGTCACGTCCGCGGCCCACGGCTCGCCGACCGCCCCACCCCCGCCCGAGTCGTCGATGTTGATCCCGTTGTGCCGCGCCCCCGCGATGACCACATCCTGCACGATCACGTGGCGCGGGCGCTGCAAGAGGAGGCCGGACCCGGGGCCTGTCGCGCCGACCTCGATTCGAGGCGGGTTTTCGGCGTCCGCCCCGCGGATCACGATCGGGCGGCTCGGTTCGCCCCGCAGCCCGGCGAGCGAGGCCGACCGATGCACCCCCGGCAGCAGCACGATCTCATCCCCCGGCCGCACGACCGCCGCAAGCCGCGACCACTCCTGGCCGGGAGAGACGTGGTGCTGGTCGGCGAGAACGGGGAATGACGCGAGGAGCAACACAACCGGCACAGCAAACTTTATGGAACGATAACTTTCCAAACCGTACCCACAATATCCAGAAGTCGAGCGGGGAGCAGCGCACCGAAAAGCGGCAGGGTGAGCGGGGCGCAGAGGAGCACCAGCACGACGCACCATTGCAGGCCGACGAGCGCATAACGACGAACCGTTGCAGCGCGCCCCATCGCGGGGAGATTGGCTGGATCGTTCGTGCCGCACTCAGGGCAACGCGGGCTTTCGCTCTCCACCGGGTACGCACAGTGTCGGCACATCGGTTCAAATCCGGCGTCGGCTGCCCGCGCCCGAACCATCCGTACAACGACCGAGCGGATTGTGAGAATATGCCCGGCTGCCGCTCCAAACCAGATGCCCGCGATCCCGGCATGTCCCAGGGCCAGCGGGATCTCGTTGTAAGTCCCCTGTCGTGTCGCGTCCAGGAACAACGCGAGTTGCAACTCAAAGAAAAAAGCGTGCGAGAGCATGGCGAGTCCGGGCCAGAAGACCGAGAGCCATGCCGAGCGTATGAGCGTTGCTGAGCGGTCCACCTTCGAGACAGAAACTCGCGTCAAGACGGATCGGTCAGAACGACGCACCCACAAGAAAACGAGCGCACAGGCCGCGCCGTGGTAGAACACCAGAAAGGAGCCGCGGAGCAGTGCGTTCGTCTCTGAAGGACCGAAGGCGTAAAACAGCGCCGCGCTCACGCCACGATACACCTTCACGCCCGGCGTCGTGCTCGGGTCCGGTGGTGCAACGCCGGCAAGACCATCCGACACCCGACAGACGCTGCTGGGATCGTGGTAGGCGATTGCAGGTAGATGGCCGGAACCCCTGACCGAGTACGCAGGCGGCGCACCGTCAGACTCAACGGGCGCCGGCAGTCGCCCAAGCATCACAACCCATTCGAGCGCTGCCGGCGCCCCGTGCGGGTGCCAGACCTGGTTGCCCATGAAGACCTCTGCCGGCTCATACCGGAACGGCAGGATCGCTCTCTGGACAGGCCCGAAACGGACGATCACGCCGAGCACACCGCAGACCACACCCGCCGCCGCAACCATGCCGACCGTCCGCCAACGAACACGGCCGCAAACCAACAGCACGGCGACAACCACTGCCGACAGGAGCAGCAACGGTGGGAGCAGATCAACAGACATGCGGTGCGTCTCCCCGGCCGAGGCTCTCAGGGGGGCGGCATGCAAGGATCACCCGGCAGCGCATTGGTCCTTGCTCGCTCAATGTAGTTTTCAGTGCCCGTGGCTGCACAGTCTCTGCACAGAAGCCAAGTTTCTCCTGTCGAAGTCCACGTCCGCGTACAACTGCGAGAATAATGACACACCAAGCCGCCGCCCGATTGAGGAACAGAGTAAAGAAACGTCCACGCACCGCAAGTCGGCGCGCCGTAGGTGTAGGTGCACTTGCACGGCCACGAACAGGTGCTGGAGATCGTGGCAGTTCCGAAGTAGGCCATCTCCACATCAGACGCCAAATCGTTCAAGAGAGACTGCATGGCATTGACTGACTGTTGGTCGCACGGTGCAACGCCGCCCGCCTCCAGCGAGGACATGATCGGTGCGACCTGCCACCCGGCCACCGCCAAGCCATCCACCACAGCGGCGGCATTTTCTGACTGCTGCACAACCGGCTGGATGGGGTCGTCGAAGAACAGGCCATTGACGAGCGGAACCGGAGGCGTTGCAGCCTCCGGTTCTACCGATTCCGCGGCCTCGTTGAGTTCAACATCGAGCGTGAACGCAAGCGGGTCGTTCAGGTGCGATCGAACCCACCAGACCGCTTCTCCCAGATCCCGCTGCTCCCATCCCCAAGAGGTCCACGACCCGTTCGCTTCTCGTTGGTACCAGACGAGTTCGATGTTCGATCCGATTGCCAGTCCATCTTCCAGCAGCGCCAGGAACCCACGAATCTCGTTAGCACTGGTAGCCGGGCAGAACAACCAGCCTCTGGCGCTGATCTGCATGTAGTTGACGTCGGAGTTCTGCGAATACTGGGCATGAGCGGGTGCAAAACAACAGAGAGCCACGCTCAGGCAGGCGAGAAGGCAGAGTGAGGCAGAGTGAGGCAGAGTGAGGCAGAGTGCGCATTCGTTTTCTCCTTCCACGAAGTGTCCCCAGCGTACCCGCAAGCACTCCCCTCTGTCAACTCGCCGTGCTTCCATCGCAGGCGGTCCCGAACAAACTACGTGCGCTGCCCCCGAGCCGTTGCCGCCTCTTCAAGTACACCATCCCCATGACCGACCGGAGATCATGCCAGTCCTGGTATCGGTGAGCCTCACCCCACTACCGCGCACACCTTCTTCGCCGCATCCCCCAGGTCCGTCGCGGCCTGGAGCGTCGGCAGCGTCGCGGCGGCATCGTTCAGGAGTTTCCGCCCTGCCTCGACGTTCGAGCCTTCGAGGCGGACGACGAGGGGGACCGTGAAGCCGACCTCGCGAGCGGCGTTCACGACGCCGCGGGCGATCACGGCGCAGTCCATGATCCCACCGAAGATGTTGACGAGGATGCCCTTGACACGCTTGTCCGAGAGGATGATGCGGAAGGCCTCGGTGACGGCCTCCTCGCTCGCGCTCCCGCCGACGTCGAGGAAGTTGGCCGGCTCCCCGCCGTGCAGTTTCACCACGTCCATCGTCGCCATCGCAAGGCCCGCTCCGTTCACGAGGCACCCGATGTTGCCGTCGAGCGCGATGTACGACAGGCCGAAGGCGTGGGCACGCAACTCGGCCGGGTTCTCCTCGCTCGGATCGAACAGCGCCTGCACGTCCTTGTGGCGGAAGGTCGCGTTGTCGTCGAAGTTGAACTTGGCGTCGATGGCCATGACGGATTGGGACTGGGGCTTGGAGTCCGAGGCATGAGGCGCGGTGAGCACCAGCGGGTTGATCTCCGCCAGCGTGCAGTCCTTTTCCACGAACAGCCGCGCCAGCCGCATCATCACGTCCGCGGCCTGGATCGCCAGCCGCCCGGTGAAGCCGAGCGCGAACGCCACACGCCGCGCCTGGTGCGCCTGCAACCCCAGCAGCGGGTGCAGCGGCTCGCGCACGATGGCGTCCGGGCGTGCGTGCGCCACCTGCTCGATCTCCACCCCACCCTCGGCCGACGCGATGAGCACGTTGCGGCGCGACTTGCGGTCGGTCGTGATCGCCAGGTAGTACTCGCGGGCGATCTCAACCCCCGCCGCGATGAGCAGCTTGCGGACCTCCAGCCCCTCCGGCCCCGTCTGCACGCTCACCATGCGGTGCGTGAGCATGAACCGCGCCGCCTGCTCCGCCTCGTCGGCCGAGCGCACCAGCTTCACGAACCCGGCCTTGCCGCGCCCGCCCGCGTGAACCTGGGCCTTGACGACGGCCAGCCCGCCCTCGCCGAGGCCGGCTTCCGCAACGACCTTCTTGTACGCCGCGGCCGCCTGCTCGATGGACGTGACGACCTCGCCCGGCGGAACCGGGATGCCGGCCTCACGGAGCAACTCCCTCGCCTGGTACTCGTGAATCTTCATGCGCGCCTCCGTGAACAGCCTGCCTGCGAGCGGCATGGTACACCGGCAACGGCAGAGCGGCAGGTCTGAGATGACCAGCCGGTATCATCGCGCGATGCAACGGCTCCGCTCCGCCTCGGATCGCGCCATCCAGCGGGCACGCAACGCACTGTGGGAGTTCGTGCGCGCCGGCCGAACGCAACACCGCCGCCACGGCGCGAGCGCAGCCGGGCCGCCCGGCCTCGCGCACTACCCCGCCTCCGACCCCGCGACGCACCGGCCGTGCTACGCGCTGCCCGCCTGGATGGACCGCGCCATCCCGTGGGTTGCCTCGCTCGAACGCCTCTACGCGATGCCCGCGTCGTGGCCCGGCTCGCTTTCGCCCGAGGCGGGGCTGCTGCTCTACGCCCTCGTCCGCAACGCCGCGCCGCGCGTCGTCGTCGAGACCGGCACCTTCATGAGCGTCAGCACGCACTGGATCGCCGCCGCGCTGCGCGACGCGGGCCCCGGCCGTCGCCTCCACTGCTTCGACCGATTCGACACGCTCGCCTGGGCGCACCCCGACGCGCTCGCCGCGGCCCGCGTGCCCGATGATCTCTCGTTCGTCCGCGACGCCCTCCGCCGCGCCGAACTCGACGACCTCGTCACCCTCCACCGCGGCGACAGCGCACGCGAGATCACCCGTGCCGCGCCCGACCTCGCCGCCTCGGGCGTGCAGCTCGCCTTCATCGACGGCGACCACGCCCTCGCCGGGGTCACGCGCGACTTCCGCGCCGTCGAGCCGTTCCTCGACACCGGCGGCTCCGTCGTCCTGCACGACGTCTTCCCCGACCAGTGCGGCCACGACGGCCCACGCCGGTTCATCGACGCTCTCCCCGCCCTCGCCGAGGGCCGCTACACCGCCTGCAACCTCTACACCTCGCCGTACAACTACGGCATGGCCGTGCTGCGGCGAATCCGCTGACACACCGCTAACACCCGCCGTTTCCGCGGCGTCTCCTCTGCGACGGCCATCACGCCGTTCCACACAGGAGACACACCCATGCCGGGCACTCGCCTCACCACCCTCGCGCTCGCGGGCCTGATCGGGCTTGCGACCTCGCCCACCCTCCTCGCCACCGCCGCCGGCGGCGAGCGCGGCTCCGCCCCGGCGGCCGAGCACGCGACAGCCGGCCCCCCCCTCGTCTGCGTCGAGATCGAGATCGGCGACGCGAAGAGCCTGCCGTGGGGCAAAGGCGCGTTCGAGGGCGCGGGCAAGGGCGCGAACATGAAGCGCATCGCCGAGCAGACGCTCGAACTCCTGAGCGCGACGGACTCGACGCTCGTCCGCATGGAGACGCTACGCCGCGCGACCGTCTACCTGTACCGCGACGAGTCCGCGTGCGCCGGCCTGCTCGCGCGTCTCGCGTGGATCGCCCTCGACCGCGAGGCCGACGCCGGCGCCACCGCCGCGGAGCGCGCCCGCGCCTGGTTCGACGCCGGCTACTTCGCCGCCTGCCTCTGGCACATGAACATCAGCCCGGACAAGTCGCGCCCCGGCTTCGCCGCGGACGTGCAGGGCTATGCCTGGCTCGTTCGCGCGATCGACCTCTCCGGAGGCGACCCGGCGATGGAGTTCGCGGCGGCAAACGCCGTCCACCCAGGCGTGCGCAAGAGCCAGCGCGACCTCTACGAGGCCCACATGCGGCGCGCCATCCGGGGCGTCCACGACGAGAAGTCGCTCCTGCGCGCGAACATCGACGCCCATCTCGCCCACTGGAACGAGTCCGCCGCCGCCATTCTCCGCACCGCCGACTCGCGGTAAGGTGATCGCGTGGACCACGCCGCGCAAGACCCGACGCATGCCCTCGGCGTCGCGCTCCACGCCGGAGCGCGGCAGCCGTGCGCGCCCGAGGCCGCGCACGCCGAGCCTTCCGATGCCGAGTTGCTCGCCCGTGCGCGCGCCGGGGACCGATATGCCTTTGCCGATCTCTATGTGCGCTATGTCGGGCTGGTGCGGGGAGTGCTGCTGGCTCGCGCGCCGCGCTCCGACTGCGACGACCTTGCGCAGGAGGTCTTCATCCGCGCGTGGCAGCGGCTCGACGACCTCCGCAGCGACGAATCGCTCGGCCCCTGGCTCGCAGCCTCGGCACGGGCCAGGGCGGGCGATCACAGACGCACCGCGGCACGCCGCGCCCGCCGCGAGGCCGCCGCGGCCGCACGCTCGACGCGCGACACCAGTGCCGAAGGCATCACCGCCGCCCGCGCGCTCGACGCGATCCGCTCGCTCCCCGAGGCCTACCGCGACACGCTCGCGCTCCGACTCATCGAACAGATGCCCGGCCCGCTCATCGCACGCCGGCTCGGACTCACCGAAGGCTCCGTCCGCGTGAACCTGCACCGCGGCATGAAACTCCTCCGCGAACGACTCGGCATCGAAGAGGCAGCACCATGACACCTCCCCCCGACAACCCGTACCTCTGGGACCGCACCGGCGAGCCTGACCCCCGCGTCGCCTCGCTCGAACGCGCCCTGCGATCGGAACGGGCCGCGCCGGACGCGGCCGCCCTCCTCTCCGCGCTCACCGAGCGCGGTACCGTCGCCGCCGCGCCTCGCAGGCACGCGCCGGCCCTGCCGCGTTCGCCGGTGCTGCGCGTGTCGCTCGCCGCGGCGGCCGCCGTCGCTCTCTCGCTCGTGGGCTGGCTCGTCGTGCGCCCCGCTCTCTCGCCCGCCTGGGAGATCGCCGCGCTGACGGGCGACGTACGCCTCGACTCGTCGGCGCTCGCCGGCACGCGCGGCTGGCGCGAGGGCCGATGGGTCGAGACGGCCGAAGGCTCGCGCGCCCGCCTCACCGGCGCCGGCGTCGGCCGCGTCACCGTCGAGGGCGGCTCGCGCCTGCGCCTCCTCCGCGCCAGAGCCGGCGAGCACCGCCTCGAACTCGCCCGCGGCGAGATCAGCGCGTTCATCTACGCCCCCCCCCGCCTCTTCTTCGTCGAGACGCCCGCCGCCACCGCCATCGACATGGGCTGCGCCTACGACCTCGCGGTCGGCGAACGCGGCGACGGCATCCTCCGAGTCACCGCGGGCTGGGTGGAGCTCCGGGCAAGGCCCGTCGCTTCGCGCGTCCCCGCGGGCGCATCCTGCCGCATCTCGGGCGCGTCCGGCCCCGGCATCCCGGTCTTCGACGACGCCCCCCCCTCGGTCCACGCCGCCGCCGACGCCCTCGAACGGAGCGGCACGGACGCCGACGCCCTCGCCGACCTGCTCGCCGCGGCCCGCCCGCGCGACTCGCTCACGCTCTGGCACCTCATCCCGCGCACCGAGGGCGACTCGCGCGCCGCCGTCATCGCCCGCCTCGCCGGCATCGCCCCCCCCGCCGATGCCGCCGTCACCGCCGATGCCGCCTCCCTCGACCCCGTCGCCCTCGACCGCTGGTGGGAAGACCTGCGCCGCGCCTGGTAAGGCCCGCAACCGAGGGCGTTGCCGCAACGGCCCGCCCGCCCCCTGCGTAAAGTTCCTGATGCGGCCACCGCGCACCACCGCCGCGCGCCCGGGCTTCTCGCTCGTCGAGCTTCTCGTCGCCATCGCCATCATCGCCCTGCTGATCGGCGTGCTGCTGCCCGCCCTCGGCAAGGCACGCCGCGCCGCACGCGACGCCGCATGCCTGAGCAACCTCCGCCAGCACGGCATCGCCTGGACCATGTACCTCGACGACTTCGACCGGTTCCCATGGGGCGCAGACCCCGAATACAACAAGAAACTCCGCTGGGGCTGGGGCGGCGTCCACTTCTACGGCTACGACGGCGAAGACCCCGACGCGCCCTCCGACCTCCTCGCCGTCCGACGGCCCGTCAACCCCTACCTCGGCCTCGACGAAACCACCGACGCCTTCGCCCGCATCTTCCGGTGCCCCAACGACGACGGCATCCGCTACTTCGGACACCCCGAAGTCCCCATCCCCTGGGAGGAGTTCGGCGCGGCCAGCCGCGCGGGCGAAACCACCGTCTTCGGCATGATGGGCAACAGCTACGAGGCCAACCGCGTCATGTACGAGCGACGCATCAACAACACCCCCGTCTACGGCCCCTGGTTCGGACCCGACCGCGTCAAGGTCGTCCCCTCGCGCTTCGTCCTCCTCGGCGACTCCGGCGCCATGACGGTTGCCCTCCACCGACGGACCTTCGAGTGGATCGTCTACGCCTGGTGGCACGGCACGGGCCGCGGCCAGCTGACCTTCCTCGACGGCTCGGCCCGCAACGAGAACGTCGTCGGGGAAGGGGCGTACTCGATGGGGTTCGGGCCGTGACGAGCCGGGCACGGCGTCAGCATGGCTCCGCCGACCCGCCCCCATTCCTTGTTCATACGCAATGAGTGTCGGTTGAGCACGGGCGAGCGCACCAGCCGGGCCGAAGGGAGCGGCAGTGCCCCGCCGGAGGGGCGGCCCGCGTGCGCGCCGAACCGGACGCACCGGGCGGAGATCCTCTGGTTGTTCGCCCGCCGCCGCGTGCGCGAACACGGTCGGGCAGGAGGCCGACGAGCATCGTCAAGCCCGAAGCCGCCGTCCCGGCCGCCTTCCTTCCATTCTCCTTCCCCTCGTGGGGCGGCCGTCGCGGCCGCCTCCTCCTCCCTCATGCACCCCTCGGTCGGGTACCCGCCCCGGCCGCCCCTCCGGGGCTGAGGCATGGCCCCCTCAGCCCCCGCGCGCGGCAGGCCACGCGACAATCGTGCGCCGAGCGCACCGAGGTCGCAAGGTCGGCGAAGGGGTCGGTTCTCGAACATCATTCCTGCTCGCCTCCTGTCGGCATTGCGAACTCCAGCCGATCGACGAGAAGCCCGTCGATGTCCTCCAGGTCGAGCATGTACTTGGGCGGCCGGGGCATGCCGTTTGAGTTACGACCCTGCTTCATCTCGCCCAATCGCCGAGCGGACTCCCGGTCGAGGCGAAGAAAGAGAATCTCCGTCAGGATCGCCCGGGTCTTGCGGTAGCGCGACACCGAGGTGCGGAGGCGGTGTTGTTCGCCTCCCAGTCTCCGGCAATCGGATGCACACCGGGTATCGCGGTCATCCGCCCATCACTCCGTTAGCGGTACACTGCGCCTCTGTCATGGGCCGCCTTCGACGCTTCGGCTTCGATTCGCTCGTCCGGCACATCGTTGGCGATCTGAAGCGTTGTCGCAAGCACGTCGTCAAGCACCAGTTGTTTATGGTCGAGCCGCTCCTCAATGTGGCCGAGCAACCGGATGGTGCGGTTGTGATAGCGGAAGACGTGCTGGAAAGATTCCGTGCTGGCCATGTGATGCATCACGAATGATCGACCCTGAATCGCTGCGTCCACCACGCGCCGGGGTTGCCGTGCCGGGCGTAGATGCAGCACTCGAACAGCCGCCAGCCCGCACGGTCCACCCAGTCGACCGCCCAACGGAACGTGGTCATGGACTTGGCGAAGTTCTTCGTACCGTCGCCGATGACGACGGCGCAGACGCCGCCCGTCGCCGTCGCGCCGAAGAGTTCAGAGCCGAGGGATTGGTAGTCGAGCCGCCAGTCCTTGCCGTAGTCGCGGATGCCGTCGTACGGGGGGCTGAACACCGTCAGGTGGACGCTCTGACGCGCCAGCGTCGGCAGGACTGCCAACGCATCACCGAGGATGATGGAGTTCCGAGTCGAGCCGACGCTCGATGCCGCCGCCTTGAGTTCGGGGATCATGACCATTCCAATCTATGAGCGTTGCCGATGCGGACCCGAGCGGCGACCTGCCCGCCCTCGCCCGCGCGCGACGCGCGTCTCTTTCGCCACGCCCCGGAAGACCTCGTCGTTGCGGTTTGAGTTGAAAGGCGGGTCGATGGAGACGAGGTCGATGACGCGCGTGTCCACGAGCGCGGAGGGGCGGCCGGGCGCGGGCCGGGCCGCGTCGGGCGTGGAGTGCGCGGGGGCATCCGCGTCGGCTCGCCGCGTCCGATCGAGCGTGGTCTTCCGTTTGGCCATCGGGGCGGAGTATACCGGATGAGGCCCGAACAGGGTGGTAATGACAGACAGTCCACACCACACGTGCCGGGGGTCGCTCCGCGTTCCGCCCTGCGCCCCTACGCCCGCACCGTCAGCCCGACCGGCCGCACCACCCCCGCCGCACCCGGCTGCACGGCGATCCCCAGCGGCACGCGCTTGCCGTCCGGCCCGCGCGGCGGGATGCCGTCCTCGTCCACGATCCGCTGGATCGCCATCACGCCCTCGATCAGCTGCTCCGGCCGCGGCGGGCAGCCGGGGACGTAGACGTCCACCGGGATGAACTGGTCGCACCCCTGCACCGTCGCGTAGGTGTCGAACACCCCCCCCGTCGAGGCGCACGCCCCCATCGAGATCACCCACTTCGGCTCCGTGATCTGCTCGTAGATGCGTTGCAGCACCGGCAGCATCTTGATGCCGATCCGCCCCGCCACGATCAGCAGGTCGCTCTGCCGCGGGCTGAACCGCATCACCTCCGCCCCGAACCGGGCCAGGTCGTACCGGCTGCACGCCGTCGCCATCAGCTCGATCCCGCAGCAGGCCGTGGCGAACGGCATCGGCCACAGCGACGACCGACGCGCCCAGTTGATCACCCGCTGCAACTGCGTCGTCAGCACCCAGTCGGTCGGCAACGCGGCTTCGATGCCCATCGCGCTTCGCCCTCGCCCCGCCGGATTCCCCCGGCGTCACGCACATCCTAGACCGCCCGGCGCTCAGGCCAGCGACCGCAGCACGCCCTCCGCCGCCGCCAGGTCGTCCACGCGGAAGATGCACCGCGCCGGCGTCCCGTTCGCCGACGGCGACTGGTAGGCGTACCGGATGTTGATCCGCGACACGCCCAGCCTCGCCGCCACCTCCGCGAACGCCCCCGGCCGCTCGTCCAGACCGACGCACAGCACCTGCGTCTCCGCCACAGGCCCCGCGCCCGAGTCGCACAGCCCCTCGCAGACCCGCCGCAACGCCTCCTCCGGCGTGCCGATCAGCCGAACCAGCCCACGACCGTTGTGCTCCGACACCGCCACCGCCTCGGCCTGCACCCCCGCCGCACGCAGCGCCTCGAGCACGCCCGCCAGCTCCCCAGGACGATCGGCGAGGTAGATCGAGAACTCGGTCAGCCGGCTGATCTGCATCGCGGGTGCGCCTCCCGAAGCCGGCAACGCCGGCCGTCGCTCCCTGTCTAACCCTCCGCCGGACGCCGGGATGCGTTCCAGGCCCCGCAAGGGCCGGTCCCGCACATCCGCCGTCGGCCGATCCCCAGTCGCACGCGAGGGGGCGAACGGTAGCCCCGTCGAGCGCCCCACGACGCTTCGCCGCCACGATCAGGCCGGTTCGGGCGCGTTCGTCGATTCGCCCCGGCTCTCGACACCGGCCGCGGGCACGCTCGGCCGCTCCACCAGGTCCGCCAGCGTCATCCCCGCGAACGCCTCCGCCTCGCGGCGGCGCAACTTCCCCAGCGTCGAGAGGTCCGCCGAGTCCGCGCGGTCCGCGCGGCCGCTCGACGCACCGATGCCGACCGCCAGCGCCTCCGTCGCCCGCACGCTCTCGGGCGGGCGCGCCAGCGCGAAGCGAACCTCGTCCCGACCCGCCGGAACCCGGTGCAGCAGCCCCTCGTCCGCCATCTCCTCCAGCAGCCGCTCCGCCAGCGCCGGCTCAAGACCAAGCGACCGCGCCGCCTCGTCCGGCGCGACCGGCTTGCCCCCCTGGAACCGCGACGCCACGTGCGCCGCCAGCGCAACCACCGTCGCCCCGTCCACCACCGGCGGCCGGTCCAGCGCATCCACCCGCGCCAGCACCCCGTGCCGGAACGTCTGCATGATGTACGACACCTGCAGCCCGAGCAGCACGATCACCCACGTCACGTAGATCCACAGCATGAAGAGCGGGATGAGCGCGACCGCCCCGTACAGCCGCGCGTAGTTCTTCGACCACTGCAAAAACGCCGTGAACCCCCACTTGCCCCCCTCCCACAGCAGCGCGGCCAGCACCGCGCCGGCCAGCGCGGTCTTGATCGACACCCGCGTGTTCGGCACCGTCACGTACAGGAACACCAGCAGCCCCGTGCTGATGACCACCGTCACCGCGAACCCCGCGATCGGCACCAGCGCGGACTGGTCCCCCCCGCCGTCGATCTTCGCCACCCACCCCGTGAACGAACCGCCCACGTAGAAACTCGCCACCAGGAAGACCGACCCGAGCGTCAGCATGGTCCAGTACTGCGTCACGCGGCGCGGCCACGACCGCCCCGTCGGCGCGTGATAGATCCGGTTGAACGCCCGCTCGATCTCGACCACGAACGAGAGCGCGGCATACGCCAGCATCGCCAGCCCCGTCAGCCCGATCGCCACCAGCTTCACCTCGCGCACGTTCAGCACCAGCTGCTCGACCCACGCGTCCAGCCTCGCCGCCGCCCCCTTCGCCTGCTCCCTCGCCTCCGCACCCCCCTCCGTGGGCACGATCGGCAGGAACCCCGCCCCCACCGCCCCGAAGTCCGAGGCCTCCGGCTCAGGCTCGACCACGATCTCGGTCAGGCCCGCGTAGCGCAGCAGGTCGCGCACGACCTCCGTCACGTGCTCCTTCGTCGCGAACGCCCCCAGCACCACCAGCCCGATCACGAACACCGGGATCAGCCCGAAGATCGTCCGGTACGCCAGCGCGGCCGCCATCGCCGGCAGCGGCGTGCGGTAGATCTGCAACGCCACCTGCTTCGCCACGCGCAGCGTCCGCGTCGCGCTCGGTGCCCGCTCCGGTTGTGCAGGCGTCTGCTCGCTCATGCCGCACCTCCCGGGCCGACCTCACGCTCGACCGCCGTCGATGCCTTGCGCAGCGAGCGCACCTCCGCGGCCGTCAACTCGCGCCACTGCCCGCGCGCCACGCCCTTGAGCCGAAGCGGCCCCATCGCCACGCGCTCCAGCCGCTTCACCGGGCACCCGACCGCCGCGAGCATCCGGCGCACCTGCCGGTTCCTTCCCTCGCGCAGCGTGACCTCCAGCACCGTCGCGTCTCGGTCGCGCTTCACGATCCGCAGCCCGACGTGCGACGCCCGCGCCGCGCCCACCGTGCGCCCCTCGCGCCGCTCCGCGAGATAGATGCCCTGTTCGAGACGGGCCAGCGCATCCTCCTCAAGCCTGCCCTTCACCACCGCGTGATACGACTTCGCCACGCCGTAGCGCGGGTGCGAGAGCCGGTTCGCCAGTTCGCCGTCGTTCGTCAGCAGCACCAGCCCCGTCGTGTGGTAGTCCAGCCGTCCGACCGGGTACAGCCGCACGCCCGACGGATGGTCCACGAAGTCGAGCACCGTCCGCCTCGCCGCCCCCGGTTCGTCGGCGACCGCGCTCAGCGCCCTGGCCGGCTTGTTGAGCAGGATGTAGATGTGCCGCTCGGGCGACCTCACCGGCGTGCCGTCTACCTCAACCGTGTCCTCGCCCAGCCGAACGAACACGGGCAACTCGCGCACAATCCGCCCGTTCACGCGCACCCGCCCCTCGGCGATCAACTCCTCGCACGCACGCCGCGACGCGATCCCCGCGTGCGCCAGCACACGCTGGAGACGTTCACCCTGCTCGCGCGTCGTCGTTGTCTTCCTCGGTCGCGTCGCCCGCTGGCCGGGCGTAGTAATCCGCGCCCGCGACGGTGCGCGGCCCGATCCGGCCTTCGAAACCCGACGCTTGCCCGGCACGCCCAGAGTCTACGCCGCCCTTCCCTGCCGTCCTGCCCGCACATGTGCGCCATCCGGTACACTGCCGCGGTCCAGCCAGGGAGGGCACGCCATGACCCGGCACGCGCCGACCCCGTCCGTCATCGACGATGTCTTTATCACGCCGCGCATCGTCGATGCCACCGCGTTCGAGCACTTCGCGGGGCGCCTCCGCGCCGCCGTCGCCGAGGCCGACGCCCACCGCGCCCGCCTCGACGCCGCCGCCGGCGCTGCCCGCCCGCTCGCCTCAACGCTCGAACGGGCGGGCGCGGAGGTCGCCGCCCGTGTTGAAGCCGCCCGCGCCGCCGCAAACGCCCTTGCCGATCGCCTCGCAGCGCTCGAGCGGGTCGCATCGCGCATCGGCGACCTCGAACGCCGCGCTGCGACGCTCGAACGGACCGCCGCCGAACTGCAATCGCGCGCCGTCGCCGCTGTCGACGCCGCCCAACGCCGCCTTGCCGAGATCGAACGCGCCGTCGCCTCCCTGTCGCCGCCCGTGCCACCGACGTCGGACGCTGTGAGCCGACCTCGGCGCCCGGATACCAAAGACACACCCGCCCCCAAGCCCAAACCCCGCAAGCGCACCGCAAACCACAACTCGGACCGCACCACCGAAACACCCGCTCCCTCGCCTGCCTCCCCCCTCCTCCGTCGCGTGGATCGTCCCCGGCAATCGACCGATGACGAACTCGCAGGCCGTGCGAACTAGACCTGCTTCACGCAATCCAGACCTCGTCCTTGCCCCCCCCTTCCTTCAGCATCCCGCACTCCGCCCGCAGGACCTCTCCCACGCTCCACGCCTGAAAAGGGCATCCGCCCGTCCGGTGCGGCGGGTCGCCGTCCGCGACTTCCGCGATGTGCCCGAGGCCGCCCGCCTCCGCGTTGCGCACCAGCGGCTCGACGAACCGCTCGCGGGCCTCGCGCTTCGCCTCCGCCGTGCCGCCGCGCACGCGCACCCACGCCTCCACGAACGGCCCGAGCAGCCACGGCCACGCCGTCCCGTTGTGGTACGCCTCGTCGCGCTCCCGCGGCCCGCCCTCGAACCGCCCCCGGTACCCCGGCTCGCGCGGCCCGAGCGTGCGCAGTCCCATCGGCGTCCACAACTCGCGCTCGACCACGTCGACAACCCGCGCCGCACGCTCCGGCTCCAGCAGCGACCACCGCAGACCTCCCACCGCGAACACCTGGTTCGGCCGCAGCGACGAATCCGCCGCGCCCGGCGCATGATCCGCGTCCACCACGTCGTGCAGCATCCCGCGCTCGGCGTTCCAGAACCTCTCGCGGAACGACGCCAGCCCGCGCCGCCACGCCGCGTCGAGCTTCGCGTCCCTCGGCTCCATCTCCGCCGCGATCCGCGCCGCGTTGATCCACAGCGCCTGCACCTCGACCGGCTTGCCGACGCGCGGCGTGATGGCACGCCCGTCCACTCGCGCATCCATCCACGTCAGGCTGGTGCCGCGTTCCCCCGCCGCGAGCAGGCCGTCCTCCGTCACGCGCACGCCGTGCCGCGTGCCGCGCAGGTGTCCGGCGACGATCCCTCGCACCGCCGACCGCAGCGATCCCTCCTCGCCAGCCTCCAGCCGCAGGCGCGCCCGCTTGACCGTCTCAAGAAACTCCCACGCCGCCTGCACGAACCAGAGCGCGGCGTCCACGCTGTGATACTCCGGCTGCGTGCCCGCGTCCGGGAATCGGTTCGGCAGCATTCCGTCCACCACGAACCGCGACCACTCCCCCAGGATCGACCGCGCCTCCTCCAGCCGCCCGGTCGCCAGGCACAGCCCGCGCACCGAGATGAAGGTGTCGCGCCCCCAGTCCGTGAACCACGGGTACCCCGCGATGATCGTCTTCGAGAGCCCGCGCGACACGACATACGCCTGCGCCGACGCCGCCAGCCCGGTCCCCAGCACGGCGCGCCGCGCCCGCTCGCTCCGTCGCAACTCCTCGAGTGTCGGCTCGCCGCTCGTCCCCGGCTCGCGCGGCGTGTCCGTGGACAGGATCATCCACGCCTCGCCCGCCGACAGGTCGAACTCGAAGTGCCCCGGCGACGCCAGGTCCTCCACGCTGTCAAGCCCCCGGCGCGCCTCTTCGGAGTACAGGAACCGCCGGTACCACTCCATCGCCTCGCGATAGACGCCGTTCGTGCGCGCCGCGATCGTCGGCACGCCGTAGTACGGCCGCCAGATCACCGCGTCGCCTCGCCGCTCGGACCCCGCGTTGAAACTCGGGTTCTCGTGGTGCGTCGCGTGATAGTCGCGCACCGAGATCAGCGGCCTCACCGACAGCCCCGCGCCCTTGCGCCCCGTGAGCAGCCGCCACGAGAGCACGACCATCGGTCTCCCGCGCGGCACGAACACCTCATGCTGCACCCGCGTCCGGTCCGGCAGTCGGTACGTCCACGTCGGCCACGGCTCGCGCACGAACGACTCCACCCAACGATCCCCGCGCGGGTGCAGCACGTCAGGCGCATACCGGTGCGCGCACAACGGCACGGGGCACTCCCCCCCCGTCAGCCACGCGTCAAGCCCGTTCACCAGCACGAACCGATCCGTCGGCGGCGTGCGCGACGCCAGGAGCAGCGCGTGGTAGCGCCGCGTGCGCACGCCGCTCACCGTCCCCGACGCGAACCCGCCGAGGCCGTCCGGCTCCAGCCATTCCGCCTCCATCGCCGCGACGCGCGCCATGCCGCCCCCAACCCCCGGGCCGATCGGTCAGTACGTGCCCGCCCGCGCCCGCGCGAGCGCGAGGTCGTGCGCCACGTGATACGGCCTCGACACCCGCGACCAGTCGAAGTTCCACGAACGCTGCTCCACCTGGTTCCGCAGCGCCACCCTCGCCCGGCGATCCAGCGTGCAGAACTCCAGCATCCGCCGCGCCAGCAGGTCCGCCGACTCGCCGTACTCACGCCCGCGCCGCGGCAGGATCCAGAGGCCCCACCTGTCGTGATCCGCGAAGTTCTCCGCCACGTGCCGGCCGAACCCGGCCAGGTCGCTCGTCACCGCAGGCACGCCCATCGTCACGCACTCCAGCGGCGTGTACCCCCACGGTTCGTACGCGCTCGGGAACACGCCCAGGTGGCACCCGCGCACAAACTGCTCGTATTCCATCCCCCACAGCGGATTCGTCGGGCTGATGAAGTCCGGGTGGTAGACCACCTTCACCCGGTCCTCAGGGTGGTTCAGCAGCCCGAGCCGCCGGATCGTCCGCACGATCTCGTCGCTCTCCGCGTCGTCCATGTGGTGCGTGAAGACCGAGGGCAGACGGTCCGTCTTCAGCGCGGCCTGCGTCCGCCGCATCCGCAACCGCCAGTACTCGTCCACCAGCGAATCCAGGTTCACGCGCCGACCAGCCGCCGCCTCGCGGAACATGCGCTCCCCAAGCGTCGCCGAGATGTGCTCGCAGACCTCGCGCAACTCGCTCAGCACGCCGCGGCTCTGCAGCGCCTCGGGCAGCAGCGAACGCGCCGGCCGCCGAGTGATGATGAAGAACACCACCGTCACGTCGCTCCCTCGACGACGCAGCTCCGCGTTCAGCCGTGCGCAGGCGTCCAGGCACAGGTCGAACCCCTTGTTCCGAGGCTCGAACCGCCCACTGCTGAAGAAATACAGCGTCTTGTCCAGGTCGAAGGCGTAGGTGGGGAAGAAGTGCCCCATCACGAACTGGTGGATACGGTCCTTGAACTGCGCGTGCAGCGTCTGGAACTCGTGCCCCACGCTGTACTGCTCCACGTTCAGCCCGTTCGGCAGCACCAGGTCCGGCTTGCGCCCCAGCAGCGCGCCGCACTCCTCCGCCGTGATCGGAGAGATCGTCGTGAACACGTGCGCCCCGTGCGCTGCCGCGCGCTCGTAGTGGTGCTGCGCCCGGATGCCGTAGCGCCTCGCCTCCGCCTCGTGGTCGATCGTGGTCAGTCGCCTGTAAAAGTCCGGGTCGCTCGTCGCGATGTACCTCCCCAGCAGCGTCGCGTGCGTCGTGAACACCAGGCTCACCGGCAACTGCTCACGCCGGATGAACGGGATCGCCAGCCCGCCCAGCCATTCGTGCATGTGCGCCAGAAGCCGCCTCTGCCCCTGCCCCCCCCCCGAGTCCCGAACCCACACCCGGCACATCACCGCCATCAGCTTCCTGATCGCCTCAGCGAACCCAACCACCCCGTCCACCAGCTCGTCGTTCCCCGGCGACTCGATCCCGTGCTCCGCCCACAGCCTGTACTTCACAGCGTCCAGTTTCGTCCCTGTCAGCGCGTGCTCAAGCAGCACCACCCGCGGCCGCCCCGGCACCAGCCACCGCCCGTGGTGCGATTCCAACCCCTCCGCCCGCAACTCGTCCAGCACACGCCCCATCCATCCTGTCGCCCGCCGCGGCTCTACCTCCAGCGCGGACCTCGCCCCCATGTACGGACCCACCACCATGTAGCGGTTCCCCCACCGCTGCGCCATCGTCGGCGCCTTCGACCGCAGCACCTGGTAGATGCCGCCGATCGGATTGCACACCTCCCACCCGATCTCCATCAGCAGCGCGCCCGCGGGCGCACGCTCGGCGTCCACCTCGGGCGCGTGGCTCACGCGGGACCGCTCCCCCACGCGCGCCGACACCCCGACCTGCTCGTTCACGCTCGCCATCGCTCAACTCTAGAGTACCATCCACACTGACGCCCGCCGACGGGTTCCCGCTCCGGCGCTGCGTCACTCTCCACTTCCCGCCCATACACTCCCCCGCCGTGTCCCGCCACTCCCTCCTCACCGATCTTGACCTTCACCTCTTCAACGAAGGCACGCACGCACGCCTCTACGAGAAACTCGGCGCGCACCACCTCCGAGACGGCGCGGCCTTCGCCGTCTGGGCGCCCGATGCCGAGCGTGTCGCAGTCGTCGGCGACTTCAACCGCTGGAACCCGGACGCCAACCCCCTCCACCCGCGCGGCTCATCCGGCATCTGGGAAGCCTTCGTCCCCGGCGCACAACCGGGCCATTACTACAAGTTCCGCATCCGCCCGCGCCACGCCCTGCACGAACTCGAGAAGTCCGACCCCTTCGCCGCACACGCCGAGCGTCCGCCCGGCTTCGCCTCGCGCGTCTGGCAGCCAGGCTACGACTGGGGCGACGCCGACTGGATGTCCACACGCCACGAACGCCGATGGCTCCGCAGGCCCGTCTCCATCTACGAGGTCCACCTCGGCTCCTGGCGCCGCGTCCCCGAGGAAGGCAACCGACCGCTCAACTACCGCGAGATCGCTCCCGCTCTCGCCGAGTACGTCGCCTGGCTCGGCTTCACCCACGTCGAACTCCTCCCCGTCATGGAGCACCCCTTCGACGGCTCATGGGGCTACCAGACCACCGGCTACTTCGCCCCCACCAGCCGCTTCGGAACGCCACAGGACTTCATGTTTCTCGTCGACACCCTCCACCGCGCCGGCGTCGGCGTCATCCTCGACTGGGTGCCCTCCCACTTCCCCCTCGACGCACACGCCCTCGCACGCTTCGACGGCACGCACCTCTTCGAGCACCAGGATCCGCGGCTCGGTTTCCACCCCGATTGGACGACCGCCATCTTCAACTACGGTCGCCACGAGGTCCGCTCCTTCCTCCTCTCCTCAGCCTCCTGCTGGCTCGACCGCTTCCACGCGGACGCGCTGCGCGTCGACGCCGTCGCCTCGATGCTCTACCTCGACTACTCGCGCAAGGAGGGCGAGTGGCTCCCCAACCGTTTCGGCGGACGCGAGAACCTCGAAGCCGCCGACTTCCTCCGCGCCCTCAACGTCGCCGTCTACCGCGATCATCCCGGCGTCGAGACGATCGCCGAGGAATCCACCGCGTGGCCCGGAGTCTCACGCCCCGCCCACACCGGCGGCCTCGGATTCGGCTTCAAGTGGGACATGGGCTGGATGAACGACACCCTCCGCTACTTCTCACGCGACCCCGTCCACCGCCGATTCCACCACGGCGACCTCACCTTCCGCCCCATCTACGCCTTCAGCGAGAACTACGTCCTCCCCCTCTCGCACGACGAGGTCGTCCACGGCAAAGGCTCGCTCCTCGCACGCATGCCCGGCGACGACTGGCAGAAGTTCGCCAACCTCCGGCTCCTCTACGCCCTCCAGTGGCTCTCACCCGGCAAGAAACTCCTCTTCATGGGCGGCGAGTTCGCACAGTGGGACGAATGGAACCACGAAACCAGCCTCGACTGGCGACTTACACACTTCGAACGCCACCGCGGCGTCATGGAACTCGTCCGCACCCTCAACCGCATCTACCGCGAGGAACCCGCCCTCCACCAGCACGACTGCGAGCCGGTCGGCTTCGAATGGATCGACTTCCACGACGCCGACCAGAGCGTTATCTCGTTCCTCCGCCGCGGCGACGCGGGCGCCCCCCCCATCCTCTGCGTCTTCAACTGCACCCCCGTCCCGCGCCACGACTACCGCCTCGGCATCCCCGAGCCGGGCCGATGGGTCAGCATCCTCGACACCGACGCACCCGTCTTCTTCGGCTCGGGCCACCCCACCCCGCACGCCGCCAACGCCGAACCCCACCCCATGCACGGGCGCGCACACTCGATCACCGTCACCCTCCCCCCCCTCGCCGCCCTCGCCTTCAAGCCCCACCGCGCATAGCCGGATATCCCTCTCCCGGGGCAGTGTCTCGCAGGCCCCGTCTTTCGTTCGCTCTCCTTACTTCCCCTTCTCCGCGTCGAACCACTTCAGGAACAGCGTCACGTCCTGATCGTCCACCGACCAGTCCAGGTTCAGGTCGGCCGACGGGTCCTTCGACGCCGCCGCGGCCATGAACGCCGTCAGGTCCGAGCCGTCCACCTTCTCGTCGCCCGTGAAGTCCGACGCGAACCCGATGCAGTTGATGTTGATCCGGTGCAGGTAGCACGTCCGCTCCCCGCCGCTCGGGTCGCGTCCGATGTACG
>SZOZ01000005.1 GCA_030263455.1 Synechococcales cyanobacterium CNB
AACTCCTCGGAAGGCGTGCTGAACTCCTCATCACGGCCCCCGGACTCCTCAGCCGGCGTGCCGGACGCCCCGGGTGGGGCCGGTAACTCCGCGCCACGCAACGCGCAACTCCCGCCGTCCGGCCGGTCACCCGGGGGACGGGATGTTCGGTGTTCCACGCCGGGCGCCGGGGGGGGCGGAGGCCGGACAAGCAGATGGGAAAGAGCAAGCGGCAAACGGCAAAGGGGCAGAGAGCAGACGGGAGAGGATCAAGGGATCAAGGACCCTGAACCTCTTTCCCCACTCCGCCCCCTCCGCGGCCTCCGCGTTCGATCCCCCGCGCTCAGACCTCGACGATCTCGCCGAACGCGGGGAGTTCGGCCTCGACGCCCAGGTCGGCGCGCAGGCGTTCGGCGAGCAGGCGGCGGGGCTTGTCCTCGCCGTGGTTGAGGAAGACGCGGGGCCGATCGTTCGCGCCGACCCCCGCACCCCCCACGCCCCCCCCGTCGTCCACGTCCCCCCCGCCGTCCCCGCGCCCGACGACCGCCCCGGCCCAGCGGACCAGCCCCGTCTGGCCGGCGTGCGCGCTGAAGCCGCCGAGCGTGTGGACCCTCGCCCCGACCTTGATGCGCTCGCCCATGATGCTGACGTATTCCGCGCCGTCGATGATGCGCCGGCCGATCGTTCCCTCGGCCTGGAAGCCGACGAAGACCAGGTGAGTCTCGGGCTTCCAGAGCGCGTGCCGGAGGTGGTGCAGGATGCGACCGCCGTTGCACATGCCGCTGGCGGAGATGACGACGACGCCGTCGCCCGTGCGGTTGAGCGCGATCGACTCGTCGATGGAGCGGGCGAAGCGCAGGCCGGGGAACATGAGCACGCTGTCGCCGGCGTCGATGATCTTCCACGACTCGTCGTCGAAGAGGTCGCGGTGCCGGCGGTAGAGGTCGGTGGCGGCCAGGGCCATCGGGCTGTCCACCCACACGCGCGGATCGTCGAGCCGGCCGTCGCGCCGCAGCGTGCCGAAGAAGTAGATGAGCTGCTGCGTGCGCCCGACCGCGAAGGCGGGGATGAGCACCTTGCCCCTCGGCGTGCGGGCCTCGCGCACGATGCCGACCAGCTCGTCCAGCGTGGCGTCGAGCGGGCGGTGGTCGCGGTCGCCGTAGGTGGATTCGAGCACGAGCGCGTCGGCGCGTCCGGGGGGGACGGGGTCGCGCAGCAGGGGCGCGCCCGCCGGGCCGACGTCGCCGGAGAAGACGACCACCTTCTCGCGTCCACCGTCGCGGACACGCATCTCGACGCTCGCCGAGCCGAGGATGTGCCCCGCGTCGGTGAAGCGGACGGTCACGCCCGCAGCGACCTCGCGCGGCGTGTCGTAGGGGAGCGCGCGGAAGCGCTTCATCACCGCCTCGACGTCGGCGACGCCGTAGAGCGGCGCCTCGCCCGGCTTGCCCTCACGCTCGTGGCGGCGGGTCCAGCGCTCCGCGTCCATCGCCTGCACGCCCGCCGAGTCGCGGAGCATGACGTCGCACAGGTCGATCGTCGCGGGCGTCGCGAAGATCGGGCCGGAGAAGCCGTGCCGCGGGAGCAGCGGCAGCCGCCCGGAATGGTCGATGTGCGCGTGCGTGAGCACCACGGAGTCCAGGTCGGCCGGGCGGATGGGCGGGAAGCGGCGGTTGCGGCGTTCGGCGGTCGGGCCGCCCTGGTGCAGCCCGAAGTCCACCAGCACCCGGGCACGGTCGGTCTCGACGAGCTGGCACGAGCCGGTCACCTCGCCCGCCGCTCCCAGGAATCGCAGTCGCACGGCCGCCTCCGATCGTGTGGGCTTGGCCAGTCTACGGGCGGCACAGGAACCGGGCCGAGGGGTTCCCGTATGCTGGTGCGGTGGCACGGTCGCACGTCTGCCTCGGGTGCGGGACGGAGTTGGCGCGCGTGCGCGCCGCGCCGGACCCTCACTACGCCCTGCCGGTCGTGGTCTGCCCGTCGTGCGGGCGGGCGGGCGTGCGGCGGCCGCACGCGGGCATGGGAAACGCGCGGGCGGCGCGGCACCTGGCGCGGAGCGTGCTGGGGCTTGCGTGTCGCGCGGCGGCGGTGGGATCGACGGTGCTGCTCGCCGCCGCCTGCATCGCGTACGTCGCCGACAGGCTTGACGAGTATCGGATCACGCCGCTCGACCTGGCCACGGGTCTGTCGGGGCTGGACCGGCGCGCGCGGCACGGGCTGGGCGTGTGGTTCGATTCGGGCGGGGCGTTCGCGCTGGCGGGTCTCGTGATCGCGGCGACGATCGCCGGCAGCGCGCTGGTGGCGATGATGGAGCACTGGCGGCCGCGCGCGCTGACGGTCGCGTGGGCCGGAGCGGTCGGGCTGGCGCTCGTCGGCGGCCCCGTGGTTGCGGGTTTGGGAGAGTGGGCGTTCGACGGCCGCATGACGCTGCGGCGCGCCGTGGAACGATACTCGCCGAGCGTGCTCACCACGGTCCACGCGGGGATCGGCGTCGCGGGCGCTCTCGTGGTGGCGGTCTGCGCGACGCCGATCGGCGTGTCGATTCGGCGGGGCGCGGCGGGCCGCACGGCGCGGCGTTTCAGGCGCCGGCGGGCGAAGACGAGACGCATCCAGAGGGCGAGCGCATGACCGCCGACACTCCCCCCGCCGCCGAGACGCAGCGGGTCGCCATGCTCACGGGCGATCGGCTGTGCGCGGCGTGCGGGTTCAACCTGCACGGGCAGACGATCGTCCGCGAGCCGCACTACGGGATGCTGATCGTGCGCTGCCCGGAGTGCTCCGGCGTGGCCGCGCTGCAGGAGTACCCCTCGCTCGGCCGCTGGGCCGGTCGCTGGGCGGGCGTGCTGGCCGGAGTGTGGCTGCTGCTCATGCTCGGGCTGTGGACGGGCAGCGCGGGGATCATCAGCGGCACGTCGTTCGCGGTGTCCGAAGCGTTCACCCGGCCCGCCGCGCTGAAGATCGCGTCCGCGTTCGTCGAATGGGCGTCGTCCGAGGACGTGAAGGCGCAGTTGACGGCACGGAACTCGTGGGCGACGAACCAGACCGTCAGCCACTACACCTGGCTCGACGAGGACTGGCTGAAGGAGCAGGACGTTCGCGCGCTGACGGCAGGCTCGGGCGGGCTGGCGGATCGCTACGACCCCCGCGCGGCCAAGGGCTGGATCGGCGTCGGGATCGCCGCGTTCGTGATCGGGTGCTTCTGGTCGGTCGCGCTGCTGCACGCGGCCTGGCACGGTCGCGCGGCGGTCGCGGTTGCGATCGTCGCGCTCGCAGCGCTGTTCGACTGGATGGCGTTCTCGGGGTCGCAGACCTGGGGCGCCGCGCTGGCGAGCGACGTGGCCCGCAAGGCGTTCGGAGGGCCTGTCCTCGCCGCAACGCTCGTGTTCAGCCTGCTGCCGTTGCTGGCGGGGATGGCGCTCGGGCGGCGGATCGCGCGGCTCGCGGTGCGGGCGCTGCTGCCGCCGCGGCTGCGCGGGCCGCTGGCGTTCCTCTGGTTCTGCGACGGCCTGACCGCCCCGAAGACCCGGCACGAGTTTCGGTTGGGGGCGTGATCGCGGCGTCAGACGCTCGCGCGAGCATCCCCGGTCGCGTGCGTCTCGGCGGCCACCGCCGCGGCGACGTGGTCCGGGGGAAGCTGGTCGAACTCGACGGCTTCCGGCTCGCCGGCGCGCTGCACCTCGGCGTACCTGCGCACGTGCTGCATGGCGAGGACAAGCCCCGCGCCCGCGACGGCCACGCCGCCGCTGAGCCACTGCGGGATGGTGAGGCGTTCGCCGAAGAGCATGAGCGAGCCGATGCTGACGAAGAACGGCTGCAACTGCACGACGCCGGCCGAGACCGCCAGACCGAGGCGGGCGATGCTGAAGTAGTAGGCGACGTGGCCGAAGGCGATGCCGATGAGGGCGGAGATGAGCAGCAGGGAGAACTGGTCGATCCAGAGGCGAGAGCCGCCCGAGCCGACGGGCTGGCCGACGAGGTCGAGCGCGGTGAGGCCCGCGCGGTCGCCGAGGGCGAGCATGAGGGCGACCATGCCGACGGCGGTGTAGAGGCTGATGGCGGCGAACGACTGGATGGCGTTGATGCCGTGCATCCAGTGCCGGACGGCGAGGGCATAGGCGGCGAACCCTGCGCCCGAGGTGATGGCGAGGATGACGCCGAAGAGCGTGGCGCCGCGCGGCAGCCCTTCGCCGAGGAGCATGGTGCCGACGGTACCGACGACCACCATCGAGACGCCGACGAGGTAGCCGGGGGACCGGATGACGGCGCGTTCGGCCGCAAAGAAGAGCGCCGCGCCGATCGTGACGAAGACGATGTTCGAACGCAGGCCGAAGGTGAGCACGCCGGGATCGATCTTGTAGTGCGCCCAGCAGAAGCAGACCTGGGCGGCGCAGTTGATGACGCTCGGCCAGAAGGCGGCGCGCCAGAGGCCCACGGGAAGGTCCCGGCGTGCCAGGCCCCACACGAGAACGGGAAGCCAGAAGAGCGCACTGAAACCGTAGCGCCAGCCGTTGCTGGTCCAGAAGTCGATGGAGTCGGCGAAGTGGCGGAGGAAGAGCGGAATGCTCGACCATCCGACAAGGGTGAGGACGATGGCAACCACGCCGACCCAGCGGGTTGGCGGGCCGGAGGACGAAGCCACGCTCAAGGAGGGAGAGGCCATACGCGGCGGAAGCGACTGTAGGCGGACGCGCCGCGTGGGCGAGGAAGTGGAGCGGACCGGATTCGAACCGGCAACTTCCAGCTTGCAAAGCTGGCACTCTACCAGTTGAGTTACCGCCCCAGCCGGCGTTGCGGGACGCCGCTCGGGAGTGTAGGCGGGGGCGCCGGCGAGGCCGTATGCTGTGCGGCCCCTGGAACCGCCCCGAAGGAGGATTCCGCCATGAACCGTCCGTCCTCTGCACGCCGATCGATCGTGTTCCTGGCCGCCCTCGCGGGAGCGACCGGCACCGGATCAACGGCTTGGGCGCAGGAGGACAACGGCGAGCCGCCCGTGCGGTTCCGGCTCGACGGCGGCGCGACCTTCGACGGCACGGCGGACCTCGACGACTCGCCCGGCGACGTATCGGTGGCACGGATCCGCTCGGCGTTCGAGGCGGACTTCCGGGTGGACGAACGCTCACGGTTCGCGCTGCAGTTCTCCAGCGAGTTCTCGTTCTACGACTTCGACGGCGCGACCGACCTGGTGCCCGGCACGGATTCGCCGCTCGACGACACCTACGACTACCGAATCGGCGGCCGCTACTCGCGGTCCCTGGAGGCGGGATGGGGCATGTTCGTGGGAGGAGACGTGCGGTTCGCCGGCGAGCACGGCGCGGACGCCGGCGATTCGGTCACCGGCGGCGGGTTCGGCGGCGTGACCTACGACGTCTCGGATCGCCTGACGCTCGGGATCGGACTGTCGGTGCGCACGCGGCTCGAGGACAACGCGCGGATCATCCCGATCCCGGTGGTCGACTTCCGGATCACGGATGAGTGGCGTCTGTCGACGGACGGGCCTGGGCTGAAGCTGTCCTACACCCCCGATCCCGCGTACACGATCTATATCGCCGGGCGGTGGGAGGCGCGAGAGTTCAGGATGGACGAGGACGGCCCGCTTCCCGGCGGCGTGGCGAGGGACGAGCGGGTGCCGATCGTGCTCGGCGCGACGTGGAGGCCGAACGACACGATCACGCTGGACGGGTTCGTCGGCGCGGTCGTGTGGAACGAGTACGAGTTCATCAACAGCGCGGGGACGACGATCGCGGAGACGGAAACGGACACGCACCTGACGGCCGGCGTGCAGTTGACGCTCAAGTTCTGAAGCGAACCGGGGCGAATGAGGAGCTAGCGCTCGCCGGTGCCGTCGCCGGGGCTTTGTTCTGGCTTTGGTCCGGTGCCGTAGGGGGGGGCATCGACAGTGTAAGCGCGCACGATCCGCGGCATGGGGTCGAGGGGGCGGTCCTGGGGGCCGGTTGGAACCTTCGAGACCTGCACGACGGCGTCCGCACCCGAGACGAGTTCTCCAAAGGCGGTGTAGCGGTCGTCGAGGGCTTGCGTGGCCGCTCGGCTGAGGCAGACGAAGACCTGTGAACCGTTGGAGTTGGGGTTTGAGGATCGTGCCATGGAGAGCACGCCGAAGTCGTGGCGGAGTCTGCTCGGTTCGAGGTCGATGAGGTAGCCCGGTCCGCCCATGCCCGTGCCCGTCGGGTCGCCGACCTGGATGACGAACGGGGGCTGGCCGCCGCGCGAGCCGATGACGCGGTGGAAGACGATGTCGGTGTAGAAGCCGCCCTCAACAAGGTGCAGGAAGTTCCAGACCGTGTTGGGCGCATGGTCGGGACGAAGCCGGAAGTGCATGTCGCCGTGGGTCGTCTCAAGGACGACGTGCTTTTCGGGGTAAGCGCGGATTCCCGAGTAGACCAGCCCGGGAGAGGATGTGAACTGCGGGCGTCCGGTCTGGTCGGTGCGTTCCGCGTAGGGAACCGCGAGCATGGGCTGCAGAACGACCGCCGAGCCGATGGGCTCCTCGCCGACGCGCAACTGGGCGTACAGCAGCCGTGGACGATCCGTTGTCCAGATCGAGGGGAACAGGCCAGCCAGGTCCACCGCGCCTTCCGCGGCGGGCGCGGAGTCGACGCGCTCCGCAGTGTTCGGTGCGAGCAGTTCGATCGTCACTTCGCCCGCGAGCGCACCGGGAACCACGACCTGCATCGGGATGGTGCGGCCGTGGCCGTAGTAGACGCGCTCAGGCAGGAGTTGGGCGGATGCTCGCGGGAGATGGGCCGTCAGGGCGATGCAGAGGGCGAGTGCGATGGCAGAAACATGCACGAGCCTGGTGTGGTTTTGGATCATGCCACGACTGTATCCCACGCGTGCGATCGAGGCGGCGTGGCAGGCGGATCAGTTCCCGTTGTCGGGGAGAACGTCGGAATCGGGGTGGTCGATCTGTTCCCAGAGCATCTCGAAGTCCTCGGCGCGGAGCGACGAATCCCCGTCGGCGGGCAGGTACTCGTAGAGACGGCCGCCATCGGAGAGCCAGGAGAGGGAGATATCCGCGCGCAGGACGTTGAGGCCGACTTTGTGGTTGAAGTCCAGCCGGGTCTTGAGACCGTCAGTGACGATTGCGGCACGGCTCGGTTCAATGCGACTGAGCCGCCTGGAGCCGTTCGGGCCTACGCCGCGGAAGTGGTAGTTGCCGACGATCGCGCCGTTCTGTCCCTTCCAGTAGGGGACATACCTCGAGAGGGGGTGCTTCCCCCAGTGAGAGGGGCAGTAAAAAATCTCGGGAGTTGGGAGGAACTCGTTGCTGTAGAGCATGCCGAGGCCGTCCCATGTCTTGTCGATGCCGTAGATGGGGAGACCTGGGAGACGGAGCGTCATCATCTCGCTGGGATACCACGTCTCGCTGCCTGAGGCACCGCCTTCACCGCCGGGCTTTTCACCGCGGAGGAACGCGCTGGACGGGAGGTAGTCGCGATTCGTGTCCGCGTAGAGCGTGAGGCCGAATCCGATCTGTCGCAGGTTGGAGGCACAGACGACTCGGCGGGAGGTCTCACGTACGGAGGCAAACCCCGGCATGAGAATGCCTAGGAGCAGAGCGACAACCGCCATGGTGACGAGCACGTCGATGAGGGTGAACGCGGCGCGTGCAACAGCACGAGGTGGCTTCCCCCTGCAATACGACTTCCGCACGGCCTGCTCAGCGGCGTCCGGCATGCGGCCTTCTCCTCGGGAGCGGCCCTACCCCAAGCCAATCCCCCGCGAACAAGCGTATCGGAAAGCCCCCGGCCATGCAACCCCTCAAATTCGGTATCACGAGTAGCATTTGCCCTAACGTTACCCTATCATATGTCGGATAAGGGTAGGGTGTTCCTCCCGATCATGCGGGGGTCCGGCATCCGCCGGGCCACGTTTGCGTAGAGATTGATGCCGGGAATGAACCGCGACGGTCGCTCGCGGGGGGTGCTCGGCCCGAGTTTTTCTGAGCCCGGTCATGGCAGCGAGTCGTGAACAGGAGAACGCCGACCTTGCGCTGATGCGTCGGGTTGCGGCGAGCGAAGAAGATGCGGTCGCGGAGTTGTACGACCGCTTCGGATCGTTGGTGTATCGGATGGCGTATCAGGCGATGCCAACCAGGGCCGAGGCGGAGGACGCGGTGCAGGAAGTGTTCGTGCGGCTGTGGCGGACGGCGCACCGATTCGATCCGAAGCGAGCCGCACTGGTAACGTGGGTGATGCTGATCTCCCGTCGGCACCTCGTGGACAAGCTGCGTCGCACGCGGGCGAGGGTCAAGGCGTCGAGCCTGGACGAGAGCACGCCCATCCCCGCGCCTTCGGGAGTCCCGAGCGCGTCCGCGGGTCTGGAGCATGACGAACGCTTCGGCACGCTCATCGACCGCATCAACGCGTTGCCCGAGTTGCAACGGCTCGTGGTGACGCGGGCGTATCTCGGGGGCCAGACGCTGCGGCAGATCGGGGAGGAGTTGAACACACCGCTGGGAACAGTGAAGTCCGCGTTGAGCCGGGCGTTGGTGCGGCTGCGCGAACGATCGGGCGAGGATACAGCAACATGACCACCGCAGAACTGATGGAACTCGCGCTGCTCGACGTCCTCGCGCTGCTGGACGAGGAAGAGCAATCCGCCTTCGATCGGGCGTTCAGGGCGGCGACGCCGGAGGTACAGGCTCAGATCCGGCGCGAGCAGACGAGGCTGGCAAGGATCGACGCGCTGCTGCCCGATGTGGAGGCGCCTGTCTCGCTGCGCGCACGGGTGCTGGCCGCCGTCCGTGCGGCGATCAGCGCGTCGTCCAGCCCCGGTGAGGCGGCCGCGCTGCACCTGGCGCAGAGCGCTCGACCGGTTGATCAACGCGCGCATGGTCACAGGCGTCGCGTCACGCACTGGTGGCGCGCCGCCGCGTTCGGCGCGACAGCGGCCGTGGTCGTGCTCGGCGCATTGCTTGTCCGCCTGCACAGCGACTACCAGCGCCTGGAGAACGACCTCAAGCGCGACGCGCTCCTCTCGCAACTGGTCGAGACGTTCGGTTCCCGGTACGTGACCGACGCGATCTTCGACGCGGACACCAGGCGCGTGGCGTTCCGGCCGGATGCTCCCGGCGCGCAGGGCCGCGCCGCGGTGTGGTACCACCCGGACTGGGATTCGGCGCGGTTCTTCGTTGTGGACCTGCCGCTCTCGACGCCGGATACTACCTACCGCCTGGTCGTGCTCGACGACCAGGGGAACGTGGTGCAGGACGTGGCGCAGTTCGACTTCCGCGGCGGATTGCTCCACCGGGACATCCCGATTCAGGTGGCGGTATCGGGGTCACGGCTCGGCGTGATGGCAACCAGTGCCGCGAACCAGTCGGCACGGATCATGCTGACGTCGGAGTACCGCGTTCCGCCTGCGTGATCACGCCGCTCTCGACGAATCCTGGCGATTGATGAGCTGTTCGATGGGGTCCACCCACCGGCGTTCTTCCAGCAGCTGGTCGAGGCGATCGGCCTGCTCGAAGACGCTCTGTGCCCGAGCGAGCCGGCGCCAGATCACGCTCCAGAACCCGACGGCGAGCAGCGACGAGACGCCGAGCCCGGCGGCGGCGTAGAGCGGACGGCGGTCCTCGATCGGCTGGCCACCGAGCCTCGGTTGCGACTCGACCACCGTCACCGCGGCGTCGGCACGCCGCGAGCGGGAGGTGTTGGCCTCGGCGACGAGTGTGGAGACATAGGTGTCCAGGGCGCGCAGCGTGCGTTCCGCGCCCGGTCCGCGGAGTTCGAGTTCGAGACGACCCGGAGCGGTGGAGTTCCAGATGAGGTTCGTTTCAAGGGCCGCCGCCAGACGGGCGGGGTGTGCGAGATCGGCGATCCCGCGACGCTCCATGCGCTCTGCGACGCGGTCGAGCAGCCGAGGATCGGTCAGCAACTCGACGTGGAAGGTGTGCCAGCCTTCGAGTTCCGCGGGGTTGGGGTTCGTGGCCCGCTGCTGCGCCGAGATCACGGCCCGTGCCGCATACACGGGATGGACGAACTGTCCCGCGATCACCCAACTGAGGAGTCCGAGCACGGCGACGAGACCGACGAGGAAAAACCCGGCTGCGGCAGTGTTGGTTCGGGCCTTGGCGGCGTTGACTCGCTTGCCCACGGCCTCGATCGAGACTCGGGCTTCGACCAAGTCGCGCCGCTGCGCGAGCACCTGCTCGCAGCGGTCGATGCGATCGGCCAGGGTCTGGTTGGCGCGTTCGAGCCGCTCACGCTGGCGACGGAGCGCGGCGCGATAGTTGCGCAGACGCGCGAGGCGTTCACTCGGGCGCGGGCCTGAAGTCGTTCCTTCCACGGCGGGAGCGTTGAGAAGGGCTTCGCGCAGGCGTGTCCGCTCGGCCTCGGCGGCACGAAGCTTCGCTTCGAGTTCGTCGGCCTGTCGGCGCAGGCGGTCAATGTCAGCGGCGATCGCCTCGGCGCGTTCGAGCTTCGCCGCCTGCTCACGGACAAGGCGCGACATCTCGGCGAGCCGATCGACCGCATCGCGGAGCCGCGCTTCGTGTTCGGTCGCCGCGGCACGGTGTCGCTCGGCTTCCGCCTCGGCAGCGGCCGCGCGCTCCTCGGCGGCCTGCGCACGCCGCGCGGTCTCGGCGATCAACCGCTCGGAGGCATCGCGTTCCTCGCGCCCGAGGGTCTGCTCCGACGCGGTTCGTTCAAGGTCGGCGATCAGTTGGGCCTCGCGCTCGCGAGAGGCCTCGACTTCGCGCTGGAGCGCCTCGACGCGCTGCTCCTGATCCGCCGCCGAGGATCGGAGTGCCTCGATCTCCGCGCGCAGACGGTCAAGGTCGCCGTTCTCCGCTCGCAGTCGGTTGAGTTCAGATTCAAGGGCATCGGCGCGTGCCGCTCGCTCGCCGAGTTGATGGACCTCGGAACGCAGGCGTTCTGCCTCGTCGGCCCGTGGGCGAATGGCATCGATCTCTTCTCGCAGCCGTTGCGATTCCGACGCGACTTTGCGCAGGGAGACAATCTCGCCTTCGAGTCGGCCCGCCTCCTCGGCGCGGTGGCGCAGCGCATCGAGTTCCGCGTGGAGCCGCTCGGTGTCGGCGAGCCGCTCGCGGAGCGAGTTCAGTTCGGCCGTGAGGTTCTCGGCGCGAGTGCGGAGGTCGTCGGCTTCGGACTGCAGGCGATCGGCGAGGGCGGCGCGTTCGCGCAGGTGGTCCGCCTGCAAACGGAGCTGGTCGGCCTCATTCGCGCGATCCCGGAGCGAGGCGATCTCGGCTCGGAGCGACTGAAGCTCGGCGTCTCGATCAGGCTCCGAGGCGCACGCCGACGGAGGCTGTGGCGGAGCAGCCGCCGACTTGCGTTGCTCCCCCACACGCCGGAGGCGGGCGAGCTGAGACTCAACGTCCTCGATGACGCGCAGCACGTCGTCTTTCGGTCGGGGGTCCGGATGGCGGACGGTCGGCGTGCCCCCGTCGGGTGGCCCTGAGTGGCCGTCCTTCACGCCCATCCCTGTCGTCCTCCCTTGGCACCGAGACCGCACGGTCCGGCCGGACCCGTCCGGCTGTATCGACCGTTCGGGTCGGCCACTGAACCGCCCGGTCCGAGAACGGAGCGATGCCGGCGTCTGCCCGGCCGATCAAACCGCGGTATACAGCAGGAAAGGGGGAACACGGCGACCCGGGTCGAGGTACAATGGACGATGTGAACCCACGCCCGGGTGTTGTCCCCCGGCGCGACCCCTGAGGAAGGAGCCACCATGTCCTGCTGCGGCACCCCGCTGTCGTTCTTCAAGCCCCTCATCGCGATCGTCGGCCTCGTCGCCGTCGGTGTGGGTGGGTACAACCTCGCCACCACGGGCTGCCCGTTGGGCGGCTGCCTCGATGGCAAGTCGGACACGAAGATCGTCCAGACGGCCGGGCCTGGAACAGACGGCGCGTGTCCGCTGGGCGGGTGTTCCGCCGACAAGGCCGAGGCGACCGAGTGCTCGATGGAGGCGGTCTGTGAGACCGCGTGCAGCGAGTCGATGAAAGAAGCCTGCCACGAGGCGACGGCGTGCGAGGGTGAGAAGGTCGCGGCCGACTGCTGCGGCTGCTCGCCGGAAGGGTGCGAAGAGGCGTGCCGCGAGGCGTGCGAGACGATGAAGGCGGCCAAGCCCGCGACGGACGGCGAGTCCACGGGCGGCTGAGCCGACCGGGCATCCGGAGTCCCACTTCAGGCCCGGTGCGCTCACACGCGCCGGGCTTTTTCGTTTGTGGCATGATGAGGGCGTGCGAGCGGTTGTGATCGAGAGTGACGCGCTTCGATTGCGAGTGCTGCCCCGGCTCGGCGCGGGCATGCACGGACTGTCGCTGCGTCGAGGGGACGGCGAATGGCGTCCGCTCCTACGGGCTTCGCCCGATTTGCCGGAGCACTTCAACTCGTTAGCGTGCTACCTGCTCGCGCCTTGGAGCAATCGAGTTCGCGGAGGCAAGTTTCGGTTCGCGGGGCGTGAGCACGCGATGAGGCCGGACTGGCCGGATGGAACCGCGATTCACGGGTTGGTGAAGGACAAGGCGTGGCGCATCCTCGACCGGTCGCCGGTGTCGGTGCGGCTGGCGTTCAACAGCCGAGACCATGCTCCGACCGGATACCCGGCGGCGTTCTCGTGCGTCGCGCGGTACGAGCTGGATGGGGCGACGTTCCGGGCTTCACTCGCCGTGACGATCGATGACGGGGCCGTTGGGCGGGCGCCGGTCGGGCTGGGCTTTCACCCCTTCTTCCCGCGGAGGTTGTGGGATGAGCGAGATGAGGTCGTGGTCGCGTGTCGTGCGTCTGGGCCGGATGCGCCGCGCGGGCTGCGCGGACGGTACCCGTGCGAAGGGATGCTGCCGGTCGGGCAGGCGACGCGGGACGGTGTCGTGAAACGGTTGTGCGAAGGCACGGCGCTCGGAGGTGAGTTCCTCGACGACGTCTTCGCGGGATCGCTGGACGGTGCGGTGATCGAGTGGCGGGCGAGCGGCGTGAGGGTGGTATTCGCATGCTCGCCGGGGCTTGACCACACGGTCATCTACGCGGGTCACGATACGGCGGGGAAGCCGCTGCCTTTCTTCTGTGCAGAGCCGGTCAGCATGGTGAACGACGGGTTCAACATGCTGGCAGAGGGCCTGGAAGGGACGGGAGTGCGCGTGCTGGAACCGGGTGGATCGTTCGAGGTGGAGTGGGCGATGCACGTCGAATGCGTGTGACCACGCTCGCCCGAAAGCCCGAGGCGGAGGAGTGTTTATGGGCCGATGAGGGCGACGGCGGACTCGTCGGGCGTGAAATCCGGGATCGGTGTGCCGTCGTTGAAGTAGTTGAGAATCCAGGTGAGGCTGCCGCGTTCGAAGAGGTCGGCAAAGAGGCGGACGGCGTCGGGGTCGTAGCGGGTGCCCGCGCCGTTGCGGAGTTCGATGAGTGCGTTGGCGGCGGCCTTTTCGCCGACTTCGTGGCGGTAGGGGCGAACGCTGGTCATGGCATCGAACGCGTCGATGACGGCGAAGTAGCGTGCGACGAGCGGGATGTCGCCGTCCTTGAGGCCGTAGGGGTACCCGAGACCGTCCCAGCGTTCGTGGTGAAAGCGGATGAGGTCGAGGATGTGCTTGTCCTCGACGTCCATGGCGACCATGCGTGCGTAGCCGGTCACGGGATGCTGCTGGATGACGGCGAACTCCTCCGGGGTGAGGCGATCGGGCTTGGTGAGGATGGCGGAGGGAATGTCGATCTTGCCGACGTCATGGAGGGCCGCGCCCTGCGTGACGGCGTGGATGGTGGCGTTGTCCGCGCCGACGGCCTCGAGCATGGCCCGGGAGTAGAGCACGACGCGCCACGTGTGGGCGGCGGTCGAGAGGTCCTTGGCCTCGATGGCCTTCACGAGTTGATGAACGGTCGCCGGGTCCACGAAGCCTCCCGGAAGCGGTCCGCGCGAGTTGAAGTGTACACCCGGATTGGTGAACCGAGTGAAGGGTTGCGTCTTCGTAGCCCAGTGCGACGAATGTCGGGGGAGGGCGCGTGGCGGAGAGAAAAAAACGCGTGCCCGCCGGTGGGCAGGCACGCGTCACGAGCATGGTCAGGCACGGGCAGATGCCCGGGCCATGGTGTCGTCAGCGGCGACGACGGGCCGCGACCAGGCCGCCGAGGCCGACGAGGGCCAGGGTGCCCGGAGCGGGAATCTCGTAGAGGGCGAAGGCGACATCGCCGGCGCCAGGGAAGGTCTGGTAGCCGTTGCCATCGAAGAAGTCGGCGGCGATGGTGCCGTCGCCCCCGGTGCCGAAGTGCCAGGCGAAGCCGTCATCGAAGGGGCTGATGTTGTGGGAGCCGATGGAGATCCAGCCGTTGTCGACGGCGACGGGCGTGATCGCGGCGTCGAACTCGTAGACCCAGTAGTTGCCGAAGATGTTGGCGTCCTGGGTGATGGTGATGTTCGCCTTGGCGATGGTCTCGGAGGAGGTCTGGCCGAAGCCCGCGTTGTAGAACGCGATCGTCCACGCGGAGAAGTTGGTGAGGTCGGGGAAGATGTAGTACTCGCTCATGCCCCACCACTTGACGCGGTCGATGACCTTCGTCCCGCCGAGGTTGAAGTTGTCCGCGATGCGCTGCGACCAGTACTGGCCCGACTGGCCGTCGGAGAAGTACCCGCAGCCGAGGCAGCCGCCGTAGTCGGGCAACTGCTGGAAAACCTGCGCCGAAGCGCCCGCGGCAACGCCGGCCACGGCAATCAGTCCGATGATTCCACGCATTCCTGTGTCTCCCTCTGAAGGCGTTCCCCACTGTGGGGGGAACTGTGTCACTCTCTCGCCGGCAACAAAAGCCGGACGTTTCAGCCCAAACTCTTCCTCCCGCGAGGGCGCATCGCAAGTGCGCGATGTTCCCCCGAACGGGGTACTTCGGTTCCGTGGTGGATAGGCGGATCGCTCCTCCTACGGTCAGCAGAATCGCGCTGACCCCGCCCGGAGTCGGGCGGCCTGTCTCTCAGGGGTTTGGTATAGCCGAACCGAGGCGGCGGCTCAAGCAGAATTTCGCTGAAACGGCAACTCTGCGACGCGAGCCGTAATGTTCGGACCTCGCTTCCGAACACAACCCGATCAGAACGGCCGAACATGGTGGAATGCGATAGAACTCAGGACGTCGGCCTGATGGTCGGCGTGGTAGCTCGAGCGAACGAGGGGGCCACTCTCCACGACCTTGAACCCTCGACGGAGCCCTTCGGTTTTGAAGGTCGAGAACTGTTCGGGAGTCACCCATCGATCGATGGGAAGATGGTTTCTCGACGGCTGCAGGTATTGGCCGATCGTGAGAATGTCGCAGGAATCAGCGAGCGGGGAGGTGATGGAGGGGCTGGATGACGGTCGCGAAACCCTGGTGGCTGTCTGGATTTCGTCGATGAGAGCGAGTACCTCGTGGTCTCGTTCGCCGATGCCGACCATGATGCCCGTCTTGGCGACGCACCCTTGCTCCTTCACGCGTCGGAGGAGTTCGAGGGATCGGTCGAACTTCGCGCTGGGCCTGACGGCCGGGTACATGCGCCGGACGCACTCGAGATTGTGGTTGATGATGTGGGGACCGGCGTCGATGACCATCTGCAGCGCGGCCCAGTTGCCTTCGAAGTCGGGGATCAGCACCTCGACGGACATGTCCGGGCAGGCCTCGCGGACGCGGACGATCGTTTCGGCCCAGATGCCCGCCCCGCCGTCGGGGAGTTCGTCTCGGTTGACGCTCGTGATGACGACGTGCCTGAGGCCCATGAGCGCCAGGCTCTCGGCAACACGGCGAGGCTCGTCGCGGTCGAGGGTCGGTGGGCGGCCGGTCTTGACGTTGCAGAAACCGCACGCGCGTGTGCACGTGTCTCCCAGAATCATGATCGTGGCGACGCCGCGAGACCAGCACTCACCCATGTTCGGGCATCCGGCCTCCTCGCAGACGGTGTGGAGCCTGTGATCGGTCATGATCCTGCGGAGGCGTTGGTAGCCTTCGCCGCCCGGAACCCTGGCGCGGAGCCACGGGGGCTTGCGCTTGGGGGCAAGGGTGTGGTCGCCCGAGTTGTTGAGAACCATGCCGGTGAGGCTGACGAGGGGCCGATCGAGGGTTCGGAGCGGATCGCCGCCGGGAGGACGCGGGTGTCTCGGGCGGGTGACTTGGGCAGGGCTTGTCGCGTCCGGCAGGGTCATGGGCTTTGACTGTAGGTATCGACGGAACCCGAACGGGGGGCTTCCGGGCCGAGATCACGGGCCAATAATCATGCTCGCAGCGGGGTGAATGCCGCGCTGAAAGGGCAAGGACGGTTCAACCGACCCCACCTTTTCGGTCGATCCTCCGATGCGGCACGGACGATTCGTTCGGGTCCGCGAACCTGCCGACGGTTCGGAGCGTTTGACACGGCGTCGGCAGGCCCTAGGTTTCCCCGCGACCGTCCCGGAGTCGACGACGGGGTGGGTTGGGCAGTCGGTCTCCGATTCGCCTTGGGTGCAAGGCGATAGGACAAGGAGCGTGAGCGTGAGAACGTCCCTCAGGTCATTCCCTCGCCGCCGCATCGGCCGCTCGCTTGCTCTTGCGGCGTTCGCAGGCATGGCATTCGCCGCGGTACCGGGGTGCTCGCTGGACAACTACATCGATCCGAGCGTGGTGGGGCGGTGGGAGGCGACACCGACGGTGGTTCCGATCCTGGAGCGCCTGGCGAGCATCGAGGACGTTGAGGAGGGATTCGTCGAGTACAGCGACGTGACGGCGGCGGACCTGGTGCCGCAGGTCGAGGAGTACCGAGTCGGGCCGGGCGACAGCCTGGACGTGATCGCCTTTGACCTCGTGATCGAGGGGCAGCGTGAGCAGTACCTGCTGCTGGTCGACAACCGCGGGTTCATCGACATGCCGCAGCTCGGCGCGATCCACGTGAGCGGGCTGACCGTGCCGGAGGTTCGCGCGAAGATCGAAGAGGCGGCGTCGAAGTTGATCCGCAATCCGCTCATCCAGGTGACGGCCGCGACGCCGCGGCAACGCTCGTACAGCGTGCTCGGAGCTGTCAACGGCCCGGGGCCGTACCTCGTTCCGGACACGGAACACCGGCTGCTGGACGCGATGACAGCAGCGAGCGGATTCTCGGAGACGGCGTCGTACATCTATGTGATCCGCCAGGCTCCGTTGACGCCGCCCGCAACGGCCGCGCCGGTGGCGCCGGCGGGTCAACAGCCCGCGGGCGGCAACGGGGCCGGCCTCATCGACCTCATCGACGAGCTGACGGGCGATCGCGGCGGCGGGTCTCCGGGCGTGACGAGCGCGGGTCGTGTGCCGGCGGTGGTCGGGACGAGACGGGCGGGGCAGCCCGAGACGCCGCCGATCGACCTCGTGGATTCGGCTCCCCCCCCGAGCCGCCCGGCGGGCCAGCCCGCGCGCGGTGACGGCACTGCGTGGATGTTCCTGAATGGTCAGTGGGTCCAGGTGAACGCGCCGGCTTCCGGGGCGGGAACCGCGCCTTCTGGCAGCGGCCCAGAGCCGATGGTGACGCAGCGGACGATCCGTATTCCCGTCAAGCCGCTGCTGAACGGCGATGCCCGGTACAACATCATCATCAAGCCGGGCGACGTGATCCGTGTTCCTTTCCCGGATCGCGGCGAGATTTACATCGCCGGGCAGGTGCAGCGGCCCGGGGTGTACACCCTCCCGCTCTCGGGCCGGATCACGCTGATCCGTGCGATTGACGCTGCGGGCGGTCTTGCCCCGATCGCGATCCCCGAGCGCGTGGAAGTAACGCGGATGGTCGGCCCCGATCGGCAGGCGACGATCCAGCTGAACTACCGGGCGATCAACGAGGGGACACAGCCGGACATCTTCCTGAAGCCGGACGACCGGATCAACGTCGGCACGAACTTCTGGGCGCTCCCGCTGGCGGTGATTCGCAACGGTTTCCGCGCCTCGTACGGCTTCGGGTTCTTCCTCGACCGGAACTTCGGCAACGACGTGTTCGGTGCTCCGCCGGTGCGTCGCACCAACTGAGTCGGCCCGAGGTGGGCCTCGTCGAGAACCACGCCCGCGCCCGGGCGTAGAACCCGAGCGACCGGCAAGCAGACCCGATGAGCACCGCCTCCGAGCACATCCCGACCGCCATGCGAGACGCGATCACGGTCAAGTCCGTGGTCTCGGGCCGGGAAGGCCTCGTCGGCGCGCTGCTGCTCGCGGTTGCGTTCGGGGCGTTGTTTCATGCCTGGTTTGCCCGGCAGGCGCTGCTCAGTTGGAACCATCTCGAAGATTGGGGCCATGCGTTCGTGGTGCCGCTGATCAGCGCGTACATGCTGTGGAAACAGCGGGAAGTCATCGCGCGGGCCGGCGCGAGGGCCTATCTGCCTGGTCTGACGGCCCTGCTGACGGGGATGGCGTGCTACGTCTTCTTCCTCGTGCAGGTGCCCAACCACATGCTCCAGGGCCTGTCGGTCCTGCTGGCGTTGTTCGGGCTGACGCTCTTCGTGCTCGGTCCTGCGCTGATGCGTCTGGCGTTCCTGCCCATCGCCTTCCTTGCCTTCGGGGTGACGGTCTCCGAGCAGATCATGATCCGGCTGACGTTCCCGCTCCAGATCATCGCGGCCAAGGGCAGCTGGGTGCTCCTGAACCTCGTGGGCGCGGTGTTCGGGTTCAAGGCGGACATCGACGGGAACACGCTGACGCTGATCGACTCGGCGGGCCGCGCACTCAACCCGCTGAACGTTGCCGAGGCGTGCTCGGGGATGCGGATGCTGATCGCCTTCTTCGCGCTCGCGGCCGCGGTGGCGTTGCTGAGCTGCCGGGAATGGTGGCAGCGTGTGGCGGTCGTGCTGCTCGCTGGGCCGGTCGCGGTCCTGATGAACGTGGTTCGAGTGGCGGTGCTGGGCATCCTGACGCTGATCGACCCCAACCTTGCGTCTGGTGACGCCCACACGCTGATCGGCACGATCCTGCTGGTTCCGTCGCTGTTCCTGTTCCTCGGGATGGTCTGGGCGTTGAACCGCACGGTCCGTGAGCCACCGGGGGCGGCGTCATGATCGCGAGGAACTTGCTGGCGTGTTCGGATTCGCGCAAGGGCGTCCTGCTGGCCGCGCTTCTGTCGGCGGCGGTGCTGGGCGCCGGCGCGGCGTCGCTCCACGCGATGATCTCGGGGCTTGGTCTCCACCTGCGGAAGTTGCCTATCCATCCCGCGGACGGACGAACGCTCGGTTCGCTCCCGCTTGAAACGGCGTCCTGGGTCCGCATCGCGGCGGATCGGGTGGAGTCGGTGGAAGTGGAGAGCACGCTGGGGACCGACAACTACCTGACCCGGTTGTACGCGGAACGCTCCCCCGCGGACCCGCGAAAACGCGTCGAGATCGAGCTGCACGCGGCGTACTACACGGGGATGATCGACACGGTCCCGCACGTGCCGGAGCGGTGCTTCGTGGGAGGCGGGCTGCAGATGGCCCGCGGCGCCCGGACGATCACGCTGCCGCTCGACACCTCCCGATGGACGCCCGACCCGGACGTTCCCGAAGGGCTTGGCCCGATCTACCGGGTTCGCGCGTCGGACGGCCGCCGGGTACGGCTGCCTCGCAACGCCGACGGGCTGGCGATGCGCATCAGCGAGTACACGCTCCCCGGCGACCGCCGGCTGTTCGCGGGGTATTTCTTCATCGCGAACGGGGGGTGGGTGTCGAGCGCGGAGGGTGTTCGCCTGCTGGCGTTCAATCTGAGAGACGACTACGCGTACTACCTGAAGGTGCAGGTGAACTCGGCGTCGGTCGAATCGGCCGAGGAGCTCGCGCAGGCCGCCGGGAGCCTGCTCGGCGAGCTGCTGGGGGACCTGATGTTGTGCGTGCCGGACTGGGTCGCGGTTCAGTCCGGCGAGTATCCGCCCGATAATCCGCGGGGCGTTCGGCCGGGAGCGTAGGAACGATCGACTGGGCCGCGGAGCAGCCCGCGAGCCGACGAGGTGGACCATGGCAGGGCGTGTCAACGTCAAGTTCGTCGTGATTCTGTCGGTGATCCTCGTGGCGGTGGCAGCGGGCGTGGGCACGCTCGCCGCCCTTGTCATCTTCAAGTCCGGTGATGACCTGGTCCGGCTCGGCGACGCGAAGATGGCGGAGGGCGACTACGCCGCCGCCGAGAACTTCTACAGCAAGGCGGTGAATCACGACCCCTACAACGCCGAGTGGCTCAGGAAGTGGCGTACAGCGCTGGAGAACTGGGTGCCCGCCACCCAGCGCGAGTTCGAGAACGAGTACCACGTCAACTACCGGATGCTGCACCGCCAGCTGGCGTTGGCGGACCTCGAGGACACCGAGGCGCAGCGCGACTACCTGGAGTTGTTGTACAAGCAGTTGAGTTTCGGGCGCTACAGCCGGCAAGGGTACGAGTCGCTCGCGGCCGAAGCGGAGACCTTCATCAGCTACCACCAGTCGCGTCGGCCGGACGATCTCTCGTGGCAGTGGCTCCGCCGGTACCGCGCGATCCCGATCGTCCGCCGCATGGCGACGGGAGGGCTGCCCACGGACCAGCAGGTGCAGATGGCGAGGATCGACCTTGACGCGGCGATCGCGTCCGATCCGGACGACTTCGACTCGGCGGAAGGGCTGGTGATCTTCTCGATGGAGGACGCGAGACGGAGCCGGGACAGCGGCCGTCCCGACGACGCCGCCCGGCACGAACGGGAAGCGCTCGCCGTGGTCGAGCGGTTCCTCGAGCACGCTGGGGCGGGGACCATGGCGCGCCTGAGCGGGCTTGCGCTGCGCACGCAGGTGCGGATCGCGGTGGACCGTCACGCGCGTGCTCCCGGTGCGCGTGCAGAGGACTCGGCGCAGGCCTATGCCCTGGCTGCGGAAGAGGTGTTCGAGGAAGCCCGGAGCGTGGACCCGTCGTCCTTCGACGCCTGGACGCTGGACAGGCTCCGTCGCCTCGAACAGGCCGCGCTCCCGGAGTCGCGTGGCGAGCGCACGCTCGGGCTGGTGAACGCCGTGTTGGCGTCGCGTCCCGGCGACGCGAGCTTGCTGTCGATCAAGGCGGAGTTGCTCGCGGCACGGGACGACCTGGACGGGGCGATCGCGACCTACACGCAGATTCTTGACCAGCCGAGCAAGCCCGTCTCGTTCGAGGGCTACGTGCTGCTGGCGCGCAAGGTCGACGCGCTGCACGCGCAGACGAACCTGTGCCTGCGCGGGGCGGACCTGGCGACGGACGCCGCGGGGCGCGAGGCGTGGATGTCCCGGGCGCGGGAGCGTCGCGCCGCGTTCGCGATGCAGGTTCCCGACGACCTGCCGCTGCTGATGATGATCGACGGGAAGATGCGGATCATCGAGCGTGACTTCGCGGGCGCCCAGGCGATCCTGCAGCGGTACAACGACGCGATGGGTTCGTCCGACCCCGAGGGCCTGTGGCTCGCTGCGGTCGCGGCGCGCGAGTTGAACCAGCCCGGCGTCGTGAAGCAGCGACTGACGCGGCTTCTTGAGCTCGCCCCCGAAGCGCCGAACGCGCTGCTGCTGCTGGCGGACGTGGAGGCCGACCTGCGGAACTACCAGGGCGCGCGCGACCTGTATCTTCGCTATCTCGCGGTGGCGCCGGACAACACCGCGGTCGCCGAACGTGTGAAGGCGATCGAGAAGCAACTCGGGCTGACTCCCACGGACGATCCCGTGGAAGCCGCGTTGATCCGCGCGGCCCAGTTGTACGAGGGAACCTCGTCGCAGCCGGCGGACCCCGCGGCGGCGATGGAGGTGCTGAACGCCGCAGTGCAGCAGCACGGCCCGCACCGGACGCTGAACGCCGAGCTCGCGCGACTGCGGGTCGAGTTCGGCGACGTCGCGGGGGCGAGGGCCGCGGTCGATGCCGCGCTGCGAGTGGCTCCGGATGACGAGACGCTGCGCCGGATGGCGGGCGCGCTGACCGCGGACAGCCCCGTGGAGGTGTTTGCCGCGTTGATCGAGCAGTCCGACCGCCCCGAGATCCGCAAGCGGATCGCGAAGTACCAGTTGTACACGTCGCACGGGGAGACGGAGAAGGCGGACGAGGAGATCCGGCGAGCCGCCGCGATCGCGCCGGAGGATCCGGCCGTGGTGGAAGTCATGTTCATGCGTGCGATCGCGGGCGGGAACGCCGGCGAGGCACGGCGTCTGGCCGAGGTGGCGGCGCGGATCAACGCGGACCGGGTTGACGGGCTGACGTTCCGCGCGCGAGCCGAGGCGCTCGAGGGGCGAGCGGACGCCGCGCTGGGGACACTGACCGAGGCGTCGCGCCGCGATCCGATGAACGTGAGCGTATGGCGTCTGCTGGCGCGCCAGCAGCTGGCGATGGGACGCGGCCAGGCAGCGCTGGCGTCGTACGCGCGAGCGCTGGAGATTCGTCCTAACGACGTCGCGGTTATCCTGGAGCAGCTGCGCGTGCTGGTGCAGATGGAGCGTCTAGGCGAGGCGCTGGACGCGGCCCGGCGTGCCGAGGACTACGCACGCGGAAACGACGAGTTCGTTGACCTGCTGCTGGACCTTGAGGCCGCGGTCGGGAACCGTCCGACCGCGCTGGAGCGGCGGGAGCGGATTCTGCGCCAGCGTCCCGACGATCGGCGGAACCGGCAGGCGCTCGCGGGCCTGTACATCGATGCAGGACGCTGGGCGGACGCGAAGGCCCTGCTCGACGGGCTTCGGAAGGAGCAGAACGACCGTTCACTGGTCGCGTTGGAGGCTCGCTGGCACGCGGACCAGGGCGACGCGGAAGCGGCGCGACGCACGTTCGTGGACTACATCGTGGAACTCCCGCCGGAGGGGCGGCTCGAGGGGTATCTCGCGCTGGGCCAGTTCATGATGCAGCGCGGGCACGTCGAGACCGCGTTGCGCGCGTTCGAGCAAGCGCGTGAGCACCAGTCGCGCGAGGGGATGGAGGCGGACAAGGCGCTGGCGAACTCGCTGCTGCTGACGGGGCGCGCGGACGCCGCGGCCGACGTCTTCAAGCGCGTGGTGGACGCCGGCGCGGACGAGGACGGCACGTACCGGAAGCGGCTGGCGGAGGCGCTGACGCGTGCGGGGCGGCTTCCCGAAGCGGAATCCGCGATCGCGTCCATCCCTGACGCGGATTCGGATTACCAGGTCGTTCTTCTTCGGTCCGAAGTGTTGCTCGGACGCGGGCAGGCGTCGCAGGCGCGTGAGTTGCTCGAGCGTGCGGTGTCGCGCTGGCCCGACGAGGCGATGATCTACCTGAAGCGGGCGCAGGCGCTGGCGTTGGAGCCGACGCTGCTCCGCGACGCGCTCGCGGACCTCGACCGCGCGCTGCAGCTGCGTCCGGACTTCTGGCAGGCGTTGCGGGTCCGTGCCCAGGTGCTGATGCAGATGGACCGGACGGACGACGCGTTGCGCGATCTCCGGAGCGCGATCCGCGTGAACCCGGCGCTGGACGAGCTTCGCGCCGCGCTGATCACGGAACTGCTGAGGCTGAACCGCACCGACGAGGCCATGGCGGTCGCGGAGGAGGCGTTCAGGGCGAGACCGAACGATCTTCCGCTCCGCGTGAGCGCGGCGGAGTTGTTCGTGCGTGCCCAGGCGTTTGCGCAGGCGGCGCAGATTTACCGCGCTGCGCTGGCTCGCTCCGGCGAGGTGGTCGTGGCGCAGCGGCTGCTCGAGATTCTGCTGTCGCAGCAGCCGCCTTCGCTGGCGGAGGCGGAGCAGGTGCTGGCGGAGCATCGCCCCCTGGTCGAGGCCGATCCCGGCTTGCTGCTGGCGCGGGCACGGGTGCTGTCGGAGCGAGGCCAACTCCCCGGGGCTCGGCGTGACGCGCTCCGGTCGCTGACGCTCCTGGAGCGCAAGCCCGACCTGATGGTGACCTGGTACAGCAACGTTCGGAACATCTTCAAGAACGACTCGGACCTGCTGGGATTCCTCGACGAAGTGGCCCGTCAGCCCGGCCTGCTGGACTGGGCGACGCTGTTCCGGTCGCGTGCGGTGCTCTCGGACCCGAGGCAGTCCGCGGAGGGTCTGCGGCTTCTTGATGCGCTGCTCGCGCGGAACCCCGAGCCTGCGCTGCGGTTCGCCGCGCTTCGTGCGCGGGCAGGCGTCCTCTACGACGCGGGTCGGTACGAGGAGGCGCTGGCGACATGGCAGTCGGCGTTGGAGATGGACCCAGGGAACTGGCAGTTGAAGAACAACGTGGCGTTCACGCTGGCGAAGCACCTGAACCGCCCGGCGGAGGCGTTGCCGTTCGCCCAGGAGGCGGTCCGTTCGGCGGAAGGGAACCCGGACGTGATGGACACGCTGGGCCTGACGCTGCTGGCGCTGGGTCGCTCCGAGGAGGCTGCACGCGTGCTGGAGCAGGCGCGTCAGTACGCGCGGGGGACGCCGGCGATGGTCGCGGTGTCGATCCACCTTGCGACGGCGAGGCTGGACCTTGGCGACAAGGACGGGGCGAGGGAGTTGGTTCGTGAGCTCCAGGCCGCGCTGGAGAAGGGGCTGCAGTTGAACGATCAATACGCCCGGGAGCTCGGGGATTTGATCGAGTGGGTCAAGGAGTAGTGTTCTCGGACCGATGAACCTAGCGGGCAGGACCGCCGTAGGACTCGAATCGCCCCGGGACACCCCCGGGCCAGGGTGAGGAACCATGACCAGCGCCACGCCGACCCGACCCTCCGCTCCGTTTGCACCTCCCGCTCCCGGTTCGGCACCGGGTGCAGGCCCGCTCGGGGGCATGACGGCGATCGACCCGATCAAGCTGCTGAAGAAGTACGCGTGGCTGCTGGTCGCGTCGCTCGTCGCGGGCGCGGCGATCGGGGTCGTGGCGTTCTTCGTGCTGCGGATCACGTACCCGATCTTCCGACCCGCCGCCCTGTTCGAGGCGTTGCCGGTGCAGGGGAAGCTGACGGAGGTCATCGGGACCACAACGACGCGCGAGGAGGAGATGGAGCGCTTCATGCTGACGCAGACGGCGTACATGAAGTCGGAGTCGGTGATGCACGCCGTCGTGAACGACCCGCGGCTGCGTGCGCAGGCGCCGAAGTGGTCGAAGAAGTTCGAGAAGTCCGGGCGGTTCCAGCCGTCGGAGGCGGCGGACTGGCTCATCGACAAGACGCGTGCCCGCGCGCTGCCCGGCACCTACATCATCGAACTTTCGATCGGGTGGAAGGATCCGAAGGACGCGCACGCGCTGGTGGGGCTTGTGCGTGAGACGTATCTGCGCGTGCTGAACGAGCAGCGGAATCTTCTGAACGCGCCGCAGCGCGACGCGATCGAGCGCAGCATCAGCGAGCTGGACAAGCGGATCAAGGATCTGCAGAACACCCGGGATCTGCGCCTCCGCTCGGAGCAGATCGATTCGCTCGACGAGCGGACGAACGAGGCGATGCAGGGCCTGTTCAACGTGCTTGGGCAGTTGACGGGCGTGCGGATGAACATCCAGGCGGTCGAAGTCCAGATCAAGGCGTACCAGGACATCCTGAACAATCCCGGGGGGATCGTCTACGCCGACGACATGCGTGAGGCGGTCGAGAACGACCCGCTGATCCGGGGGATCATCCAGCAGATCACGTCGCTGAAGACCGCACAGGCCGGCATGTTGCAGCGCGGGATCACGCCCGAGCACCGCTCGTACCAGGCGACGCAGTCGATGATCGACTCGTGGGAGCAGACGCTGCAGACGGAGCGCGAGAAGCTTCTCCGCCAGCGTTTCGACGCGGTCGTGGAATCGCTCGTGAAAGGCATCTCGCAACTGCGAGCGCAGGAGGCGGACCTCCTCGCGCAGCGTGAGGTCTACAGCAAGCGGCTGAACGATCTGACCCGGCTGAAGGCAGAGCTGACGAACATCGAGCAGCAGATCGCGGAGTTCATCACGGCCAGGGGCGCGCAGCAGGCGTCGCTGGAGGAGCTGCGGCAGTTGGACCCGCTGGCCAGCGCGGCGCGGATCAAGGTGGCGCAGGTCGAGCGCATCCCCGACAAGCCCGCGTTCCCCAACATCTTCATCATGATCCCAGGCGGCATGTTCCTGCTCCTGGGCATCACCGGCGGCACGGTCTTCCTCCGCGAGATGCTCGATCAGCGGGTCAAGGGGCCGACCGACGTTACCATCATTCCAAAGACCACGCTGCTGGGCATCCTGCCCGACGCTTCGGAGGATCCGGACCAGCCCAAGTCGATCGCGACGGTTTTCCGCGACCATCCACGGAGCGTGACGGCCGAGAGCGTGCGGCAGCTGCGAGCTCCGCTCGCCAAGAAACTCAAGCAGACCGGGCACCGGACAGTCATGGTCATGGCGGGCATGCCCGGCTCGGGCGCGACGGCTGTGGCCACCAACCTCGGCCTCGCGTTCTCCGCTTCGGGGCAGCGTGTCCTGGTGATCGACGCCAACTTCCGGCGTCCGGGCGTGCATCGGGCGCTCGGGCTGCAGGAATCGCCCGGCCTGGCGGACGTGCTAGCGGGTGACGGAACCTTGCCCGGCACGGTGCAGGCCGTCTCCGAGACGCTGCACGTGCTGACGGCCGGGACGGCGGCGAAGCGTGCGTTCGAGACGCTCTCCACTGATGCGATGTCCGGCGTGTTCGACGCGGCCCGTCAGCAGGGGTACGACCTCGTGCTCATCGACGTGCCCCCGGCGATCGTCTCGAGCGACGGCATGGCGATCGCCAACCGTTGCGACGCGACCATGCTGGTGGTGCGGGCTCTGAACGAGAAGCGGGGCATGGTCGCGCGGCTGCGGAACCAGCTCTCGGAGTCCAAGAGCGAGTTCCTCGGCGTCGTCATCAATGGTGTCCGCTCGGCGGCGGGCGGCTACATGCGGAAGAACATCAGGGCCACGCACGAGTACCAGAACACCGCGGCCTGACGGGGCGCGGATCCGCCCCGGGTCGGGCGGCGCTACCCTCCGCTCCCGGACCGGGTGTACGCCGATGAACGCTCCCACCAACCGCATCGCGGGCGACGCGCCACCGCGCCCCCGCCACGCGCTGGTGACCGGCGGCGCGGGGTTCATCGGGTCGCACCTGACCGACCTGCTGCTCTCACGTGGCGATATCGTCACCATCGTGGACAACCTGTCCACCGGCAGGACCGAGAACCTGCCCTCCTCTCACGGATCGCTCCGACTGATTGACGCCGAACTTTCCGACACGATCCCGACACTTGGCCGGGCGGGGCCGTTCGACGAGGTTTATCACCTTGCCGCGGCCGTCGGCGTGCAACTCGTGATGGACGACCCGATCCGGGCCGTGCAGACGAACGTGGTGCAGACGCTGGACCTGCTGCGGTTCGTGGCGTCGGGCGAGGCGGGCGGGGGTTCGCCGGTGCCCACGCTGCTCGCGTCGAGTTCCGAGGTCTACGGCAAGGGGTCGCGCAGCCCGTTCAGTGAGGACGACGACGTGGTGTACGGGCCGACGGGGATCGCCCGGTGGTCGTACGGATGCAGCAAGGCGATCGACGAGTTTCTGGCGCTGGCCCATCACCGCCAGCACGGGCTGCCCGTGGTGGTGGCGAGGTTCTTCAACACGGTTGGCCCCCGGCAGGTGGGGTCGTACGGGATGGTGCTGCCGCGGTTCGTCGAGGCCGCCATCGACGGCAGGCCGATCCGGGTGTTCGGAGACGGCTCGCAGACACGCTGCTTCTGCGACGTTCGTGACGTGGTGCGGGCGCTGCCCGGGATGCTTGCGAACGGAGGGTGCCACGGGCGGGTGTTCAACCTCGGCTCGGATCGTGAGATCAGCATCCGGCAACTGGCGGAGACGGTGGTGCGTGTGCTCGGCTCGACATCGCCGATTGTCTTCGTGCCCTATGCCGAGGCGTACCCGGAGGGCTTCGAGGATCTCGAGCGTCGGAGGCCTGACCTCCGACGGATCCGCGAAGCGATCGGCTTTGAGCCTCGCATCGGTCTTGAGCAGACCATCCGCGACATCGCGGCCGCGATGACGCGGGCTGGCGCCGAAGGAGTGCGGGCATGACGACGCCTCCCGAGGGCATCACGATCCCGCCCGAAGCCGTGGCGCAGTTGGAGGCGCTGGGTCGGCGGCTCGATGCGCTCCAGCAGGAGCAGGCCGCCCTCTTGCAGTCGATCGCCACGACCGGCGGGGAGGTCGTGGAGGAATCCGGCTCGCGGTTGGACATCTTTCACGGGTACGTGGGTGTTCTGGCGGTAGCGTTCATCGTGACGCTGGTGACGACGCCGCTGATGCGGAAACTCGCGGTCGCCAACGGCATCATCGACCGACCGAACGACCCGCGGAAGGTGCACCGCATCCCTGTTGCGTACCTCGGCGGGGTCGCCGTGTTCCTGGGGATGATGGCGGCGATCGCGTTCAGCTACGTGGCGTGCCAGTTCCCGTCGCTGGGGCTGATCGAGTACCACAAGAGCACGAAACTGCTCATGGGGTTCGTGCCCGCGCCGGTGCCGATCTCGGTGCTGCTGGGCATGACGGTGATCATGCTGATCGGGCTGATCGACGACGTGGTGGGCATCGCGCCGCGACTGAAGGTCGGCGGCCAGTTGCTGGCGGCGGCTGCGCTTGCGTACGAGGACGTGGGCGTGCGCGTCGCCCACGGCGTGTTGGCGCCGACGCTGGGCGAACTGCTCGGCAACCGCGACCTCGTCTACCAGATTCCGCTGGGGATCGACGTGCCGCTCTTCGGCAGCGCGCTGACCATCGACGTGATCTACTGGACCGGAACGGTGATCATCGCCGTTTTCGTGCTGGGCGCGTGCAACGCCTCGAACCTGATCGACGGGCTGGATGGGCTGCTGACCGGGACGACGGCGATCTGCGCCGCGGGGCTGCTGATCGTCGCTCTCACGCTCGCGCTGCACGACGACGGGCAGCGGGACGCGCAGCGGATCGTGCTCTGCCTCGCGCTGCTGGGAGCGTGCCTGGGGTTCCTGCCGCACAACTTCAACCCAGCGACGATCTTCCTGGGCGACTGCGGTTCGCTGCTGCTGGGGTTCACGACGATCGTGATCGTGCTGTCCCTCGGCGACACGGGCAAGACGTACCTGGTGATCGCAGGCTTGTTCATCTACGCCATCCCGATCATCGACACCGTGCTCGCCATCGTGCGTCGGAAGCTCGCCGGTCGGCGGCTGAGCGACCCGGACAGCGACCACCTCCACCACATGCTCAAGCGTTCGCTTGGCGTGAAGGGGGCCGTGCTGACGCTCTACGGGATCGGGCTGGCGTTCGCGTCGCTGGGCGTGGCGATGAGCCTGTTCCGCGCCCGCCTCGTCTACTTCATCGCCATCCTGTGCGCGGCGTACATCGCGGTCACGGCGATCAAGCTCGCACGGCGCAAGCAGATCGAGGAAGAGGCCGTCCGCATTGCCGCCAGGTCGTCCGCCGGGGCGACCCGGGCTTCGGTCGAGAGTGTCGCGCCGGCGACGAAGGCGGAGTGATGACTTCGGGAGCTCGTGCGGGCTGAAGCCCGCGGCTCGGACCACCGCAGGCTTTGAGCCTGCCGGGCGGCGATCCGTATACTTCGGCCATGCAACCGCCCGAGGGGTGTCGAGTCGTCGCGCTGATGAACCAGAAAGGCGGCGTGGGGAAGACCACCACGGCGGTCAACCTGAGCGCGGCCCTTGCACGGACAGGACTGCGAACGCTCCTCATCGACCTCGACCCCCAGGCCCACGCGACGTTGCACCTCGGCGTCGATCCGAGGACGCTCGATGGATCGGTCTACGACGCGCTGCTCGACCCTTCCATTGACCCCTCCTCGCTCGTCCATCGGATAGCCGAGAACCTGTTCGTGCTGCCCGCGGTGACGGACCTCGCGGCGGCCGAGCCGGAACTGGCAACGGTCAATGACCGACAACACAGGCTCGCATCGACCATCCGGCGCCTCGCCCCCGCGTATGACGCGATCCTGATCGACTGTCCCCCTTCCCTCGGGCTGCTCACGGTGAATGCGTTGGCCGCGGCTCACGAAGTCCTGATCCCGATGCAGGCGCACTTCCTCGCCCTGCAGGGGGTGAGCAAGCTGCTGGAGACCGTGTCGGCGATCAGCGCTTCCGTGAACCCGCGGCTGCGCGTGCTGGGGGTCGTGCTCTGCATGCACGATGCGAACACCACGCACACGCAGGAGGTGGTGGCCGACTTGGAGGCGTTCTTCGAGCAGCATCGAGGCACGGCGTTGCCATGGGCGGACGCACGGGTCTTCCGACCGCCGGTTCGGCGCAACATCAAACTCGCCGAGTGCCCCAGTTTCGGCCAGACCGTGTTCGACTACGCGCCCGGAGCGGCAGGAGCGGCCGATTACCTCGCACTGGCCGACGCGATCGTTCGAACATGGCATGATTCGAGCGAGCAAGGCGACGGCGGAACGCCCGAGGTGCGCGTCGTGGTGTCCCCGGCATCGCCCCTGGCGACGGAGCGGCCTGCTTGATCGTCCGTCTGCTTCGAGCCATCCCGTTGCGTGCACGGCGCGTCGTTTTCGTGGCGTATGCGGTCGCGCTGGCGACGGGCACGCATTGGCCCGCGCTGACGCTCGGGCCTGATCCCGGATTCCGCCTGGACATCGTCGTGCATCTCGCAGCGTTCGCCGCGTGGACGTTCCTGCTGGCGGGGTGCGAATGGTTCGGGGTGATCGACTCGCGGCGCAACACGGCGTGGTGCGTGGGGGCGGCAGCGGCCTACGCTGCGCTCGACGAAGCGACGCAAGCCCTGCCGGGGGTGAACAGGACGGTGCTGTGGTCCGACCTGATCGCGAACTGGAGCGGGGTGGCTTTCGCTGGCGCATGGCTCATCGTGGCAGGAAGCTTGGGAGACCGGAAGCCGAACGAGCCCGCGCAGGCGGGTGAATAACCGTGAGAGGGCCTTGCGGATGTCGGCCGGAAACGCCAACCCGCCCCGGAGTGTGCGAGCCTCCGTGCCGATAGATGAATCCGAGTCACCGCGGGGCGGTGGGGCCGTTCTCCCGGACGAAGACACGCCATGAGCGCACATACGGAGCATGACGCGCACGGTTTCCACGGCCCCAAGGCCTGGCTTGCGAGCCTCGCCGCCGGGGCCGCTCTCGGGGCCGTGCTGACGTTTCTGATTCCTGCGAAGTACGAGGCGAGCCACGAGACCGGGAACCATGCCGCGACGCCGGCGCACGAGGAACCCGCCCGGAACGCCACCGGGGAGCCGCACGGCGAGGCGGACGACCTGCCCGACCCCGTGACGATCGTGTGGGGGGGGGATGACGCGCTCGGGGTGCATCCGGGATTGCCGCAAGGCGCCGGGCCTGCAAGCCCCCGATCCGGGGAGCCGGAGCTCGACGCCGCGGTGGGGGACGCCGAAGAGCAGGCGAACCACGCGGATGACGGCGAGCATGCGCACGATGATCACGGCCCCGCGCCGACGATCCCGCTGTGGCTGTGTGCGCCGTTCGCGTTCCTGCTGCTGAGCATCGCGTTGATGCCGTTCATCAACGAGCGGTTCTGGCACAAGCACTTCCCGGACTTCGCGTTCGGTCTCGCAGGGATCACGATCGCGTACTACCTGCTCGGGTACGGCTCGGGCGAGTATCACCACGGACTTTCGTACGGGCAGTACGTGATGCTGCACACCGGCGTGGAGTACTACGCCTTCATCGCGTTGATTGGCGGGCTGTACGTGGCGTCGGGCGGGGTGCTGATCGACGTTCGCGGGCGCGGACGGCCGGCGGTGAACACCGCGCTGCTCGCGGTCGGGGCGGTGTTGGCGAACGTGATGGGCACGACGGGGGCGTCGGTGCTGCTGATCCGGCCGTTCATGCGGATCAACAAGGGCCGGCTGCGCCCCATCCACGTCGTCATGTTCATCTTCATCGTCTCGAACTGCGGCGGTTGCCTGACGCCGATCGGCGACCCGCCGCTCTACCTGGGTTTCCTGAAGGGCGTGCCGTTCTCGTGGACGCTGCTGCACCTGTGGCCGATGTGGCTGGCGTGCTGCGGGGCGCTGCTGGCCATCTTCTTCGCGATCGACACGTGGCACGACCGGAAGCAGACGGCAACAAACCCGGACGCCGTGCCGGCGGCGGACGAGCCGCTGCGCGTTCGCCTGACGGGCACGAGCGGCATGGTGTGTCTCGGCCTGATCATCGCGGGCGTGTTCATCGACCCGATGCTCAAAGGGCTGTTCGGCGTGGAGGGCGTGCCGGTCGGGCCGACGTTCCAGATCCTGGTGGCGACAGCGGCTTACTTCCTGGCGAACCGTGAGATCCATCTTGCCAACGAGTTCACGTTCTTCCCTGTGAAGGAAGTGGGGCTGCTGTTCGTGGGCATCTTCGCCACGATGGCGCCCGCGCTCGGCTACCTCGCGGCCCACGGGCACGCGCTGGGGCTGACCTCTCCCACGGCGTTCTACTTCGGGACGGGCAGCCTGAGCGCGGTCCTCGACAACGCGCCGACGTACCTGAACTTCCTGCAGGTTGCGTTCGGGAACACGCCGATCAACGAGGGGACGGTTGCCGCATTCCTCGGCGGGTCCGAGGGCGTCCACCTGCTGACCGCGATCTCGCTCGGCGCGGTCTTCTTCGGAGCGATGACGTACATCGGGAACGGGCCGAACTTCATGGTCCGGGCGATCGCTGAGGCGTCCGGTCTTCGGATGCCGTCGTTCTTCGGGTATTCGGCCCGGGCGGCGTTGATCCTGCTCCCCGTGCTGGCCGTGATGTGGTTCGTGTTCATTCGCTGACGCGGAGGGCCGCGGCCTTGCTAGGCTGTCGGCCGTGACCGAGCCGCAGGACGCGACCAAACCCCGGCCCAGCTCGCAGACCGACGATCACGCCGGGCACAAGGGTCTGTCATCGGCGGTTCGGGTGATCTCGTCGCTCACCCTCGTGTCCCGGATAGCCGGCCTGGCCCGCGACCTCGTGACGGCACGCATCGTGGGCGACAGCGCGCTCGGCTCCGCATTCATGGCGGCGTGGGCGATCCCGAACCTCTTTCGCCGATTGTTCGGCGAGGGCGCGCTCGCCGCGGCATTCCTGCCCGAGTACGCCCGCGCGTCGCGCGACGACCCCGAGATCTCGGACCGCTTCGCCACGCTGACCGTGTTCGTCCTGGCGCTGGTCACGGGCGTGCTGCTGCTCGTGGGCGAGGGCGTGCTGCTCGCATTCCTCTTCCTCGCTCCACCCGACCCGGACCGGGTTCTCTCGCTGCGGCTGATGATGCTCATGCTGCCGTTCATGCCGCTGGTATGCGTCGCGGCGATTCTGGGAGGGATGCTGCAGGCCCACGGACGGTTCGGGCCGACTGCTGCCGCCCCGGTGCTGCTGAACGTGTTCGTGATCGCGGCGGGCCTGCCGCACTTCTTCGTGCCGGACGCCGACCCGGTGCGGACGGCGTATTTCATCGGGATCTCGGCGGTGCTGGCGGGGGTGGCACAGGTCGCGTGGTCGCTCTTCGCCTTGAGGGGGCGGGTAACGTGGAGGCGGGGGTTCGCTCGAGCGGCCGAACCGGCGCGGCGGATGATGCGCAGGTTCCTCCCCGTCGTCGTGGGCATGGGAACGATCCAACTCAACTCACTCGTCGACACGCTCATCGCGATGTGGCCGGTCTGGTTCGGGCCGACGGTGCTGGGCATGTCGTACCCGCTCGACCCGGCTTCGAACAGCGTGCTGGCATACACGCAGCGGCTGTACCAGTTCCCGCTGGGTGTCTTCGGGATCGCGGTTGCGACGGCCGTGTTCCCCATGCTCGCCCGCACCTCGGAAGACCCGCACGCGTTTCTCTCCACGCTGCGGCGCGGACTGCGGTTGTCGTTCTTCATCGGGCTGCCGGCGTCGCTCGGGCTGCTGCTCATCCGCGAACCGCTGACGGGAGTGATGTACGGCGGGCCGGGCAGCGCGTTCAGCAACGAGGGGGTGCGCCGGGCCGCGGCGGTGCTGCTGGGTTATGCGCCGGGAGTGTGGGCGTACTCGCTGAACCACGTCGTCACGCGGGCTTTCTACGCGGCGGGAAACACGACGACGCCGATGCGAGTGGCGATCGGGGTGGTGGGCCTGAACATGCTGCTGAACGTGACGCTCATCTGGCCGCTGGGCGAGGCGGGTTTGGCGTGGTCCACGAGCATTTCGGCAACGGTGCAGTTGCTGGTCCTGATCCAGCTCTCGAAGCGGCTGACCCACGCGCCGGCGTTCGATCGGGAGACGCTCGCCGGGTGCGGGCGCGTGCTCGCGGCGTCGCTGGTGATGATGGCGCTGGTCTGGGGCGCGATGCTGCCCGTCGGCTCGCCCGAGTCATGGTCGGGTCGGCTGGTGGCGGTCGCGGTTGCGGTGACGGTCGGCGGGGTGGCCTACCCGATTGCGGCCGTGGCGCTGCGGTGCCCGGAGTTACGCTGGCTGATCAGATAGAACTTGAACGGCTCGCACGGGTGAGGAAGCTTCAGTACCATGAGGAGACATCAGGAGATTGAACCCATGACTACTCGGATCGTCATTCGGGCTGTGCCTGTGCTGCTGGCCGCGGGTGTCTTCGGGATCGCGGCATGTGTGCTGTCGGCGTGCAACACCGTGAAGGGAGCGGGCGAGGACATCAAGGCCGTGGGTCAGGCGGGCGAGGACCTGATCACGGGCAACAAGAGCGAGAAGAAGGACTGACCCGCGTGCCCAGCGTTGACCTTCGCGGGCTGCCGATCGCCATCACGGGTGCGAGCAGCGGGATCGGGCGTGCGACCGCGCTGGCGTGCGCGCGGGCGGGAATGCCGGTGGCGATCGCGGCGCGCCGCGAGGACCGGCTTGCCGAGGTTGTTGCGGAGATCGAGCGGGAGGGAGGGCGGGCAATCGCCGTGCGGGGGGACGTGGACGACCCCGGCGACTGCCGGCGGCTGGTGGAGCGGACGATCGACGCTTTCGGCTTGATCTACGCCGCATTTGCGAACGCCGGCTATGGGCTGGAGAAGCCGATCCACGAGACGACGGATGCGGAGGCGCGGGCCATCTTTGAGACGAACTTCTGGGGGACGCTGAACACGCTTCATGCCGCGTTGCCGCCGATGCTTCAGGCGGGACGGGGCCACCTGCTGGTGTGTTCGAGTTGCCTGGCGAAGATGGGGACGCCGCTGCACGGGTTCTACTCGGCGACGAAGGCGGCCCAGGACCACGTGGCGAGGGCGATGAGGATCGAGTTGGCGGGTCGAGGCGTGTACGTGTCGTCGGTGCACCCGATCGGGACGCGGACGGAGTTCACGTCCCGCAAGAGCGAGATGAACCCGGAGCGCCCGCCGACGAGGCCGCCGCTGATGCAGGACGCGTCCGTGGTGGCGTCCGCGACGGTGCGTTGCCTGCGCCGGCCGCGAGGGGAAGTGTGGACAAGCCTGCCTGCGCGGCTGCTGTTCGCGCTGGGATGTGCGATGCCGGGCCTTGCGGACCGCGCGATGGCGCGATGGATGCGACGGACGGAGCGGTGAGGCGCGGGACACTCAGGCGCGGTCGCCGAAGCCGAGCCAGGCGCGCTTGGCCTCCCACTCGGCGCGCTCGCGGGCGTTCTCGGTGGCGATCGCACGTTCGCCGCCGGAAGCGATGGAGCGGAGCGCTTCGACTTCGAGCCGGCTGAGGCGGACGCTTTCCATCTCGTAATCGCGCCAAGCCTCCATCGTGAGCGGCAGGATCGGCACGATCAGGTCGTGCATGGCCTGGGCGTAGGCCCGGATTTCCTGCTGCGCATGCGGGTCCATGCGCAGCGAGAGGAACCGGAGCGTGTTGTGCAGGTCGCACTTCCAGTACCACTCGGTATAGACGTTGACGGGGAGGCCGATGCGTGCGAGTTCGCGGCTCACGCCACGCTCGGTCAGGCCGAGGTACTTCTCGTAGGCGGACTCGACGGTGCGGAGGAACTCGACGAACTCCTCGGCGGTGCGCACCTCGGCGGCCTCGTCGATGCGGAACGTCTCCTCGCCACCCTGCCGGTTCGAGCGCGACTGCTTGCGGACCGCGTCCACAGTGGGCATGTAGAAGCGATCACGGACGATCGAGTAGCGGGCGGAATACTCGTTCACGTTCGCGGTCCGGTGGCGGATCCACTGGCGGGCCACGAAGATGGGCATGGCGACGTGGAACTTGAGTTCGACCATCTCGAAGGGGGTGGTGTGGCGGTGACGGAGGAGGTAGCGGATGAGGCCGCGGTCCTCGCTGACGCGCTTGGTGCCCTGGCCGTAGGAGACGCGTGCGGCCTGGACGATCGCGGCGTCGGCGGTCTGGCCCTCGGGAACCAGGCGAGGCATGACGTCAACGAGCGCGATGAAGCCGTGGTCGAGGACGGGAATCTCGATACGGCTCGCGCCGCCCATGACGTCCACCCAGTGCAGTCCTTCGTCGAGGGCGACGCGCCTGGCGCCGGCGTCGGCGGATTCCGTGGTGGTGTCGTGTGTGGTCATCTGGGCGAGTCTACACCCGGTCGGACGCCTGCGGGATACCCGCGTGCTTCGGGTCAGTCCGCCCCGAGCGCGGCACGCTGTTGAAGCCGTCGGAGTGCATCGAAGGCTTCGAGCGGCGTGAGAGCGTCGAGCTTGAGTTCACGGAGTTCCTCGACAGCGGGATGCGGAAGATACTCGGTGAAGAGGCCGAGTTGGCCGTCGGGGGGCGCGAGGGCGGCGGCGGGTCGGCCGTTCGTCGAGGTCAGGTCCGCGGAATGCACGGCGAGGCTGGCGAGGATTTCCCGGGCGCGGTCCACGACGGGGCGAGGCAGCCCTGCGAGGCGGGCGACGTGAATGCCGTAGGACTGGTCGGCGCGGCCCGGCTCGATGCGGTGGAGGAAGACGATCTCGGGGTGGCCGTCGTGGCCGGTGAGTTCACGGACGGCGACACGGAGGTTCATCACGCGGCCCGGGAGGCGAGATTCGAGGTCGGTCAGCTCGTGGTAGTGGGTGGCGAAGAGCGTGATGGGTGCGGCATGGGCGTGCTGACCGCCGCCGAGCCATTCGGCGACAGCCCAGGCGAGCGAGAGGCCGTCGAGCGTGCTGGTGCCGCGGCCGATCTCGTCGAGGATGACGAGCGAGCGAGCGGTGGCATGATTGAGAATGTGGGCGGTCTCGACCATTTCGACCATGAAGGTGGACTGGCCGCGGTGAAGGGCGTCGTCCGCGCCCACGCGGGTGAAGATGCGGTCGAAAACGCCGATGGAGGCACGGTCGGCGGGCACGAATGAGCCGACCTGCGCGAGGAGCACGATCAGGGCAACCTGCCGGATGTAGGTGCTCTTGCCGGCCATGTTCGGGCCGGTGATGAGGGCGAGAGAGGCGTTCTCTCCGCCGATTTCAGCGTCGTTGGGGACGAAATCGTGGCCAAGGGTCTCGTCGAGGACGGGGTGGCGCCCGCCGTGGATGCGGACGAGCGGTTCGTCGGCGATGGCTGGCCGGACCCAGCGCCGCTGGGCGGCCTTGTCGGCGAGAGCGAGAAGAGCGTCGAGTTCGGCGACGGTCTCGGCGTACTCGCGCAGGGTGTCGAGTTGGCCGGCGGCTGCGGCGCAGAGCTCGCGGAAGAGTTCCTGCTCGCGATCGACGGCGCGGGACTCGGCGGTCGTCACCTTGTGCTCGAACTCACGGAGTTCGGGCGTGACGTAGCGCTCGGCGTTCTTGAGCGTCTGCTTGCGGACGAAGCCGTGCGAGGCGAGCGCGTCGCCGAAGTCGCGTGCCTGGGCGGCGGTAAGCTCGACGTAGTAGCCGAAGACCTTGTTGAAGCCGACCTTGAGGGCGGGCATGCCGGTGTCGCGGGCGATGCGTTCCTGGTACCGGGCGAGCCATGCGCCCGCGTCGCGCTGGAGCGTGCGGGCCTCGTCGAGCTGGGCGTCGAAGCCGTCGCGGATCAGGCCGCCCTCGCGGAGGTGCGGGGGGGGGGACTCGACGCACGCCTCGGCGATGCGGGCAGCGAGCGGTTCGAGGCCGCCGCGGACGTGGACGAGGGCGGCAGCCTGGGGGGCGAAGGCCGGCGCGGCTTCGACCACGGCAGCGATCGCGGCGAGCATCTCGACGGAGCGCGCGATGGCGACGACGTCGCGCGGCGTCGCGCGGGCAAGGGCGACTCGACCGCCGATCCGAGCCACGTCCTGCACCCGCTCCAGGGCGTCGCCGAGTTCCTTGGCGGCGCGGCGGTCCTCGACAAGCGTGGCGACGCACCGCTGGCGGGCCTCGATGGCCGCGCGCTCGCCGAGCGGCCGGCAGAGCCAGTCGCGGAGGAGTCGTCTTCCCATCGCGGTGCGGCACAGCCCCGCGCGGCCGCCGCGCATGAAAAGGCCGAGCAGTGAGCCGTCGGTGTCGTCGCCGCCGCGGAGCGTGCGCTCGACTTCAAGAGCGCGGAGACTGACCGCGTCGACGACGCAGACACCGGTGGTCGGCTCGCGTCGCGGCGGGCGCAGGTGGGAGAGCGACGCGGCTGCTTCGCGGTGTCCCCCCCCTTCCGGGGTCTGCGTCTCTCGGAGGTAGCGGACGATCACGCCGGCTGCTTGCACTTCCGGCGAGCCTTCTTCGAGGCCGAAGCCCGCGAGCGTAGCGACGCGGAACTGCTCGCGCAGCGCCTCGGCGGCTTCGTCGTGGCGGAAGTGCCAGGCGGGGCGGCCGGTGAGCGACGCGCCGACCGCCCGAACGACGGAACGAACGCGCTCGGGAGGCTGTCCGTTGGCGGTGTCTGCGTACAGGACTTCACGAACGCCAAGACGGGCGAGTTCGTCGGCGACGTTCTCGGGCGAACAGGCGGAGACCGTGAACGCCCCGGTCGAGACTTCGACGACGGCGATGCCGACGGCGTGATCCGTGAACGCGAGGGCCGCCAGGCGGTTTGGGGAGGCATCGTCGAGCAGTGATTCGTCCACGAGCGTGCCCGCGGTCACGACGCGTGTGAGCGCGCGGTCCACGACGCCCTTGGCTTCCTTCGGATCCTGCACCTGCTCGGCCACGGCGACGCGGAAGCCCATGCCGACCGCGCGGCGGAGGTAGTTCTCGAGCTGGTGGTGGGGGACGCCCGCCATGGGCACGCCCTCGGTGCGCTGGGTGAGGGTGAGGCCGAGGGCGCGGCTGACAGTGACGGCGTCGTCGAAGAAGAGTTCGTAGAAGTCGCCCATGCGAAAGAAGAGCAGGCAGTCTGGGTGCTGCCGCTTGAAGCGCGCATACTGGCGCATCGCGGGTGTTTCGCGCGGGTCGTGCATGATCGGGGATCAGGATAGCCGATCGGACCCCGTTCCAGAAACCGCGACACCGGGACGGCTGGGATGACCGAGTCCGCGAGCGAATCCCGGGATTCCGCCCTACTTTCCGCCCCAAGGCAGGAACCCGATGAGGATCGACACCGCGATCAGGATGACGATCGCGATCTCGAGCGCCTCCATGCGGCGGTGGGTGCGGTATTCGGCGATCTTGTGGTAGATGCTGTCCGCGGTCTGGAGTTTGCGCAGCACGTTCGCGTCCCATTCCGGCAGGTGCAGGCGGTCGGCGGCGAGGCGGTAGAGGCGGGCGAGGTACTGGTCGCCGACGAGCTTGATGGCGTTGTTGACGCCCTCGAAGAGCGCGGCGGCGTCCATCTGGAGAGCGGCAAGCCGGCGAAGTTCGCTGGAAGCCGGCGGGATCGGCCAGACCCGCCGCTCGCCACGCCCGGCGAGCATGGCGTGGGCGCGTTCGAGCACGCCGTCCAGTTTACCGTCGAGCAGGCGCATCTCCGCCAGTTCGACGTTCGCGTGTTCGAGGACCGCGAGCGCGTCGGCAGGCTCCGGATCGAAGACGGCCGCCGCGTGCCAGTCCACGACCGCGGCGTCGGTGCGTCCGAAGGCGACCCTGCTGGCGAGGCACTCCGCGACCTGGCGGGGAGACAACTCCCCCCGCTCTCCCAGCAGGATGCGTGCGATCAGGTCGGCATGGCGGTCGATGATGTCCTCGGCGGCAAGGGTCGGTTCCCACGCGGTGAACGCGAAGACGGCGTAGTCCTCGACGATGGGCGACACGCCGGGCTTGGCGACGGCGGGGCGAACAGTGGCGAGGAGTTCGTCCACGCGTCGGCGTGATTCGGTCAGCAGGGCCTCGTTGTCGTACAGATCGTCGCTGAGGACGGGGAGGTCGCCGAGCGGGCAGTCGATCGGCAGCCGGAAGCACACCGACGCACCGCCGAAGTCGTAGAGCGTGCAGTCCGCCGCACCGTCGGTTTCGAACCGGCCGACCTGGATGGGTGGCGCCTTGTGCGAGACGAGCAGCGGGGCCGGCTCGTACTGGAACCAGGTTGCGGCGCGGCGTCGTTGGCGCATCAACTGGCGCTGGGCGACCTCGGTGATGAGCCTCGACGCTGCCTCGAGATCGACCGAGAGACCGACGTCGTAGGCGAAGAAGACATGGCAGGTTCCACGGACACGAACCACCCCACCGTCGCCCGATCCCGAATCCATACCGCCCACGCTCATATCCAGCCTCCGCGAGAACCGCAAGACGATGATAGGATTCGCAGCCGAACTCCACTCACGATCGCAGCATGGCCAAACTCCGCCTCGACATCCTGCCGCAGCCGGACGACGTGACCTGCGGCCCGACCGCGCTGCACGCGGTCTACCGCTACTACGACGACGACATCCCCCTGGAAGACGTGATCGCGCAGACGAAGATGCTCGAGGGAGGCGGCACGCTCGCGGTCATGCTCGCGTGCCATGCGCTCCAGCGCGGGTACGGCGCAACGATCTACGCCTACAACCTCAAGGTTTTCGACCCGACGTGGTTTCGGCGCGGCGTGGACCTGGCGGCCAAACTGCGACGGCAGGTGGAACTCAAGCGGGGCGACCAGCAGTTGCGGTGGGCGACCGACGGGTACCTGGAGTTTCTCAGGCTCGGAGGACGAGTCCGACAGACGGACCTCACGACCGGACTGTTGCGGGGCTACCTGAAACGCGGCATCCCGATCCTCGCGGGGCTGAACTCGACCTTCCTCTACAACTGCGCCCGCGAGGTCGGAGAGACGAACGATTACGACGACCTGCGAGGCGAGCCGGCAGGGCACTTCGTCGTGCTCTCGGGGTACGACAAGGTACGTCGGCAGGTGCTCATCGCCGACCCACTGGGCGACAACCCGACCTTCGAGCCGCACATGTACTGGGTGCGGATGCCCCGGTTGGTGGCGTCGATCCTGCTGGGCGTGCTGACCTACGACGCGAGCCTGCTGATCATTGAACCCGCGCGAAAGTAGGTGTCGCGCTGAGACACGCTTGACGGTCGAACGGGCCGGGCGGACGCCGCGGTTCGATCTCGGCGGGAAAGACGTGCCGTGTGCGTCGGTCGCTCGGGCGCACTCGAACGGCGGCACGCGAGCACGCGTCAGACGACACTCGACCGTCTTGACGCCGGAGAGGATGAGCGGAACGTATCGAGGATGGACGACGCGACGTGGAGACGGCGCGGGGCGTCACCCGTCGCGGCTCCGGATGCGTTCGAGGGTTGCGGTCGTGGACCTGCCCTCGACGAGATCGACCAGTTCGACGCGACCGCCGGTGGACTCGACGAACTCGCGTCCGACGACGCCGTCGCGCCCCCAGTCCGCGCCCTTGACGAGCACATCCGGGCGGATGGCCTCGATGAGCCTCATCGGCGTGTCCTCGGTGAAGAGCACGACGGCGCCGACGGCCGCGAGCGCACCCAGAACGCGGGCACGGTCGTCCTGGCTGTTGACGGGTCGGGCATCGCCCTTGAGCCGGCGGACCGATTCGTCGTCGTTGAGTCCCACGATCAGGAAATCGCCCATCTCGGCCGCCCGTTCCAGCAGCGCGACGTGGCCGGCGTGCAGAACGTCGAAACAGCCGTTGGTGAAGACGATCGTCTGCCCCTGATCGCGGCGTGCGGCGACCTCGACGGCCACCTGTTCGAGGGACCGGGTCTTGCCGACGATCGCGCCGGCGCGCAGGAGCAGTTCGTGGTGGATGCGGCGCAGCGGGATGGGCTGCGTGCCGAAGACCTCGACTTCGAGGCCTGCGGCGGCGTTGGCGAAGCGGACGGCGTCGGGCCACGAGCACCCGTTGGCCCGTGCCGCCGCGAGCGCGGCCAGGAACATGTCGCCCGCGCCGGTGACGTCGTAGACCTGACGGGCGAGCGTAGGCACCGCAACGGGGGGGGCATCGCGTTCGAGCAGCAGCGCGCCCTGGCGGTCCAGCGTGAGCACCACGGCCTCGCACGAGAGCCGACCGAGCAGGTCGTGGGCGAGGTGGACGCACTGCTCGGGGGTGGCCGCCGCGGCCGTGGGGAAGCCGGTGGCGAACTCGGCCTCATTGCGGTTCGGGGTGATGACCGACGCCCCTGCGTACTTCGAGTAGTCTGCGATGCGGGCCGGATCGACGAATACCGGCACGCCCGCAAGTGTCGCGCGCCGGATGACCTCGCGGCAGACCGCTTCATCGCAGACGCCCTTGTCGTAGTCCTCTACACAGACCACGTCCGCTGAGGCGAGCGCGGCGTCAAAGGCGGACAAGAGCCGGCGACGCGCTTCCTGCCCGAGCGGGTCGCGTGACTCATGATCGACGCGGAACATCTTCTGTGGGTGGCGCTGCTGGGCGAGGCCGACAAGGTTGCGCTTCAACGTCGTGGGGCGTGCGGAGTCGGCGATCAGGCCAGCGGTCTCGACCCCGGCCTTGTCGAGGGCGTCGCGAAGGATTCGCCCTTCGGTGTCGTCGCCTGTCACGCCGAAAACGGCCACGCCGCCGTGCATCGCGGCCAGGTCCAGCGTGAGGCTCGCAGCCCCCCCCGGCGTGCGCTCCGTGCTGCGGACGCGGAGAACGGGGACCGGCGCGTCGGCGGAGAGCCGTTCGGCGTCGCCGTAGACAAGCTCGTCGAGCATGAAGTCGCCGACGACGAGGGCGCGGAAGGGCCGCCAGGCGTCGAGATGGCGCAGTAGCGTATCCATGCGAAGGAAGGGTACGCGCCGGGTCTACTCGTCGCGCGGGAGGCGCCGGAGGTCGTCGTCCCGCCCCATCAGCACGAGGATATCGGTCTGCCGGAGCGGCTCGTCGGGGCGGGGCATCTCGATGCGGGGGCCGCCAGCACGCGCGTCGTTCGCGCCCTCGCGCCGGATGGCGACGACGTGGACGCCGGCCTTGGCCCGCAGGTTCAACTCGACGAGCGTCTGGCCGACCCATTTCTTCGGGGCCTCGATCTCGACGACGCTGTACCCCTCGTGGAACTCGATCTGGTTGAGGAAGCGCGGGCTGATGAGGCGGTTCGCCCAGCGGTCGGCGGATTCCTCCTCGGGGCTGACGACCTCGTCAGCACCGATGCGGGCGAGGATGCGGGCGATCGTCGGCGACCATGCCCGGGCGATGACGCGAGGCACCCCGATCTGCTTGAGGATGACGGTGCTGAGCGTCAGCGCCTCGAAGTCCGCGCCGATGCCGAGCACGGCGGCGTTGAACTTCTGGATGCCCTGCGAGCGGAGGGCCTCTTCATCGGTCGAGTCGAGACAGACGGCGAGGGTGACGCGGCCGCTGAACTCCTCGACGATCTCGCGGTCCTTGTCGATGGCGAGGACTTCGTGCCCCGCGGCGGCGAGGTTGGTGGCGAGGCGGCCGCCGAAGCGCCCAAGCCCGATGACGGCGAAACGGTCCATGCGTGGCTCCGTGGGAATCAGCCGAGGAGGACGCTGTCGTGGGCGTAAGCGTAGGGCCTGCGGACGCTCGCCCCGAGCATGAGCGCCGCGAGCAGCGTGAGAGGGCCGACGCGACCGAGGAACATGGCCGCGATCATCACGGTCCGGCCCGCTGGCGTCAACTCCTGCGTCAGTCCGAGTGAGAGACCGGTGGTGGTGCATCCGCTCACGGCCTCGAAGACGATGACCTCGAAGGGCGCGCTCTCGGTGAACGTGAGCAGGAGCGTGATCGTTGTGATGAGCGCAGCGTAACAGAGTCCGAGCGTGCCGGCGCGGCGTACGAGCGTGTCCGAGATTGCCCGTCCGAACGCCTCGGTTTCCTCTCGCCGCCGGAGTGTGGCAACGACGGAGAGGACGAGCACGGCCAGCGTGGTGACCTTCATTCCGCCGGCGGTCGAGCCGGGCGCGCCGCCGATGATCATGAGCGTCATCAGTGTCGTGCGGCCCACGGGTGAGACCTCGTTCATCGGGATGGTGTTGAAGCCCGCGGTGCGAGCGGCGACGGACATGAAGGTCGCGTCCGAGACGGCTTCGAGCACGTCGACCCGCGGCGTCGCGGCAGGGTCGCGCGGGTTGGGCAGGAGTTGGCCCGCCATGAAGACCGTGCCGCCGACGAGAAAAAGCACGAGCGTCGTAACGAGCACGAGCTTGCTGTGCAGGGCGAGCCAGCCTTCCCCCGGCCGTCGGGGCGGGACGGGCCTGCCGCGGGCACGCCTGACGAGCCGCATGATTCGATAGCGCAGCACGCCGGTGACGTCGGCGAGAACAGGGAAGCCAAGACCTCCGAGTACGACGAGGGGAAGGATGACGGCGTGTGCGATCAGGCCGTAGCGGACGCCTTCGAGGCTTCGACCCGTGAGATCGAAGCCTGCGTTGCAGAACGCGCTGATGCTGTGGAACGCGCTGAGTCCCGCGCGGCGCAGGGGTGTCAGCGTTTCGCCCGGCGCTGCCTCCCAGAGCGGGTACATGAAAACCGCGCCGACCAGTTCGATGCCGAGCGTCGTGAGAAGGACGAACCGCCCGAAGTTCAGGAGGCGGTTCATAGGCATGTCGTTGAGCATCTGGCTCAGGCTGAGGTTCTCGCGGAGCGAGAGGCTTCGCCCGATCAGCATGGCGAGCGTGGAGCCGAAGAGGATGATGCCCAGCCCGCCGAGCTGGATGAAGATGGCGATGACGGCCTGGCCGAAGGGCGTAAAGCCCTCGGCGGTGCTGCGCACGACAAGCCCAGTCACGCACACCGCACTCGTCATGGTGAAGCCGGCGTCGAGCCACGAGATCGGGTTGTCGGCGGGCGTCGCGACAGGCGTCTTGAGAATGAACGTGCCGAGGACGATCAGCACGATGAACGACATCGGGAAGAGCACCCCCGGCCTTTCCAGCACGCGGGCGAGGGCGACGTTCAACCCCCAGAGTTCTGCTGCGAAGCGAAGAATGGCCACGGCCTCGACGACGCGCCATGCGGGGCCGTGGGCGTCGATCGCGCCGAAGAGCGCACCGAGCGCAGCCGCGAGGGCGACCCCCCACTCGGCCGGGCCGAAGCGGAACTGCTCGGTCAGCCGCGAGGACGAGCGTGCGAGGCGGTACGCCAAGACGAAGTACGCGAGCAGGCAGGCGGACTGCCCGACGCGGACGATGGCGGTGGTCAGCGGCGGCTCGTAAAAGCCGTGTTCGAGCGCGACGCCGACGGCGGCCAGAGCGGCCAAGGTCGTTCGGAGGAGTGGCCACGCCATCCCGGCGAGCCTGTGGCCGGCGCGCCGGGGGCCGGTCGCGGCCTGGAGGGTCGTCATGGGGGGGGATGGTAGCGGGGTGGCATCGCCGACGGATCGCGGCGGCAGGGGTGCAAAGGCCGCGGTGGGATTCGAACCCACGAATAACGGATTTGCAATCCGTCCCCTTGGTCCACTTGGGTACGCGGCCGACGGGGCGTGGAGGCCCGTGCGGGGACGGTACGAGTTGGCCGGGCCTGGGTCAATTGAGGGCGCGCCCTCGGCGAAGTAGGATGCCCAACCTCGGGCCGGTCGATGAGACTGCACATGACGCGAAGCGCACGGATGACGACGGGACTTGCGACAGGCATCATCGCGCTCGGGAGCGCACGGGCACTGGGACAGGATGAGCAGCCCCATCCAAGGCCGCCCCAGCCCCCGGCGAACCTGACGGAGGACCCGCGGCTCAACGACCCGAGCGTCGATGAGATGAAGCGTGAACTCGAACGGCGGGCGGACCCGGGTCGTCTGATTCTGCCGCGCCCCGCCGCGACGGTACAGCCCGTCGTGCCGGGCCGGCCGATGGACTCCTCGCTGCTGCCGGGGCTGAACGTGACGGAGGCGCCCCGGCCGACTGGAATCCTGATCGCAGAAGGCACGTTCCTCTGGGCCGCGCCTGGTCGTCTCTACCCCCTGCGCGAGACGGACGACATCGTGTTCATCCCCGACGAGGCGACGGCCGGCGGGCCGAACGCCCTGTTGCTCATGCCTTCGCGGATGCGAGAGCGACTTGAGACGACGCTGGGCACGGCGCCGCAGGGCTCGCCGGTACGGCTCACGGGCGAGGTCTTCGTCCATCTCGGCCGCAACCATCTGCTCGTGACGGCCTTCGCCGCGGGAGGATCGGATGCGAAAGCCACCGGCGCGGCGAACGGAAACGGCGCGAACGGCACTCCCCAGCCGGAACTCGACCCGCGCGTGCAGGAACTCATCCGCGACCTGGAGCAGCAGCGAGGCACGCCGCGAGCGCTCGGTCGTGGGACCGCCGAGGCCGTGGAGGACGATGGCACCATCCGCGAGGGCGACCTGCTGTTGCGGCGTCGCGGGCGACTGGTGCGGACGGCGGGCGGTGAGTGGGCCGTCGCGCTGGACAACGGGCCCACGGGTGAGGCGCGGACGCTCCTGCCTCTCTCGCCATGCCGCACGGCGCAGGCGATGGAGCAGCGGGCGGTCCGGCTGGGCGACGCCTGGACCTTCGAGGTCAGCGGTCGGCTGCTGCGCTACCGGGGGCGGACGCACCTCTTGCCGACGATGTACGTCACGCTGCCCCCGACCGAGACCACGCCAATGCAGTGACGCGGTTTGCTACGCGACCGGCGCGGTGCCCTCGACGGGACGGTCCTCGACGGCCATGGGGTGCGTCGGCGCGGCGCTCACTGCCTCGCCGGGCATCGGGTTGAACCTCGACCCGTACAGCGGAATCTTGCGGTTGGGTTCGTGACGAGGGAGCAGCGGCAGCAGCGCCACGGACAGCACGACGATCGCGGCGTTCGCCAGCAGCATCGGCAGCATCCCCGTCCAGCCGAGGTGGACCATCACGCTCGTGACCACCACCACCGCCAGCGAGAGCGGGATCAGCGCCTGCCAGCCGAGCACCATCACCTGGTCGTAGCGAAGCCGCGGCAGCGTCCAGCGGATGACGATCATGAAGCAGACGAGCGCGAGCACTTTGCCGAAATAGACGGCGAACTTGGCCAGCACGCCCGCGAGCGTGACGTTGTCCGGGTGCAGCCAGTGCGTCGCGCTGATGAACCCGAGCGGGAGGTGGTAGCCGCCGAGAAAGAGCAGCGCGAAGAACGCGCAGCCCGTGATCATGTGCGCGTACTCTGCGAGGAAGAAAAGCGCGAACCGCATCGACGAGTACTCGGTGTGGTAGCCGCCGACGAGTTCCTGCTCCGCCTCCGCGTTGTCGAAGGGGGCGCGGTTGCTCTCTGCCAGGGCGCAGCAGAAGAACAGCACCGCCGCGACCGGCTGGGCGAGGATGAGCCATCCGTGCTCGACCTGGTGGCGGATGATCGCCTCGGGCATGACGGCCCCAGTGAGCAGCAGCGCGGCCAGCAGCGACAGGGCGAGCGGGATTTCGTAGGAGATCATCTGGGCCGTGGCCCGGAGGCCGCCGAGGAACGAGTACTTGTTGTTGCTCGCCCAGCCGCCGAGCGTCACGCCGTACACGCCCAGCGACGCGACGGCGAGGATGTAGATGATGCCCACGTTGACGGGCGCGCCCGCGACATACACCCGCCCGCCCTCGACCTCGCCGACGAGCGGCAGGGTGAAGGTCGGCACGTCCCACATGCCGCCCCACGGGATGAGCACGAAGCCCATGAGGGCGGGGATGATGACGGCCATCGGGGCGAGCGTGAACAGGGCCTTGTCGGTGCGCTCGGGCGTGTAGTCCTCCTTGAGCATGAACTTGAGGCCGTCGGCGAGGGGTTGGCCGAGGCCGAGGCACCCGCGGAGGAACTTGAGAGCGGGCAGGCCGAAATCGAACCCGACGCGGTTGGGGCCGATGCGGTCCTGGATGTAGGCGGAGATCTTCCGTTCGAGGTAGATCAGGTAGGCCACCGTGATCAGGATCACGTGGACGACCACCACGATCAGGACGACGCTGACGACGAACTGGGCGGTGACGATGTCGGCGAGGTTCAGCACGGGGCCAACTGTAGTGGGTCCGCAGGCAGATGGCCAAACGGCCAAAGGGATAGGAAGGCGGAACGGGGGGTCGAGGAGGGAAGCGAGGAGGATACGGGAAGCGGAGGATGGTGGTTGGGGAAGCGGAAGGGGGGACATCAGGCAGGACCGGCGGTTGGATTGCAGCCGGGCCGCTTTCGTCCCCGAGCCGCCGCCACGGTCGGAACGGCAAGCCGTTCTACGCCTCGACCGGCTTGAGGGTGACCTGGGTGTCGTAGAACGAGACGCTGCCGCCGATGGGATCGAACATGCAGGTGTTCGGCACCTGCGGGTCGGTCCACATCGCGGCGTTGGCGTGGACGCCGGCCTGCCGGCGTTTCTCGGCGCGGATGACGTGCCCATCGATCTCGACGTCGCTCGCGCCTGTCGCCCAATGGCCGAAGCCGAGGGCGAAACTGACGACGCCGGGGCGCATCGTCTGCGTGAGCATCACCTTGCCGACCATCGGTTGGTTGTGGTCCGCGGTCAACGGCCACTCGCCTCTGGTGTTCGTTGCGCTCGTCACCTTCACCAGTTGGCCCTGCCGAAGGCCGAGGCGTGAGGCGTCACGCGGGTTGATGAGGATGCCGTTCTCGGGCATGATCGGCGTGAGCCACGGGTTGGTGATCGTGCGGCTCTTCGTCTGGGTGATGGTGCGGTGCGTGATGAGCGTGAGGTCGTGCCCCTGTCGGAGGGCGTCCGGCTCCCGCCCCGAGAAATCCCGGATCGGCACGTCGGTCGCGTATCCCGGGTACGGTCGGCCGGTCCCGGCGTGGATCGTGGCCGCGGTCTTCTCCTGGTAGAGATTGAGCTGCGCGGCGTAGGTGTTCGCGACCATTCTCCCCTTGTAGCAGGCCTCGTGATCCTGGAAGCGCCCGCCGCGGTTGAGCACGTAGACGACCTTCGGCCAGATCGCCTCGCCCACGATGCCCTTCCAGCGGTCCGGATCGAACACGCTCCTGGGCAGGTGCCGGCGTGCGCGATGGAAGATCTCCATCTCGCGTGCATCGGCGTCGGGAACGGCCTGCGAGCCGTCGGTCTTCTCGCCGAACGCGAGGTTGGCCACCCCGCGCAGGTAGTAGTCGTCGGGATGCACGAGGTCGAGGCCGTCGCCGAAGCCGTTCGGGCCGAAGCCCGGCAGTCCGAGGCGCTCGGCAATGCCGAGCATCATGGCTTCGAACGAGAGGGGCATTCGCCGGCCGTAGACCTCGCACTGCTCGGGGATCGGAGCGATCGCGGGCTGCCGCACCGGCTGGACCTTCGCGGGGATGTTCGGGTGCGAGCCTTGGAACTCCCAGCGTTCGAGGAACGAGAGGTCGGGGAAGATGTAGTCCGCGTACATGGAAGTCGTGCCGACGATGATGTCGTTGCAGATGAAGAGCGGGAGGCGGTTGACGTCGCGCAGTACCTCTGCGTTCGTGTGGCCGGCGGGCAGGGCGTAGGTCGGCGCGGCCATGTACTGGATGAGCGCCTTGATCGGGTAGGGATAGGCGTCGCCGATCGAGGGGATGACCTCTTGGTACATGTCGCTGGCGAGCGGGTACCAGTTGCGCTTCGCGGGATAGCCTGCGAAGAGCGTGGTCTTCTCGTAGTCAACGTCGTGGCGGATGCTGGAGATGCCGAAGGGCTTGATCGCCCCCGGATGCGTGTTGAGGTTGAACAGCCCTCCCTTGCCCATCGTGTCCCATGCGGCAGCGGCGATCATCCCGCCCGAGTGGTCAAAGTTCCCGAGCAGCATGTTCAGGCACATCCAGGCGAGCACGGCGTAGAACCCGTTGGTGTGCTGAGCCGGCCCGCGGTGGATGTCCACCGCGGCCGCGCTGCCCCAGCGGGCCAGTTCGCGAGCGACGGCCGTCACGTCTTCCACACGGCAGTCCGCCATTGCGCACCACTCGGCGATCTCGTGCTGCATCGAGGACTCCCTGAGAATCTGCAGCCCGGTCTTGACCGCCGTACCGTCGGGGAGCGTCGTGTCTACGAACAGGTCGCCCTCGACCGGAGCGGTTGTACTGTTGGGATCGACGGCGGTGGGGACACCGGCCACCATCGCCACGAGTTCGTGCCCCTCCGCGAGGCCGAGGTCCTTCGCGCGGACGAAGCGCGTCGGCACGCCGTCGCGCAGTGCGACCAGCCACGTTGAGTTCGTCCAGCAAGTCTCACCCCGTGCGTTCGCGGCCGCCTTGTTTGCCGCGCCGAGGAAGCGAGCGTTGTACGCTTCGTTCTCGAAGAACCACCGGATCATCGCCATGGCGAGCGGGATGTCGGAGCTTGGCTTGAGGGGCAGCCACTTCCACGCCTTGCTCGCGAGCTTGCTGAAGCGCGGGTCGGCGACCGCGATCCGCGTGGCGCCGCTTACCAGGTTCGCGGTCATGCGCACGGTGCGGTTGGGCGGGCCGTAGTTCGCCTCGAAGAGGTTCGCGCCGACGAAGAGGATGAACCGGCTGTTCTCGGCGTCGGCCTGCCAGTAGAACTTCTTGCCGCCCGTGAACTTCCCGTCCACGTACTGCTCGCTGATCGCCTTGCAGGTGAAATAGAGCGATCCCTGGCAGACGGTCGTGTGGCCGTGGGCGTTGGTGGTGCCGAGCGCGGTCGCGAATCGCTTGTAGAAGTCGCCGCGCCCGCCCTTGACGCGCCCCCAGTTCAGGACGATCTGGTTGTTCTTCGGGCCGAAGTCGGGGTGGTCGGGGTCGATCAGAAGATGCAGATGCTCGGCGTGCTTGCGTTTGAACTCCTCGACGAGCGCGGCCTTCTTCTCGCGGTCCTTCTCCGCCCAGATCGACTTGACGCCTTGGTCCATCGCGGCGGCGACGGCGGAATCCGTGAGCGCCATCAGCGACCGGAGCCCCTCGACCTCACGCTCTCGCAGATCTCGCGGATGGCCTGCTCGAACGGGATGGTGATCCACTTGTTCTCGCCGCGCTGTCCCGCGCGCTTGAGTACTTTCCGCAGCCGGTAGGGGTCGTAGGCGGTCTGGAGACCCGCCTGCCCCTTCGGGCACAGTGCGCCATCAACCGGCGCTGCGTCGTCCAGGCCCGTGGCGTAGGGGAGGTGCGGGTGGAGTGTCCACGGGCTGTAGGGGTTGCCATCGATCTTGGTGATCACGCCGTCCTGGAGTTTGCATCGGATGCCGCAGCCGGTGTTGCACTGCAGGCAGGCGGAGAGGATGTGGTTGTCGGCGAGGGGCAGTTCGTAGGCGGCGTCCGGGCGCTTGCTGTTCATGATGACCGCGCCGGCGTGCGGGTTGTCCTGCGCGTGGGAGACCGCTGGCACGATGCCCGCGCCGAGGAGGGCGCCGCCCGCAAGGAACTGCCGACGGGACTGGATGGAGGCGTTCTGGATGTCCATGACGCTCGCCTTTCTCACGCGGCCCTGACCGCGAACGCTTTGCTGATGCGACGCCCGACGAAGTAGACCGCCATGCCCACCGCGATCAGGAAGAGGCCGACCAAGTACTCCATCGCGGTGGCGTGGTAGGTGTAGTTCAGCCTGGGGTGCTGGAACGCTTCCTGAAGGCCCCTGATCTCGCCGATCGCCTGGCCGGGCACAAGCACGTTCAGGCGTGCGCTGATGAACGCGACAGCGACGAGCAGCCCGGCGATGATCCAGGCGCCGGGGCGGCGGGTGAGCAGCAGCGCGAACGGCAGGAGGCCGCCGATGCTGAGGTGTACGATCCAGAACACCCACCAGTATGGCCCGAAGAGGACGAGTTCCAGCGCGGGCGCATGCGACTGCGTGTTCCAGAAGACGATCGAGAATTCTGCGAACTCGAGCAGGAAATACGCGACCAGCCCCGCGAGCACGATCGACCGCAAGCGGGCCAGCGCCGCGGTGAAGACGACGGGGTCGGCGTCGCCGTAGCCGGCGGGGCTGTCCACGCCGATGATGCCGCGGATGAGCAGGAGCATGGCCGCGCCGGCGGTGATCGCGGAGGCGAGGAACATGACCGGCAGGAGCGGGCTGTTCCAGTAGGGCTTGGCGTCCACGACGCCAAAGAACGCGCCGCTCTGGCTCGGGAACATCAGGGCAAGCAGCACACCGAGACAGAGCAGGGGTTTGAGCCAGCCGGAGTCGCGTCGGTAACTGATGAACCAGCAGACCGCGGCAACGGCCAGGAATGCGTTGTACATCCACGCGTTGAAGGCCATCATGCTCGTGAACGCCGGCGCGGTCAGAATGCGCGACGCGCGCTCCATGTGGCCGAGGTCCAGCCACACCGCCATGAACGCCGGGACGACCGCAGCGAACGCGAGCACGATCGCCGCCCGCAGCGCGGCCGGATGCCGGAAACCCGGCAGACCGAGGATGAACCCCCCGGCGGCTACGGCGAACGCCCCGCCCGCGATGCCGACGCCGTGGAAGTAGATGGCGATCCACAGCCCCCAGGGCACGTAGGAGCCGTAGCCCGCGGGCAGGTGCCCGTGAGCGATGCGCTGGTACATGCCGATCGTGCCAAGCCCCAGGAACACGATCCAGAGCAGCCAGAGTGCGGCGGTCCAGATTCGCTTGCCGTGCGCGGCCGGCGCGGACATCGCGGTGTGTGTCGCCCGGCTTGTCGAGAGCGTCGTCATGGCTGTTCTCCGATCGTCACACGATGTAGAAGACGCGCGGCTTTGTGCCCTTGTGCGGCAGGAGCGTCTGCACGTTGTGCTTCGTCACGAGTTCCGTCACCAGGCTGTCCGGGTCGTTGGCGTCGCCGAAGTATGTCGCCCGGCCGATGCATGACGTCGCGCATTGGGGCAACTGGCCTGCCTCGAGGCGGTGCAGGCAGAAGTGGCACTTGCGGGCGTTCCCCGTGGGCGACTGGTGCCCCTCGCGGCGCCAGGCCTTGCCGTATTCGTGGCTCGGCTGGTCCGCCCACGGGGCCTGTGCGCCGAACATGGGCGACTCATCGCCCTCCGGGCAGCCCTGGGCCACGCCGTCGGTGTAGTTCTCGCCGAAGTCGCTCGTGCGCGCGCCGTAGGGGCACGCCGCGATGCAGTAGCGGCATCCGATGCACTTGTCGTAGTCGATCGCGACGATGCCGTCCGCACGCTTCCAGGTCGCGTTGACGGGGCAGACGGGCACGCACGGCGGACTGTCGCACTGCATGCACGGGCGTGGGGTGAACCGAAGTTGCACGTTCGGGAACTCTCCGAACTCCTCGGTGACCACGGGTCGGTAGACCACGCCGGGGGGCAGGTGATTCTCGGCGATGCACGCGATGGTGCAGGCGTGGCAGCCGACGCACTTGCGGGTGTCGATCACCATGATCCACCGCCGCTGCTCCACCGGCTTGGCCATCGCCTTGACGAGTTCACGCTGCATGCGGAGCAGCACGTCCTCGTCGGCGCGGGCGGGGAGGTTGTTCAGGACAGGCAGGCTGCGGATCGTGCCGGGGCCCGACGGGTCCGGCGGCGCCTTGGCGCGTCGGGCCAGCACGGCGGTCCCCCCGGCAACAGCGAGGCCCGCGCCGACCAATGCGCCCGCCCGAACCGCCTCGCGCCTGGTCATGCAACCGTTGGAACCGCGGACGCCGGCGCCGTCTGTATTCGCCTGGTTCATGGTCAGGCTCCGTGGGCGGAGGGTTCGGTCGCGTCGTTGGGCGTTGCCGCCCCGCCGGCCCTCCTGGCGTTGAACTCACCGACACTCAGGATCGTGGTCCGCTTGAGGAAGGCCAGTTGCTCGGCCCGGATGGCGACCTGCAGGGCGTGCGCGGGGCAGGCGCGCTCGTCGGAGCACTCCGCGATGCCGAGCGCGCACTTCGGGTGCAGGATGTCGTCGTCCAGTGCGACGCACAGGTCGAAGAGCGTGAGCGTGCGCGAATCCGCGCTCAGCCGGACGCCCCCCCCCTTGCCCTTGGCCGTGTCGAGCAGGCCCTTCTTCGACAGGATGTGCACGAGTTTGGCGAGGTACGCCGGCGGCGCGCCGACGGCCTTGGCGAGGGCGTCCACGCGGATCGGCCCGTCCCCATGGACCGCGAGGTGTCCCATCGCAGAGGCCGCGTAGCCGACGCTCGGACTCACCATGGTCTTGGCTCCCGATCGGCGTGTGCAAATGACTATAAGACCAGAAGGTCATTTAGTCAAGAATGGTCGGGTCTGGCCGACGAGGATCGATGTTCGTATTACGATCGGCAGCAGCTTGCTGGAAACAACCAGTCCTGGGTCACGGACGGGAATATCCGCCCCAGTGATGCCCATGACACAAGGCGGTCAGACCGTGTTGTTCGTCAGCCCAAGTGCAGAGAGGCTGAATCGGCTGGGCCGGAAGGGGCAGTCGATCCGTCACTCGTACTCGAATTCCACAAGGTCGAGGTAAGCGCGGCATGCACGAAGAGCCGGCGGTGACTTGGTCGCGCACAGCTCTGGTTCGAAGCCCGGCTTGTGCGCTCGTCGGGGAGTCGGGGAATGCGGACAGGGCGGGATTCGAACCCGCGATACAGGGTGTACCCCGTATAACGGTTTAGCAAACCGTCGCCTTCAGCCGCTCGGCCACCTGTCCCAAGCCGCCCGGGGTGGAGCGGTCGGGCCAAGCATAGCCGCCCGTGTTCCGTCGAACAAACGCCGTTATTGCCCCGATGCCCGACGATCCGCATCCGGCCCGGCGTGCTCGTCGAGCAACTGGCGGAGGTACCGGTTCTCTCGTCGGGTTGCCTCCAGGTCGAAGACCAGGTATTTGACGCTCAGGCGCAGGTAGTCCAGCGACTCCTGCAGATCGCCGAGCGTGCGGCGCATGCGCTCGTGGCGTTCGCGAGTCTCCGCGGCCAACTGCTCCAGTCTCTCTCGCTCTCCGGGCGGCAGGTTGTTGATCTGGCCGATCAGGTCACCGAGTCGTTTCTCGAACTCTCGCTCATCCATGGTTCGGTCCCTTTTTCGATTGGCGGCTGACGCCGGCCCCGCACTCCCGCGAGGCGGAGGGACGAAGATCAACGCCCGGGCCATCCCGAAAGCGGTCGTGCCATGCGGGGCGAGAGTCCGAAAAAACACCGTGAACCGCGATGTGGCGTCGACCTGCCTCGGTCCGTTCCGATGGTCAGGGTTGTGCAGGGGTGGGGATCGCGCCGGATGTTGCCCTGCGTCAACGAGTTACGTCGAGGCGTCTCACCGCCGCGCGCGCCTCGGGGGGTGCTTCGGCAATCACCTGGGAGACAGTCTGCGGCTCCCGCTTCAGACCTTCCCTGAGGAGTTTGCGGGCGTGGGCGTCGAGGGAGACGGCAAACCTCGAAAAGAGTTGCTCCAACTCATGGCGGCTGAAGACCGTCAACGGGTCGGCCATGCCGGTCTGGAGCGACGCCCATTCCAGGAGCGAAGCCCCGCTTGCTTTGTGCCTGTAGAGCGAGAGCGTGGACTTCAGCCTGGCTCCAAGGCTTCGGAATGGATCGGTCGCGGCCTGAGGAAGGTTGATCAAGTGTTCCCGGAGTTTGGTCGGGTCGAGGGGCGGCGCCTCGTGCCCGTCGCCGTTCACAGAGAGTCCGCCCGAGCCCACAGGCCGCAGATCGGCCATCGCCGTTGTCAGAGTCTTCACGCCGCCGTGCTCGAAGCGAATGACGAGCCGCTGGCAGGGCCTGCCGTCCTGGGTCTGCGGCGTGGCGCCCATGACGAGACCGACTCCCCATTCCGGCTTGGCCGCGTGGATGAGACGGTCGCCGAGACTCCACGTGGTTGGACTCATCAGGAACGGATGCTCCGGTCGGGCCGATCGTGTGCCACGGTCGAGGCACGAGCGATCCAAGCCTGCACAGCACGGGTCGGGTTGGGTCGATGCCGGGCGGTCGCGCCACGACCGGTCATCCGGCAGGGCTAGTATACGCTCCCACCACGGGCAGGCTCGGGGCCGCTGGAGGTGGAGATGCCGACGAGGGGCACGGATGATTGATGCGCTCAAGAGCGAGGAACTGGTCAAGCGGGTCGGCGGTCGGTTTGCCCTCTGCGCCCTGATCCAGCGGCGGATGGTGCAACTCATGGAAGGTGCTCGCCCCCTCGTGGAGCGCGACGGCCGTTCCGACCTTGAAGTCGTGATCGACGAGATTCTCCGCGAGAAGATCACCTACGAGTATCCCGCGCTCACGCCCGGTGGAGCATCAGGCACCCAAGGCGAGGCGCTCCTCTGACACCAGGCCTTCGGCGAGGCGACACGTGAGCGATGCCACGCTGCGCGGCAGGCGGATCATCGTCGGCGTGACCGGCGGCATCGCCGCGTATAAGTCGGCCATGCTCGTGAGTCGCTTGGCCCAGTCCGGGGCTGAGATCACGGTTGCGATGACCGAGTCAGCGACGCGGTTCGTTTCGCCGCTGACGTTTCAGGCGCTCTCCGCGAGGCCGGTCTACACCAGCGCGTGGGAGCACGTCGAATCGCACGATCCTCAGCACGTTTCGCTCGCGTCGGCCGCGGACGCCGCCGTCGTGGCGCCATGCACGATGGACTGCATGGCGAGGCTTGTCGCGGGCCTGACCGACGACGTTGTGACGCTCATTCTCAGCGCGATCGACCGTGCTCGGACGCCGGTGCTGCTTGCTCCCGCGATGAACGCCGTGATGTGGTCGCAGCCGTCGACCCGCCGCAACGCCCGTCAACTCGTCGAGGACGGCTACACGCTGGTCGGCCCGGGCGAGGGCTGGCAGGCCTGCCGCACGGTCGGCGTCGGGCGCATGTCCGAGCCGGAGGAGATCCTGGCCGCGGTGGTGCGTGCGGTCGCCGCACGGCCGGCTCGCGGTTAGACTTCCGACCCAGCCGGAGAGATGCCTGAGCGGCTGAAAGGGCCGGTCTCGAAAACCGGTGTGGCGCTTGTCGTCACCGTGGGTTCGAATCCCACTCTCTCCGCTTCCAGATCGACCACTCGCGTCCCTGTGGGATTCGAACCCACGTGAGGCGCAGCCTCACCACGTGGGTTCGACGCCAACGGGCGCGGCGAAGCCCATCCCACTCTCTCCGCTTTCCTAGCCGCCGTCCGCGTCCGTGCGGGATTCGAACCCACGTGAGGCGAAGTCTCACTGGCAGCCCCGGCGTGCTGCCCGAACGATGATCCCACGACGCGACGAATCCTTTCAAGACGACCGGCCCTCGGAAGTCCGAGGGCCGGCCGAGGCAGGGTTGTGATCCGTCGAAGAGTGTCAGTTGCAGGGGGTGTTGTAGAGGTTCAGGAACGCAAGCACGTCCAGGGAGTTGAAGATCGTATCGCCGTTGAGGTCAGCCTTTCGATCGTTGGCGGTCCAATCGTTGAGGAAGGCGAGCACGTCCTGCGAGTTCACGACGCCGTCCTGGTTCCAGTCCGCGTCGCAGAAGGAGACGTTGAAACTGGAGATCCAAGTCTGCCAGCCCGAGGCGATCGGGTACTGGCCGACGATCCAGAAGGTGCGGTCGTTCGTCGGGTCAACGGTGATGTCGAAGTAATCGCCCCAGCGTCCCGAGGTGCCCGTGTTGCCGATGGCGACCTGCTGCGTCGCGCCCATCGTGCCGGGGGGATCGTTCGGGGCGCGGCTGGTGATGCGAACGGCGGCGTGCGTGTTCGAGGACGACGCGGCCATCACCATCCCGACGTGCCCGTCCTTGTTCTCGTAGAGGGTGGGGAACCAGGTGTGGACGCCTGAGCCGCCGTCCACGTTCCCGCCCTGCACGTAGGTGACGCTGCCGGACTGAGGCCAGTTGTTGGTGTTGAACTGGTACCACCGCGCCATGTTCTTGCTGTTGGCGCGGATGCCGTGCCCGGCGTAGAGGCGTCCGTTTCGCCACATCACGTTGATGATGCGGCCGTCCAGGACGTCGATGGAACTGCCGCCGAGGTTGGGCGCGCCGCCGGTGGGGTACGAGAACGAGGGAACGGTCACGTTCGTAGTCGAGAGCACCGGGGAGGTGTGCGGATTGGTGATCGCCTGCACCTTGATGGAACTGGTGTTGTTGACCGAGACAAAGAAGGGACGGGTGTTGTTCCCGAAGTGCTGCGCGACCTGGACGGAGGCGCCGTTTCCGTCGCGGATGTCGGTGTACTGGGCGGGCTGGCCGTTCAGCAGGGGGGTCTTGTTGAAACTGCGGAAGAGCACGCCTGCGAAGCCACCGCCGCCTCCCGACAGGCGGAAGAGATTGCCGGTAACGTAGTAGCCGGTCTGGTCGTACCCGAAGCCCGGGTAATCGACCCAGTAGAGGGTGCCGCCGACGTTGACGCGCGAGTCGGTGCGGTACTTGTACCAGATGCCGTGCGGGTTCGAATCATCGGAGACGGCGATGTCGATCCATGATTCCGTTGAGCCGTAGACCTCGAGGGCGACGATCACGAATCGCTGCGAGTAGTGGTCGTAGAAGCACTTGGGGTCGAAGGTGAAGTTGCCCGCGCCGACCGACTCGAAGAAGCCGGGGCTTCCTGTCGAGTCCAGGTTCGCGTAGAACTCCAGGTTGCCCTGCTTGTCATAGAACGCGACGGCCATGTTCACCGTCTCGACGATGTGCGTCGGGCCGACCGCGAGCGTCGGGTCCGGGGGCGTCCAGGGCGTCTGCGTGATCGCGGGCCACAACTGGTCCGGCTGCGTTCTCACCTCGTCGAGCACGCCGCCCAGAGGAAGGTCGTTCGGCCCGCCGATGATCGGTGTCTTGTCGCGCGAGTGCGGAGGGAGCAGGTGCGTCACGCGGCGCGGCGGTCCGTCAAACTCCGGGATGCTGATCTGCTGCGGGAACTTCCGCGTATCGATGATCTCGACCGGCGCGGTCCCGACGCCCCACGAACCCGGCTCGGTGAGATCGACCGGGTCTTTCCCGGCGATCAGGTGCGGGAAGCCGAACCCGGGCTGGTTGTAGCCCTCGGGCTGGGCCGCACGCGGCGTGGGCGGGGGCTGCTCGCCGAGGCTCAGCGCGGTGCTCCGAATCGCTGAGGATGAGCAACCGACCATGGCGAGCAAGGCCGCGGCCATGCAGGCGGTTCCGACGAGAGACCAACGGCGGGTATGAATCGACATCACGTTGACTCCTGACACAAGCACGAGACCCACGGGCCGACACCGACCGCGCCCCTCGCGCCGATGCTGCCGAACTTCGCTTCGGCGTCACCAAGGGGATGTTCCATCAATCCCCCATGAGTACGCCGAACGCGGGCAAACCCTCGGGTCGCGATCCGAGGGGCCAACCCGCAGCAGCCACAGTCATACCATGCCGACGGCTTGCACGCACGCCCGATCTCCCAATCTCACGCGGAGAACGCCATGGCCCAGACCCCATCGACGATGCTCACCCTCGGCACTCCGGCCCCGGCCTTCACACTCGCGGACGCCGTATCCGGAAGGACCGTCTCTCTCGCTGACTTCTCGGGCCGACCGCTGCTGGTCATGTTCATCTGCAACCACTGCCCGTTCGTGAAGCACGTCCGGAGCGAACTGGCGAGGATCGGGCGAGAGTACGGCGAGCGGGGCGTCGGCATTGTCGCGGTCTGCTCCAACGACGTCGAGAAGTACCCCGACGACAGCCCGGCGAAGATGCGCGACGAGGCCCGCGCCGCGGGCTACACCTTTCCCTACCTCTTCGATGCAGCGCAGGACGTCGCCAAACGCTACCGTGCCGCCTGCACGCCGGATTTCTTCCTTTTCGACAAGCAGCACCGGCTCGTCTACCGGGGCCAACTGGACGACAGCCGACCGAGCAACGGCATCCCCGTCACCGGGCGCGACCTTCGGGCCGCGCTGGACGCTGTGCTGAAGGGCCAGATGCCGACCGTGGAACAGCGACCGAGTATCGGGTGCAACATCAAGTGGAAGCCGGGGAATGAGCCGGAGTACTACCGGTCGTGACGGAGTGAGTGTAGGCCGGAGCGACGAGGTAGGGGGGGGGACGGTAGAGGGTTGCCGGGGTTTCATCGAGTCGGCGCCGTGTTTGGTGCCCAGTCTTCGATGGTGATGGCCCATCGTTCGTGGTCGGCCCACTGTCCTGCAATCTGGAGGTAGCGGGGTGAGTAGCCCTCGTACCGGAAGCCGACGCGGCGGGCGAGAGCCTTGGAGGCCTCGTTGTGCGGCTGGATGTTGGCCTCGACGCGATGCAGGCCCAGGGCGCCGAAGGCGAAGCGCACGGCGAGTCCGACCGCCTCCGTGCCGTAGCCGTGACGGATGAACGGCTCGCCGATCCAGTAGCCGACGAAGCAGGACTGGAGCGGCCCGCGGAGGATGCCGCCGAGCGAGACCTGGCCGACGATGGTGCCTCCGTCGCGCAGACAGGCGAGCATCCGCTGGCTGAGGTCGGTATCGCAGGTGTCGAGGAGGCGTGTGAACTGATCGTCGCCGAAGGCGTCGCCGCCTGAAGGGGGGAGCGGCTCCCATGGTTCCAGGAACGCCCTGCTGATGCGGCGAAGGGCGACATACGCCTCGCGGTCGCGGCGGTTGGGGTGGCGGAGGATCAGGCGAGGCCCGATGGCGAGCGTGTCGTACGGGCGAGCGTGCAGTGGTTCGTGCATGGCGGTCAGTAGGGGTAGGGGTCGAGGTCCGGCTTGCCGAGGTACGCCCAGAGCGCGGCCGCACCCGCGATGAGCGCGACAGGCCCGAATGCGGCGAGGAACGGCGCGAGTCCCTTGCGGCGTGCAAATGGCGAGAGGAGCGAAACGCCGGACGCGAACGGCGCGAGAGCGAGGACCAGGAGCGGGGGCGTGCGAGGGTTCGTGTTGTAGAACTGCGCGATGAGGCCGAGTGAGAGGAGCCCCGCCAGCAGAAACACCACGCCACCCCGTTCGAGCGAGAAGCGGCGGCAGATCAGCCCAACGACGAGTGCGGCGCCGAGGAGCGCGATGAGGCAGGCGGAGAACTGCGCGCCGGTGGCGTACGGCGCGTAGAGGAAGACGGGGATCGAGGCCGCGGCGATGGGGAGAAGCACGAGCGGCATCCGCCAGCCATGCTGTCGATGCGCCACCGCGTCGAGGGTCGTTGCGGCGAGCGCGAGCCAGGCGGCGCATGCTCCGGCGATCGCGGCGGCCCTTGTCGCGCTCAGCGCATGAGGCGTGAGGGGCGCAAGCAAGGCGAGGGCGGTGAATGCGCCGAGAACGAGCGTCAATGGGTGTCGGGCGAGACGCCCGCCCCACCGAAGACTCGGTGGGAGGAATACTGCAAGCGATGTGAGGAGGCCGATCGCGCCGCCGACTGCTGCCGTCGTGTGGAATCGCATCGCTCCGTTGGTGGGCCAGAGTTGCGGCTTGGGATTGAAACCCTTGTACGCGAGGAGGAAGGCGAGCGTGAAGACAACCGGCGCGACCCAGAGCGGCCCCCTTGGCCGGGTCTCGATCGAAGCGGACGGGCGGAAGAGGAGTTGCCAGAGCAGCCATGCAGCAAGCAGGCCGACGCCTGTGATGAGCCCGGGGTAGACGGTGGTGAAGAGAAGGTCGCGGGTGGACATGGCGAATCGCGGCGGTCGGGGTCAACCGGACGCCGCGGAGTCGGCGGGGGTAGGCACGACCGTGGGTGAGGAGCGGGTAGAGTGTTGCGAGAGAGAGAGAGGACGACGGTCGTGGCAAGGGTTACTTCTGTGGGGCCTCGACGGCGACCTTGATGGTGACGTTGTTGCCAAGTCCGCCGGAGTCGGAGCCGTCCGGCGCCATGAAGTGGGTCATGTCGAAGTCGGATCGCTTGATTTCGAGAACGGCTTCAAAGGCGGCGATGGGGCGGTTGCGGAAGGTGCCGGTGCCGTGCCACTCGAACTTCGCCTCGACGGGCTTTGTCTTGCCGTGCAGCGAGAGATCGCCCTTCAGGACGTAGTGGTTCCCCTCGACGTGCGTGATGGACGTGGACTTGAAGTCGATAGTCGGGAACTGGACGGCGTTGAAGAAGTCGGCGTTGCGGAGGTGGTCATCGCGCTGGCTGTTGCCGGTGTCCACGTTCTGGGTCTTGACCGAGAACGAGAACTGTCCGGCTGAGGGGTTCTCGGGGTCGAAGGTGAACTCGCCGGTCAGGCCGTTGAACCGGCCGTAGAAGTTGGTGATGCCCGCGTGCTTGATGCGGAAGACGACCGACGAGTGGACGGGGTCCACGGTGTAGGCGGCGGCTGGAGCGGTCGCGGACTCTGCGGTGGGCGCGGGCGTGGAACGCCCATGGGCGGCAAGGCCCAGCGCGCCGGCGGCGAGCAGCAGAGCAACAGGAACAGCGGCGAGCGAGCGGATACGCATGATGGTGATCCTCCGGAAGAACGCCCGGCACGCGATCAGCCCGACGGGGCCGGGCGGCGGACTTGCAGAAGCCTACCGCTCAGAGCGGCCCCGGGTTCGTCAGGAATGGCCAAGGACGGACACCACGACGCGCCGCGTGTGCGATGCACTGCGGTGTTCCCAGAGATAGATGCCCTGCCACGTGCCGAGGGCGAGCCGGCCGCGCAGGATCGGGATGCAGAGCGAGGTCTGCGTGAGGACGGCCTTGACGTGGCTGGGCATGTCGTCGGGGCCTTCAGCGGTATGGGTGTAGAGCGGGTCGCCCTCCGGGACAAGGCGGTCGAGCCAGGCTTCGAGATCGCGTCGCGCGGAGGGGTCGGCGTTCTCCTGGATGATGAGCGAGGCGGAGGTGTGGCGGATGAAGACGGTGCAGAGGCCGTCGTCCACGCCGGCGTCGGTCACGACGCGCGCGACGAGGTCGGTAATCTCGTGCAGGCCGCGGGCGGGAGTCGGGATGGAGAGTTCGATGGTGTACACGCAGGGCGCTCTGACCTCTTCAGCCCTGATCATTGCCGACGCTGCGTTCCGCCATGGCTCTGGCCATGGTGCCCTCGACCATGCCGGGCATCCAGAGCTCGGCATGGTCCTGGCCGTCGCAGTGCTGGCGCATGAGGAGGTAGAGGAGCGTGCCTGCTGACCAGAAGTAACTGAGTGCGAAGGCCCAGACGAGCAGGAGGGGCAGGGCGGACCAGGTGGCGACCATGCCGCGTGCCCAGGCGTTGGTGCTGGTGAGGCCATCTTCGGTCGCGCCGCCGGTGACGATGGCCGTGCCGATCGGGCCGCTGAAGGCGGTGGAGGCGGTGGAGGTGAACGAGACGACGCCTTGGGCGAGCACGCCGAGGACGCCGACGAGGACGCCGCCGACGACGCCGAGCAGGGCGAGGTACAGGATCAGCCGCAGCGGTCGCGCGGCGACGTAGGCGAGGGAGCGCTGCACGGCGTCGATGGCGTCGGTGCCCTCGCAGGCGACGGCGGGAACGAGCATCGATGAGCCGAGCAGGTACCCGGCGAAGAGCAGAACCGCGAGCGTGCCGAGGACGAGGAACAGCCCGTAGAGCAGACCGCCGAGGAGGTTCAGCACGGGCACGCCCTGCAGCACGAAGAAGCCGCCGACGGCCATGACGAGCGCGAGCAGGGCCACGCCCATCCAAGGCGCGAGGAGTGAGCCTGCGAGCGACGCCCACCGCTTGACGGCGAAGGCGAGCGCTTCAGGCCACGACATGACGACACCCTGCGAGAACTCGCAGGCAACGGAGCGGCTGATCGCCCCGCCGCCGATGGCCATGATCACAACGTAGGGGATCGTGAGCAGGACGAGCGCGAGGGCGTGCTGGTCCCAGAGCGTGCGGGGGAGATCGTAGAGGAGGACGCTGAATCCACTGAGGACGGCCTCGCCGTTGAGGGCGCTGAGACCGCTGAAGATGAGGCCGAAGCCACGGAGTTTGAGGGCGACGGCCGCCTCGACGAACGATTGCTCACTCGACGACCAGAGGTTCGAGAGACTGCCGACGAACCACGCGGCGACGAGCGTGAAGAAAGCGAGTCCGAGTCGGCTCGGTCGCAGGGCGAGCGCGCCGGCGCGGAGGAGTTTGGGCCAGAGGAGGTCGTCGAGGAGGTCCGACAGCGCGATCCGGCGTTCGAGGGCCTCGCCGCGCGGCGTGGTGTCCGACATCGCAGGCCGTCCTTCCCTCGCGTCAAGGCCCGGCGTGGGCCGCGGGGGCGGGCAAATCCTACCAGAAGGCCGCAATCCGGGGGCGGGGTTCCTAACATCCTTGCGGGCGGGGCGACTGAGACCGCGCCCGACCCTCGACGGGAGGTACGACATGGGGTGGATCGTCCTGCTCGTAGCCGCCGGGCTGTTCGTGGTCGTGCTGCTGTGGTTCGTGGCGATGTACAACACGCTGGTGCGTCAGCGGGTGGACTGCGACAACGGGTGGTCGCAGATCGACGTGCAGCTGAAGCGGCGCTATGACCTGATTCCGAACCTGGTCGAGACGGTGAAGGGGTACGCGGCCCACGAGAAGGGCACGCTGGAGGCCGTCATCCAGGCGCGTCAGCAGGCCGTCTCGATCGCCTCGGACGGCGCGCACGCAGCTGAGAAGGCGATGGCCGAGAACGCCATCACGCAGGCGCTGGGCCGGCTGTTCGCGCTGAGCGAGGCCTACCCGCAGCTCAAGGCGGACGCGAACTTCCGGCAGCTGCAGGAGGAACTGGCGTCCACGGAGAACAAGGTCGGCTTTGCCCGCCAGCACTACAACGACTGCGTGGGCCGCTACGAGACCTCGCGGCAGTCCTTCCCGACGAACATCGTGGCGGGGGCGTTCTCGTTCCAGCCGCGGGAGTACTTCCGCGTCGAGGCGAGCGCGGAGCGCGAGGCGCCGAAGGTCTCGTTCACGAGCTGACCCGCGATGAGCCAGGCCGGCAAGACTCCCGGATCGCCGACGCCGCCTCCGGTGCGGCGTTCGGCCCTCGACCGCGCCGCCGCGGGCGCGACGGCGACGGATCGCGCCGTGCGCGAGGGGATGAAGGCGTACCCCGGCACGATCACCTACATCGACCTGATCCGGAAGAACCGGCGCGACAGCACGATGCTCATCACGCTGATGCTGCTCCTCGGGGCGGCGATCGGGGCGGCGATCGCGGCCGCGATCTCGCTCTACGCGACGGGCGACAGCGCGAGCCTGCTCCCGTCGGTCGCCGCTGGGGCGGTGGCTGCACTGGTGTTTGGAGGACTCGGGGCGATGTGGTCGTGGTTCGGCGGGGCGAAGGCGATCCTGCGGATGTCCGGGGCGTTCCCGGTCGGCCCGCAGGACGACCCGGAACTGTACAACGTCGTCGATGAGATGCGGATCGCGGCCGGCATCCCGATGCCGCGCGTCTACATCATCAACGACTCTGCCCTCAACGCCTTCGCCACCGGGCGCGACCCAGAGCACGGCGTCGTGGCGATCACGCGCGGGCTGCGCGAGAAGCTGCCCCGCGACGAACTCCAGGCCGTCATCGCGCACGAGATCGCGCACATCCGGCACCTCGACATCCGCTTCGCCATGCTGATGGCGACGATGGTGGGGCTGATCGTCTTCGCCTGCGATGCGTTCCTCCGTGTGGCGCTCCGCGGCGGGCTGCACGGGGGGCGGCGTTCGTCGGGCGGCAAGGGGGGAGGGGCGGCCGTGCTCGTGCTCCTCGTCGTCGCGCTCGTGCTCGCGGTGATCGCGCCGCTCTTCGCCCGGATCATCCAGATGGCATACAGCCGGCAGCGTGAGTACCTCGCCGATGCGGGTGCGGTCGAACTGACGCGGAATCCCGAAGCCCTCGCCAACGCCCTGCGGCGGCTGGGAGACGACGAGGAGCCGCTGGTGGACACCGCCAACCGGGGCACTGCCCACATGTACATCGTCAACCCGCTCCGCAAGGTCCGCAAGGCCCACGGCGAAGTTGAAACGCTCTTCTGCTCACACCCGGCGATCAGCAAGCGGATCGCCCGGCTGCTGGCCCTGGTGCGATGACCACCGATTCCCCCATGGCGGTTGCCCCGGGCGTGCGGGCTGGCCATCATCCGGCCATGCTCAAAGCCGCCTCGCGCTACCTGCCCCCCCTCACCGCGCTCTTCGTCCTCGGCCCGGTTGCGGCGTTTCTGGTCAATTTGCTGCGAGCCTCGGACGGCAGCCGCGACGCGACACTCCTGGTCGGTGCCTCGCCCGTGCTCGGCATCGTGGTGATGCTCGGTGTGTTCGCTATCGCCGGCACGGCGGCTCTACTGGCGACGCACTTTCACGGGTGGCGGTCGGGGATGTGGACCGCTGGGTTGACGCTGGCACACGCCGCGTGGGCGTCGGGGCCGGTGGACATGGTCATCCGGCGCGAGGCGTCGCCCGGGGTGCTGACGGCGTTCGCCGTCGAAGGGCTGATGGTCGGCGTGCTGAGCGCGGTACTGGCGGCCGCGGTGTGGCTGGTCGCGGTTCAACGGTACGAGCGGTCCCACGACCCGCACGAGGCGCCGGACTCTGCACCACGACGGCCCCACCCGAAGAACGAACTCCTCCGTGCGGTCATGGCGCCGGGTGCGGTCGCCGGCATGGGAGTGGCTGTGGTGGTCGGCGGGGCGGTCGCATGGCTGGTGGCGCAGGAGCCGCTCAAGGGGCAGGCGGTCTTCGCTGCGATCTTCGCGGGCATCGTCGGGGCAGGGTTCGGTCGGCTGACGTCGTCGTACCTCGACGATGCGGCGAACAGCCTGACGTTCTTCGTCGCGATGGCCTTGCTCGCGCTGGTCGCGCCGATCGCGGCCCGTTTCGTGCACGGGGAGCAGTTGGTGGCGGATTTGTACGCGGGGCGTTACTTCGGCCCGGCCGCGCCCGTCGGACTGGACTGGGCCGCCGGCGGGTTCCTCGGGATTCCGATCGGCGTCTCGTGGTTTGCCTCGCTGTTCGAACGCAGACGCCAAGCCCGTGCATCGGCCTAAACTCCGGTGGAGGGCCGATCCGGGCGCCTCCCCGGAGCACCGATGACCCGCCGCGACACCGCCAACGCGACCCGGCGAACCATGCCGGACGTGCAATCGCTCGCCGACGACCGCCGGGTCGCCATCGATCGCGTCGGCGTGAAGGACGTGACCTACCCGCTTCGATTGCACACGCGGGAGGGCGGGGAGCAGACAACGGTCGCCGCGATCAACATGTACGTGGCCTTGCCGCACCACCAGAAGGGCACGCACATGAGTCGGTTTCTGGAGGTGCTCAACGAGCAGACGTGCGAGCCGGTCTGCCCGGAGCGTATTCCCGTGATCGCACGGGCGATCCGGGAGCGGCTGGAAGCTCACGAGGCCCACTTCGAGGCCGAGTTCACCTACTTCATCGCCAAGCGTGCCCCGGTGACGGGCGCGCCCGGCCTGATGGACTACCGGGTGCGGTTCGCATGCACGGCCAACGGCGAGACGGACTTCGTGATGACCGTCTCGGCCCCGGCTGCGAGCCTGTGCCCCTGCTCGAAGGAGATCAGCGAGTACGGCGCGCACAACCAGCGGTGCCGCATCGAGGCGTCGGTGCGCACGAACGCGATGATGTGGATCGAGGACCTGGCGGAGTTGCTGGAGCAGGCCGCCTCCGCGCCGGTGTTCGCGGTGCTGAAGCGGCCGGACGAGAAGTGGGTGACTGAGCACGCCTACGACAACCCGAAGTTCGTCGAGGACATCGTCCGCGACCTCGCGCTCTTGCTGGAGGCCGACGACCGGGTGGTGTGGTACTCGATCAACTCGGAGAACTTCGAGTCGATCCACTCGCACAACGCCTACGCCCAGGTGACGCGCGACAAGCGACACGACTGACGATCTCGCCTCCCGTGGGCAACGGAGGCCCCGGTAGGTGTGACGACGCGAGCGAATCCCGGACCACGGATGAAGGCGACCCGACCGATCCGCTCCATGTTCCGGCGAAGGCTCACGCTCCTGTTGGGGCTGGTCTTGGTCGCCTGCGCGGCGATGGGCGCGCAGCTGACCCGCCTGACCGTGGTTGAGCACGGCACGCACGTCGCCGACGCCGAGCGGCGGCTGTACGCCGAGCGGTGGTTGCCAACGGTGCGGGGACGCATCCTCGACCGGCATGGGCGGGTGCTGGCGCAGGATCGTCCGAGTTACGAGGCTGCCGTCGATTACCGCGTGCTGTCCGGGGCGTGGGCGGACGAGCGGGCGAGGTCGTTCGCCCGGCGTGCTCACCGGGACGCCTGGCCCGTGCTGGACGCGGACGCACGCGAACGGTTGGTCGAGCGCTATCGGCAGGCGTACGACGCTCACGTGTCGGCCATGTGGACGCGACTGGCGTCGGTCACGGCGGCGGACGCGGCGGAACTCGAGTCGAGGCGTGCCCGCATCCTCGCCCGCGTCGATCGGATGGCGGGCACGGTCGCGGACGCTCGGCGGCGGCAGGCCATCCGAGAACAGGCGGCGCGGGGGAGACAGTTCACGCCGGAACTGCTGGCGCAGATCGACGAGCGGGCCGCGGCCGAGATCGCCGAGCAGCGGAGGCCGCACGTGGTGCTGCCCGACCTCGACGACGCGACGGCGTTTCTGCTGATGCGACTCGCGGAGCAGAGCGTGCCGCTCTTCGCGTGGCTGGACGATCCGTCGATCGACCGTGACGCCGCGTTGGCCGAGCAGGTTCCGCTGCTGCCCGGTCTGGTCGTGCGTCGGAGCGCCGACCGCGAGTACCCATTCGATCGTGTGACGGTGGAGATCGACCGCTCGACGTTTCCGGGTCCGTTGAAGCGCCAGGGGCACGAGAGCGTGTCGGTCGAGGGTGTGGCGGCCCACGTGCTCGGGTGGATGGGCAGGCGGGCGATCGACATCGACGTTGCCGCACGGCGTGAAGCCCTGAGCGCGGACGACGACCTGCACGCGCGCTCGACGGTCCGAACGCTCGACGGCCGGACGCGCGACCGGGGTCAGTACATGCCCGGTGACCCGGCGGGCAGGGCGGGGGTCGAGCGCGCCCATGAGGCCAGGCTGCGCGGGCTGCGCGGGCTTGAACTCACGCGGCTGGACCTTTCGCAGCGCACGGCAGTCGAGCCGGACTTCGGGCGCGACGTGCATCTGACGCTGGACGTGATGCTTCAGGCTCGTGTGCAGGCCGCGATGACGCCCGGTGTCGGACTCGCACAGGTCCACGCCTGGCATGGGGAGGACAACCCGACGATGCCTGTGGGCGCGCCGCTCAACGGGGCGGCGGTGGTGCTCGACGTGGATACCGGGGACGTGCTGGCGCTCGTCTCGACGCCATCGTTCAACCGCGACATGATGCGGGACGACCCCGAGTCCATCGCTGCGGAAGAGCTCGACAAGCCATATCTCAATCGCGCTATCGGTGTCGCGTATCCGCCCGGGTCGGTGGCGAAGGCGCTGATTCTGAGCGAGGCCGTCACGCGCGGGAACTACTCGCTCGACCAGCGGATCGAGTGCACGGGGCACCTCTTCCCGAACCTGCCGAACAACTACCGCTGCTGGGTCTATCGCGAGCGTTTCGGCTTCTCGACGCACCAGGCGCGGATGGGGCACCCGCTCGACGCGGTCGAGGCTCTGATGGTCTCGTGCAACATCTTCTTCTACACGCTCGGACAGAGGCTGGGGCCGCGCGATATCCAGGCGGCGTACCGAGACTTCGGCGTGGGTGAGCGGTTCGGGCTTGGGATCGGGCCGGAGCACCCGGGCACGCTGGGACCGGAGGGGAACGCTGCCGGGCTCTCGGCGTCGGACGCGATCCTGATGGGGATCGGCCAGGGTCCGGTGGACTGGACGCCGCTGCACGCCGCTTCGGCGTACGCGACGCTGGCGCGCATGGGCGTGGTGGTCCGGCCGCGACTGATCGACGACGGTACGCCGCCCGAGGTGCGGGAGCTTCGGTTGAACCGTCCGGCGGTGCAGGCCGCGCTCGAGGGGCTGGACCGCGTCGTGAACGACTCGCGCTACGGGACCGCGCACGCGATGACGATCAACGAGCGGCGCGAACCGATCTTCAACGCACCGGGCGTGCGTGTCCGGGGCAAGACCGGCACGGCGACCGCGCCGGACCTCCGCATCGACCCCGACGGCCCCGGCCCGCTGCCGGCGCAGGTCGCGCGTTCGGGCGACCACTCGTGGTTCGTTGTGCTGGTCGGTCACGAGGGGGAGAGGCCGCGGTACGCGATCGCGGTCGTGATGGAGTATGCCGGGAGCGGCGGGCGCGTCGCCGGCCCGATCGCCAACCAGATCATCCACGCCCTCATCGCCGAGGGATACCTGTGATGAACGTGCAACTGCACACGCTCATCAAGGGTTCGCGCGCGCCGCACCGGACGATCCGCTCGACGCTGACGCTGACGAACGCGGCGTGGCTCTCGGTGATCGCCGCTCTCGGGCTGAGCCTGCTGGGCATCTACTCGATCGATCTCGTCGGGCGTCCGACTGCGGGGGGGGCGTTCGATCTCGCGCCGCTGGCGTGGAAGCAGCTGGTGTTCCTGATCCTCGGGCTGCTCGCGGCGGTCATCGTCGCGCTGCCGCACTATCGGATGCTGTCCCTCGCGGCGTGGCCGGCGACGGTCGTCGTGCTGGGGCTGCTGGTATTCCTGCTCGCCCCGGGCGTGCCCAAGTGGCTCGTGACTCCGACGAACGGCGCACGGGCGTGGATCAACCTCGGCCCTGTGAACTTCCAGCCGGCGGAACTGGCGAAGATCGTCTTCGTGCTGGTGGTGGCGCGGTACATGCGGTTCCGGCGCACGCACCGCGAGTTCCGGGGGCTGATCGTGCCCGGGATCATCGCCTTCGTGCCGATGGCGCTCATCACGCTGCAGCCGGACCTGGGCAGCGCGAGCCTGTTCGTGCCTTCACTGTTCGCGATGCTCGTGGCGGCGGGCGCGAGGCTGCGGCACGTTGGTGTCATCATCCTCGCGGGATTGCTGGCTGCGCCGGCGAGCTGGCCGCTGCTCCGGCCCTACCAGAAGGAGCGGTTCATCGCGCTGGTGCATCAGGTGCAGGGCGACCGATCGCGCGAACAGGACATCAACTTCCAGTCGTTCACGGCCCAGCGGCTGGTCGGGGCGGGAGGGCTGTCGGGCAACTCGGATGCCCGCACGAGGGCGCTGGTGCGTTTCAACCGGCTGCCCGAGGCGCACAACGACATGGTCTTCGCGGTCGTGGTCAACCGCTTCGGCGCGCTGGGGGGGGTCGCGGTGTTCGGGTTGTATCTCGTGTGGCTCGGGGGCGCCCTGCTGACGGCGCTCTTCTGCCGAGAGCCGATCGGGCGGATTCTGTGCGTGGGGCTGGCGGCGTTCGTTGCGGTGCAGATGGTGATCAACGTGGGCATGACGATCGGGCTGCTGCCGATCGTCGGCATCACGCTGCCGTTCCTGTCCTACGGCGGGTCGAGCCTGCTGGCGTGCTGGATCATGACGGGGCTGATTCTGAACGTCGCGCTGCGGCGTCCGATGCCGCCGTTCCGCCCCTCGTTCGAGTACGCTGACGACGATGAGTGAATCCGCCTCTCCCATCGCGCCGACGCCGGAGTTTCTCGCCGCGCTGGACGAGTTGGGGGTGGAGTTGGAGCCGGGCGACGGCGAGCGGCTGGGGAGGTATCTCGGGCTGCTGCTGGAGACGAACCGGGCGTTCAACCTGACCGCGATCACCGACCCCGGGCAGGCGTGGATGCGACTGATCTTCGACGCGCTGACACTCGTGCCGCTGCTCGCGGAACTGCCGGCGCGGGCGTGCGTCCTGGATGTCGGATCCGGAGGCGGCCTGCCCGGCGTGCCGCTGGCGATCGTGATGCCGCAGTTGGACTTCACGCTGCTTGAGGCGACAGGAAAGAAGGCGGAGTTCCTTCGCACGGTTGCCGAGCGGCTGCACTTGACCAATCTCACGGTCGTCAACGATCGCGCGGAGCGGGCGGCGCACGACCGCGGTCCCAAGGACGAGTGGGCGGGGCGGGGCCTTGCAGGCCCGGTCGGACTGCGCGGTTCGTTCGACGCAGTGACAGCCCGTGCCCTTGGTCCCCTTGCGACGGCCGTCGAACTCACGGTGCCCTTCGCAAAGGTGGGAGGGTTGGTCTTGCTCGTCAAGGGTCAGCGGGCGGAGGAGGAACTGGCGGCGGCCCAGGAAGCGCTGCACCTGCTGCATGCAGCGCACGCAGCTACCGTCGAGACACCGACCGGCCGCATCGTCGTGCTGGAGAAGTTCCACCACACGCCGAAGGTGTACCCGCGTCGGGACGGCGAGCCGAAGCGTGCGCCGCTGGGCCTGCGACGCCCGTAAACTCCCTGCGTGCCCGACGCCGTCGATTCAATCCTCGGTCCCGACGGCCCGATCGCGGGCGCGCTCGGTGCGGACTTCGAAGCCCGCGACGAGCAACAGCGGATGGCGCGGGCGGTGGCCCGCGCGATGGCGCAGCGCGGGAGGCTGCTCGTCGAGGCGGGCACGGGCGTCGGCAAGAGTTTCGCGTACCTCGTGCCGGCGATCCTGCGGTGCCTGGCGCACGGCGAGACGGTGGTCGTCGCGACGAACACGATCTCGCTGCAGGAGCAGTTGATCGAGCGCGACGTGCCGCTGCTGGTGCGCACACTGGGTCTGCAGGGCGCGCCGGAGGCGTGGGCGGGAGAACTGCGCCCCGTGCTCGTCAAGGGTCGCGGCAACTACCTGAGCATCCGCCGGCTGGCGCTTGCGTCGGAGCGGGCGGTGCGGCAGCTGCCCGACGCGGCGAGCCGACGATCGCTGCAGGTGATCCAGGAGTGGGCGTACGCAACGCGCGACGGCACACTGAGCACGCTGCCCCCGCTGGAGCGACCCGGCGTGTGGAACCTGGTGCAGTCCGATTCTGGCAACTGCATGGGACGCAAGTGCCCGAACTACAAGCAGTGCTTCTACCAGGCCGCGCGTCGGCAGATGGAGGAGGCGAATCTGCTCATCTGCAACCACGCGCTCTTCTTTGCAGATCTTGCGCTGCGTGCGCGGAATGTCGGGTTCCTGCCGAAGTACGACCACGTCGTGCTGGACGAAGCGCACAACGTCGAGGACGTTGCCGCCGAGCATTTCGGGCTGTCGCTCTCGGAGGGGCGGGTGTTCCACCTGCTGGGGATGCTTCATCATCCGCGGGCGGCGCGGGGGTACCTCGCCCAACTGGACCTGTCGGTGGGGGACACGGAGGCGGTGTCGCGGACGGTGTCGCTGGTGATGCGGGCGGACACGGCCGCGCGCGAGTTCTTCGGCTCGCTGGCGGGGGCGCACCAGCGGTCGGACTCGCGGAACGGTCGTGTGCGAAGGCCGGGGGTCGTCGAGAACGTGCTGACGCCGGCGATGAATGAACTGGCGGTGAGGCTGCGGAGCCTGCGCGACGACGTGAAGTCGGAGGCGGATCGGTTCGAACTGACTGCCTACGCCGAACGAGCGGGCGAGATCGCCGACACGGCGGAGGCGCTGATCGAGCAGACGGCCGCAGGGTGTGTGTACTGGATCGAGTCGCGCCGGCCGAACGAGCCGGGAAGGCACGGCGCGACGAGGGTGACGCTGGCTTGTTCGCCGGTGGACGTCGCCCCGCTCCTGCGCGAGCGGTTGTTCGAGGGGCAGCACTCGGTGGTGCTGACGAGCGCGACGCTGGCGACGCGCACCGTGCGCGACGACGAGCCTGCGGAGCGCGCGGAGACGGCCTTTGCTCACGCCATCTCGCGGCTCGGGTGCGAAGGCGCGCCGACGCTGCAACTCGGCTCTCCCTTCGACTACGCGCGGCAGATCGAGGTCTTCGTCGACAGGTCCATGCCCAGCCCCAGGGCCGGCGACGAGGCGGCGGCACACGGCGACGACGTGTACACGCGGGAACTGGTGTCGCGCATCCTTGATCACGTGTCCGCGACGGAGGGTGGGGCGTTCGTGCTGTTCACGTCGTTCGGTTCGCTCTACCGGGCGGCGGACGCGCTGCGATCGTCCCTGCGGGAACTGGGGCTGCCACTGCTCGTGCAGGGCAGGGACGGCTCGCGGCGGGACATCCTCCTGCGTTTCCGCGAGGACGGGCGGTCGGTGCTGCTCGGTGCGGCAAGTTTCTGGCAGGGGGTAGACGTTCGGGGGCACGCGCTGCGGAACGTCATCATCACGCGGCTGCCGTTCGAGCCGCCGGATCGACCGCTGACGGAGGCCCGCCTGGACCTGATCCGGGAACGGGGGGGAGACCCATTCCGCGACGACTCGCTCCCGCGGGCGGTGCTGCGGTTCAAGCAGGGGTTCGGCAGGCTGGTGCGGTCGGCGACTGACCGTGGGCGGGTCGTGGTGTTGGACCCTCGTATCCTGACGACCGGCTACGGGCGACACTTCTTGGCGGCATTGCCCGAGGGGGTGCCGCTCCGGGTGCTGCCAGTCCAAGCGGACGACCCCGCGATCGCGGACTGAGCACCCGGCTCTGGACGATTCGCAGGGGCGTGCTAGGCTTTCCCCTTCGTCAAGCCCATACCTGCCCCCCCCGGAGAACCCCGGTCATGCTGGGACGCGTTTTCAAGGCCTACGACGTCCGCGGCACTTATCCCGATCTCCTGAACGACCAGATGGCCTGGCAGATCGGCTTCGGCGTCTCGCGGTTCCTGCGCGGGGAGGCGGAGGCCGCTGGGCAGACGAACCCGATGATGCGCAACATTGTGGTGGGCAGAGACATGCGCGCGTCAAGCCCGTCGCTGGCACGAAGCCTGATCTCGGGGATCAATGCCCAGGGCGGCGACGTGATCGATGTCGGGCTGGTCGATACCCCCTTTGTTACCTTTGCGATCAACCATTTGGGCTGCGCGGGCGGGGTAATGGTGACGGCGAGCCACAACCCGCCGCAGTACAACGGGTTCAAGGTGTCCCGCCGACAGGGCAAGCCTGTCGGCGAGATGAACGGGCTGGCGGAAGTCCGCAAGTACGCCGCGATGGTGGACACGACCATCGGCAGGGGAGCGGGCGGGCGTTCGGAGACGCGGGACTTGTGGGAGGCCTACGCCCGCCATGTCCTGCGGACATTGGACCTGAAGCGGCCGTTGAAGATCGTCATCGACGCATCGAACGGCATGGCCGGGGCGATGGTGCCGAGAGTATTCGGCAAAGGCGGCTCGAACGTCAAAGGTCTCACGATCGTCGAGGTGAACTTCGAGCACACGAAGGGGAACTTCGCGCACGAGCCGAACCCGCTGGTGTCGGCGAACCTGGCGCAGACGCAGGAGGCGGTGAAGGCGAACAAGGCCGACCTCGGCGTGTGCTTCGACGGCGACGCGGACCGGCTGGTGGTGGTGGACGAGAAAGGGGCGATCATCGGGTGCGATCACCTGACCGCGCTGCTCGCGAAGTGGTTCCTCGCCCGCGCCCCCGGGGGGGGGATCGTGTACGATCTGCGCTCGACGAAGGCGGTGGAGGAGGACGTGCGTGCGGCCGGCGGGAGGCCGTACCGGTGCCGGGTCGGGCACGTTTTCATGAAGCAGGTGATGGCGGAGCACGACTGCGTGTTCGGGGGGGAACTCTCCGGGCACTTCTACTTCCGCGACAACTTCTATGCGGATTCGGGCGCGATCGCGCTGACGACGCTGCTGACTGTGATCTCGTCCCAATCGAAACCCCTGAGTGCACTGATCGCGCCGGTGCGGCGGTACGTGCAGTCGGGCGAGATCAACTTCGTGAACGAGGAGGCGGACGCCGCGCTGGATGCGCTGCGGGAGCAGTTCGTTGACGAGGCGGACGTGGACGAACTCGACGGCGTGACCATCGACCTGTTCAAGGCCCGGGGATGGTGGTGCAACGTGCGCAAGAGCAACACCGAGCCGCTGCTGAGGTTGAACGTCGAGGCGAAGGATAAGAAGGTGCTGGACAAGGTTCTCGCGGAACTCCGCCCCCGCCTCGGACGCAGGGTCGATCACTGACCGCTCGACGTCGGGCGGGCGGCCCGGCGGCGTGCGGCGAGCGAACCACGCATGAACCTCGCGCAGTTCTTCGACCATTGGCGGATCGCCGAGAACCCCTTTCAGGGCGAGGAGGCCCGGCACGACGCGGTGTTCGCTCGTATGGCGTTGCGCCTCGAGTCGGCGCACGCGCCCGTGGCGACGCACTCGGACTTCGAGAAGATCCTCGGCGGTATGAGCAGGCCCGCCACCGCGGTGGTGTTCGGCGAGAAGGGGAGCGGCAAGACCGCGATCCGGATGCAGATCGCCGACCACGTCGCGCGGCATAACGCAGCGAACCGGTCGGGGCGCGTGTTCCTCATCGCGTACGACGACCTGAACGCCTTCCTTGATCGGCTGCACGAGGCCAACGGTGGAAAGACACCCCTCGACTCGTTCCAGCGGATGCGGCTGGTGGATCACATCGACGCGGTGCTGTCGATCGGGGCGACGGAGGTTGCCGACGCGCTGCTCGACGGGCGCACGAGCACCGCGAACCCACTGAGTCCGGACGATCGGCGAACATTCCGGCGTGCGCCGGTCGACGTTCGACGCGACCTCCTGATTCTCCAGGCGGTGTACGACCGATCCGACGACGCCGACACACGGACCGAGAGGCTGGCGCGGTGGCTGCGTCTCGGTCGGCTCGGCTCGGACGCGGTGTGGCGAGCGGCGGCCGCACTGGGCTGGCTTCCGGCGGCTGCGTTCCTCGCATGGCTCGTCGTGGACAAAGCCGCGCCCGGGGGGAGGACCGCACTGTACCTGTTTGCCGCGCTGCTCGCGCTGTGGGGCGTCCTCCTGCTCAAGACGTTCGTGCTCGACAGGTTCGCGCTACGTCGGTTGGCGCATCGCCTGCGCCGACAGTTGCGGGTGCTGCGGCGCACGGACGACTCGTTCGCGAGGTCGCTGGGCAGGCTGGGCCGCGCGGACCGGACGCATTCGGTGCTCCCGATGACCTCGTCGGACGAGCAGCGCTACGCGATGCTGGACAGGCTGCGTCGGGCGCTGCGGTCGCTCGGCTACGACGGCGTGATGGTCGTCATCGACCGTGTGGACGAGCCGACGCTCGTGAGCGGCGACGCCGAGCGGATGCGGGCGATCGTGTGGCCGATGTTCAACAACAAGTTCCTGCAGCAGGAAGGCTTCGGCGTCAAGATGCTGCTGCCGATCGAGCTGCGCTACGCGTTGTTCAAGGAGTCCAGCGCGTTCTTCCAGGAGGCGCGGCTGGACAAGCAGAACCTCGTCGAGCGCCTGACCTGGACCGGGGCGATGCTCTACGACCTGTGCGACGCGAGGCTGCGGGCGTGCCGTGCGCCTGATGCGGAGGGTTCGATCACGCTCCTCGACCTCTTCGCGGACGACGTGACGCGGCAGGACCTGGTCGACGCCCTCGACCAGATGCACCAGCCGCGGGATGCGTTCAAGTTGCTCTATCGGTGCCTGACGGAGCACTGCTCGAACGTGACCGCGGAACAGGCGCAATGGCGTGTGCCTCGGCTCGTGCTGGAACACGTCCGCAAGCAGGAAGCGGATCGTGTGCAGCAGTTGTACCGGGGGATCAGGCCGGCATGAGGCGCCGGAAGCCGCGACTTGCAAGGCCCCGGCCCATGTGGGCGTCTCTTTCCGCGGATCGGTTCAGTGCACGACGCTGGTCGAGCGTTCGATGGATTCGACGACCTGGCGGACTTGGAAAGGCTTGCGGAGGAAGTCGTCGAAGCCCTGGGAACGGAGGGCGTGGGCCTGGCCGTCGGTCATCTTTGCGCTCATGGCGACGATCTTGGTCATCTGGAGAGCGTCGCTCCGGCGGACAAGATCGGCGACGTGGCGCGAGTCACCATCGGAGAGGTGCATGTCGAGGAGGATGACATGGGGGCGGAAGCGTTCGCACTCCATGCCTGCCTGGAAGCCGGTGGTGGCGGTATGGACCTCGTAGGTGGTCTGCTCGGTCAGGACGCGGTGAAGGGTGTCCACGACGTCGCTGTCGTCGTCCACGATGAGGACGCGGGTGCGGCCGGAGGATATCCCGTCCATGGGGATGCCGTGGGCGCGCATGAAGCGGAGAAGTTCAGCGACGGGGATTCTCCGGTCCTTGGAGCCGGGGATGCGGTACCCCTTGAGGGTGCCGGTGTCGAACCACTTGGAGACGGTGCGGGGGGCAACGTTGCAGATCTTCGCCACCTCGCCGGTCGTCAGCACGTCCTTATCGATGGTCATCGTCTCACCTCGCGCACGAAGCGGGCAGCAGCCCGGAGGGCTTCACCGGGCTTGCATCGGCGAGGAGGGGGTCTTGCTTGACGGGCCGGCCTCGGGGAGGCCCAACTTCTGGTTCTGGGACGCCGAACGGGCGGTCGAGCCTGGGGTTGGGGTTTGAGCGTGGCGATTGACACGGGTTGTTGGGGACCGCTAGATTGCGGGGCCTCGGGACAGGGGGGGTAGGCTTGGAGTCCGTCCGGGCGGCCGCGGGCTGTGGCTGTCTTGGCTCGGAGCAAGTCCCGAGGATCAGGTTCGTCCCGCCCGAGTGGCGATAGGAGAGGTTCCCGTGCGAATCGTTGCCCCCGGTCGTTTGGTCGTGGTTCTGTGCATGCTCGCGGTGGCCGTTCTCTCTGTTCCGGTTCGCGGGCAGGCGGTGCCTGCCACGGATGCTGACCGGCTGCGGGACTTCATCCACTACACGAAGATCGCGCGCTACGACGCGGCGGAACTGATGGGTCAGCAGTTGCTGGCGTCGGGGATGTCGCCGGAGGCGTTCGCCGACCTGGTCGAGGTGTCGGGCGAGTCGCTGCGGTTCGCCGAGGCGGTGGGCCTGGCGATGCGGGCCGAGGGTGGCGAGACGGAACTCGAGGCGACGGCGGGTGCACTGCAGCGGCTCTTCGAGCGGGGTCGCCTGAACAAGGCGCGCGCGCCCGCGGAGGTCGAGCGGAACATCGCGCTGCTGACGGGCGGGCTTCAGGGCCGGTTCCTGGCGCAGCAGCGGCTGGTGACGGCGGGCGAGTACGCCATGCCGCAGCTGCTCGAAGCGCTGCTGGACGGCAACAACCCGCAGTTGCAGGCGGCGGTGCAGAGGTTGATGATCGACATGGGCCGGCAGGCGGTGATACCGCTGTGCGCTGCGCTGCCGCACCTGCAACCCTCGGAGCAGGAACTGGTGGTGCAAGTGCTTGGGCAGTTGAAGTACGGCACGTCCGCGCCGTTCGTGATGGAACTGATGACGGGGACGAAGTCGCCCGCGGTGGCGGCGGCGTGCAGGCGTGCGCTGGACGCGGTGGGGGGGTCGCTCGGCGCGCTCGACGCTGCGTCGCTCTACGAGTGGTTGGGCGAGGTGTACTACGGCGAGCGGGCGGAGGTCACGTCCTTCCCCGGCGAGGAGCACCAGTTGCTCTGGTCGTATCTTCCGGGCGCGCCGAAGACGCCGCTCATCGCAACGGCGATCCGCACCGAGGTGTATCACGAGGCGATGGCGATGCGGATGGCGGAGAAATCGCTCGCGTTGCGCGGCGACAACGCGGACGCGCTGGCGCTCTGGGTGGCCTCGAACTTCAAGCGGCAGAACGAGACGCCGGACGGATACGAGAACCCCGCGTATGCCTCGACGCGGCGCGGCGCGGAGTATTTCGCGGCGGCGGCGGGCGTGCCCGTGAATCAGCGCGTGCTGGCCCGTGCGATCGACACGCGGAACACGCGGCTCGCCCGGCAGGCGATCGCGGCGATCGAGCGGACGGCGGGAGGCTCGCAGTTGTGGTCGGGGCTTGCCGCCCGGAGACCGTTGCTGGAGAGCCTCGCGTACCCGAACCGTCGCGTGCAGTATGACGCCGCGCTGGCGCTGGGCAGGGCGCAGCCGACGGAGACGTTCACGGGGTCGGAGCGTGTGGTTCCGCTGCTGGCGAGCGCGATCCGGGATGCGTCGAAGCAGTACGCCGTTGTGATCACGCCCGAGGCGGAACAGTACCAGGCGGTTCGGCGTGTGCTGGAGCGCGAGGGGTACGTGGTGCTGCCGCGTGCGGGCACGCTCGCCGAGGCCGCGGAGCCGATCGCGGAGACGCCCGGGATCGACCTGATCGTGACGGCGCAGGTGGCGGACGCGACGCTGCGGACAATCGACGAAGCGAGGGCCTCGACGAAGCTGGCCGCGACACCTGTGCTTGGTCTGGTGAGTTCGGTCTCGTACGCCGAACTCGGGCCGCAGTTCGAGCGCGACACGACGGTGTCGATCCGACAGCTCGGGCTGACGGAGGCGATGCTGGCGACGGCGGCCAGGGAACTGGTGGATGCGGCGTCCGGCGGCGTCGTCGGCGCGGAGGAAGCCGCGGAGTACGCCTCGCGGTCGCTCGCGGTGCTGCGAGATCTCGCTGTGGCGGGCAACCCGGTGTTCGACGTGAGCGACGCGGCTGCGCCGCTCATCGCCTCGCTCGGCGCGTCGAGCGGCGCGACGAAGATGCGCGTTGCGGAGGTGCTGTCCCGCATCGGGCAGGAGCGAGCGCAGGTTGCAATCATGGACGCCGCGCTCGCGGCCTCGGGACAGGAACGGGTCGCCCTGCTCGAGATGGTGGGCGAGTCAGCCAAGCGGTTCGGCAACATGCTCTCCGATCGCCACGTCACGCGGCTGGTCGGGCTGGCAAGGGACGGCCAGAGTGAAGAGGCGGTGACCGCCGCGGCCCTGATGGGTGCGCTGAACCTGCCCAACACCGAACTGCTCGGCCTGATCGGGTCCGGGTCGTCCAACTGAGCAAAGCACGAAGCGCACGCGATCGCCGCGCTCCATCGCCGCGTGGCGTCGTAGGGGCTGTTCGTGCGTGCCCGATAAGCCGCCTCTGAGTGTTCGCGGTGATCCCCTCGTCGGGGGGAGAGTGCCCGCGCAAGCGTCAATGTGACCGCAGCCGTCACGATCCCGCACGGCATGGCTGCATTCACACCAGCAAGGTCAATCGGGGGTGTTCCGCGGCCGATGGCCTGTTGCGGCGCGGTTGCGCCCGGGCGGCGGAGGAGCCGTCCGGGGGCCGCTCGCCGGATTCAGGAACCCCCCGCCGCGTTGGCGGAACGCAGGAGCTCGCGAGTGACTCGAGTGAGTGAAGGAGGCCTCAACATGAAGGCGAATCGTGCCCGGGCGCGGGCGTTCACGCTGGTTGAAATTCTGATCGTCGTGGTGATCCTCGGCATCCTCGCGGCGATCGTCGTGCCGCAGTTCACGAACGCGGCGAACGACGCCCGCGGCGGCAACATCCAGACGCAGCTCCAGACGCTGCAGAACCAGATCGAGCTGTACGCCGCCCGCAACAACGGGAACTACCCGGACCTCTCGGCCGACTGGGACGATCTCCTGGACGGCAACTACCTCAAGTCGGCTCCGGCGAACCCCGCGTGGCCGACCGCGGGGACGCGCACCAGCGTCGCCTCGGGCGACGAGGGCACCGGCTCGGCGGTCGCCGCCTGGTTCTTCAATACCACCAACGGGACGATCTACGCCTCGTACTTCGACGAGGAGAACGGTGAGATCACCGGCAACGCGACGGACTGATCCTCGCGTGCCTGCATGACACACTGGCCCCGCTCCCGGGAGGGAGCGCGGGCCGATTCAACGCAAGATTCGCTCCACGGCTGACGGGACACGGAGAGTCGAGATGGACAAGGCCATGCGCGGATTCACGCTCGTTGAGATTCTCGTCGTGGTGGTCATCCTCGGCATCCTGGCCGCGGTGGTCGTGCCGCGATTCGCCAACGCGACGAGCGAGGCGAGCGAGAAGGCCACGTTCCACGAGCTTCAGAAGGTGCGGCGCGTGATCGACGTGTACCGCGTTCGGAACTCGGATGTGCTCCCGACGATCGAGGAAGGAAACGGGACGTGGGGTTCGCTGCTGAACAATCAGTACCTCAAGACCGCGCCGGTCAACGCCTGGGTCGGCCAGCCGAACGGCAGCGTGATCGTCTTCGGCGACGGTCCCGACGTGGCGTATCAGACCGAGCACGGGTGGATCTACGACCCCGCGACGGGTCGCGTGTGGGCGGGCGGGTTCGACGGCAACGACGAGCCTCATCCGAAGAACTGAGTGAGTGAGGAACAGACCATGGACGCCATCAACAGCGGGCACGACCGACCGAGGTTCCGATTCGCTGGCCGCGCGTGGACCAACGGGTTGCTCGCGCTCATCGCGGTCCTTGTCGGCGCGACGATCCTGAAGCAGCCGCCGGCGGTCGCGTCGGCGTCGCAGGACGACGAGCCTCGCGCCAGGGGCGTGGTCAACCCGGCGGACCAGCGCAACGAGATCATCCGGCAGCTGCGGTCGCTCAATGACCGGCTCGGCCGGGTCGAGAAGCAACTGACTGACGGCGTGCGAGTCCGCGAGACGAAGTGAGGGAGGCGACCGTGATCGCGCGTTGCTGCACCGGGCGGGGTGGGCGGCCTGGCCGGGCGGCGTTGCCTCGCGCCTACACCCTGATCGAGGTGCTGGTGGTGGTCGTGGTGCTGGGGATCGCGGCCGCGCTGGTCGTGCCTTCGATCGGCAGCGCGGGCGTGCTCCGCGTCCAGGCGGCGGTGCGGACCGTGGTCTCCGACATCGCGTTCGCGCAGGCGGATGCGCTGGCCTACCAGCAGAGGCGGGCGATCATCTTCTACCCCGAGAGCAACGCCTACATGCTGGCCGAGGTGCAGGTCACGATGATCGGCGAAGGGCAGACGGAAGTGACCTACGAGCCGCTGCTCCTGCGGGGCGGACCGGACGACCGCTACATCATCAACTTCAACGACGCGAGATTCAGCGGCGCGGAAATCCTGTCGGCGTCGTTCGACGGCGATTCCGTGCTGATCTTCGACGAGCTCGGCGGGCCGGTCGTCGATCCGGCGGCCGATGAGGCGGGTTCGGGCGGGAGCGTCGTCATCCGAGGGAGCGGGTCAGTGTTCCGGGTGAACGTCTCGCCGTTCACGGGGCAGGTTTCCGTCGAGAAGATCGCCGATGATTGAGCGGGGCAAGAGCAGGGGCGCATCGCGCGGACGCAGGCCGAGCGGGTTTCGACTCGCGGTCGTGGCGTTGACGGGCGCACTGAGCCTGCTCATCTGGCAGCGGCTCCGCCTGGTGACGGATACGCCGAGGTCAGTCTACGCCGAGCCGCGCGAGGATGAGGATGCTCGCTCGGCAGGACGTGCGACGGAGCGGCCTGAACGCGCGCCGCTGGATGACGCGGCGGACTGAAGCCCGGGGTGGCGCCGGTCGGTTATTGCGCGTTCCGTTTGTGCGGGCTTGGGTTGGCCGCGCTGGTCAAACGGCAGACTCGCCCCAAAGTCCTCATCCGGTCTGGACGACATACCGAGAACAACCGGCCGAGCCGACGGTGAGTGGCCCGGGATGCGTCCGGGACGACGGCAGGCCCGAGAAACAGGCAGGGTTGAGACATGAGCCACCGTCACAACGAGTCGAGCGGGTCCGAATCTCAGCGGAAGAACCGTCGCGTGGGCCGGGTCGCTACCTCGGCGGCCGCGCTCGCCCTGATCGCGGGCACGCCCGCCGCGTTCGCGCAGGACGAGGACGGCGACCTGGGCCTGGGCCTGGGCGCGATCATGGAGGCGGCTCGGAACGCCGCCGCGTCCGCGAACAGCCGGGCGGCGGAGGTCAACGCGACCGCCGGGGACATGCCCGCTCCCGCGCAGCAGTCCAACCAGCCGGACGAGCAGCGCGTGCAGGAACTGATGGACCGTGTGCGAGTGGACGAGAACATGATCGTCGAGCTGCACGTGCAGAACGAGGCCCTGGCGAACGTGCTGCAGCTGCTCTCGATCCAGAGCCAGCGGAACATTGTCGCGAGCCAGGCAGTCTCCGCAACGGTCTCGGCGAACCTGTACGGCGTGACGTTCTACGAGGCGCTTGACGCCATCCTGCACGTCAACGGGTTCGGGTACGTGGAGAAGGGCAACTTCATCCACGTCTACACGCTGGCGGAACTGGAGCAGATCGAGCAGGCGTCGCGGCGGCGGGTCCACAAGCGGGTGACGCTGAACTACCTGAACGCCGTCGACGCGGCGGAGTTCGTCACGCCCCTGCTGAGCGAAGGCTCCTTCATCAAGACCAACAACCGCACGGAACGGTTCAGCCTGCCGGGCGACGCCCCTGCGGGCGCGGACGACTTCGTGCACGGCGCGACGCTCATCATCTTCGACTACCCCGACCGCGTCGAGGAGATCGAGGGCCTGCTGCGCGAACTCGACACCCGGCCGGCCCAGGTGCTCGTCGAGGCGACCATCGTGCAGACGCAGTTGAACGAGGCCAACGCGTTCGGCGTGGACTTCTCGATCATCGCGGACCTGAGCATGGGCGATTTCGTCAACCTCGGCGGCCCGCTCGGCTCCGTGGACGGTCTGATCGGTGGCACCGGATCGCGCATCTCCGGCGGGTCTTCGCAGACCGTGGGCATTCCCGGCGACGACGGGCGCGGCGGCGCGCTGGTCTCCACCGCGGGCAACGCCTCCGGCCCCGCGACCTTCAAGGCCGGCATCGTCTACAACGACGTCGCCGTCTTCCTGCGGATGCTCGACGAGGTGGGCGACACGACCATCATCTCGAACCCCAAGATTCTCACGCTCAACCGGATGCCGGCCCGTGTGCTCGTCGGTCGCAAGGTCGGCTACCTGAGCACAACGTCGAATGAGACCAGCACGACGCAGACCGTGCAGTTCCTCGACACTGGTACGCAGCTGTACTTCCGTCCCTTCGTGACGAACGAGGGCATGATCCGCATGGAGCTCAAGCCGCAGGTGTCGGAGGCGGTCATCCGCAACGCGACCGACGCGACCGGCGCGGCCGTCACGATCCCGGACGAGATCACGAACGAGCTGGTGACGAACGTGATCGTGCCGGACGGGCACACGATCGTGCTGGGCGGCCTGTTCCGCGAGTCGACCACGACCTCGCGGCGTCAGGTGCCGTTCCTGGGCGACATCCCGATCATCGGGGCGGCGTTCCGCGGGCATGAGGACGAGACGCAGCGCAACGAGATCATCTTCATGATCACGCCGTCGATCGTGAGCGACGACGTGCTGATCAAGGCCGGGACCGAGGGGCTGGAGGTCGCGCGTCGGGCGCGGGCCGGCGCCCGTGAGGGTCTGCTGCCGTGGTCGCGTGAGAAGCAGGCGAGCAAGCTGCTCGTGGACGCGGACCGCCTGGCGTCGGAGGGCAAGACCGAGGAGGCGCTGCACCGGGTGCGTCGCTCGCTCGAGCTGTTCCCGAACCAGCCGGACGCGATCGAGATGCGTGAGAAGCTGATGAACGAGCGCACGGTCTGGCCGAACCGCGACCTGCTGCACTCGATCATCCACGGCGAAGTGGAGGAACTGCTGCACACGGACGCGGACCGGCGCTCGGCGATCACGCCCGCACCGGACTCGATGAGCGTCACGGGCACGGCGGGTGGTCCGGACGCCGCGAACGGCACCATGGCTGTTGCGGCTGCCGAGCCGGAGCGGTCCGGCGGCAATGCGGCTTCCTTCGCCGAGACAACGGATGATCCGCAGATGGAACAGGTCAACGTTGTTGCCGACACGGGCGAGGCGTGGGACTCCGGCAACGTCTGGGGTCTGGAAGAGAGCGGCGATCCGTTCGCTTCGGGCGTGCAGGCCGATTCACCGAACACCGACGCCGACAGCGCGGCATTCGAGGTTGCCTCGGAGCCGTGGTCCAACGCTGCCGGCAACGACCTCGCGATCGAGAGAAACGACGCCCCGCTGGAGGAGTGGGACAACGGTGCGCAGGTCGCCGAGTCCGACTCGACCTCGTGGATCGACGAGTTGAACGAGGAGGAGCGCCGCATTCTCGGCTGGGCGACGATGATGCACGGGTTCCGCGGGCTGGCCCGCATCTTCGGTGCGGCGGCGGAGAGCGTGCCGAGCTTCTCGACCGTGCCCACGGAGCCGACGCCGGCTGAGAACAAGTGACCCACCAACCCCGGGGGACGGCCCGCCGCGCGCGGGCCGCCTCTCGGGCGTCCGCGACGACACGACGACCGTTCGGAGGAGAGGGAAGAAAGGGAGAACCGCGATGAACGCACGGACCACGCTGCGCTTCGGATTGACAGCCTGTCTCTGCCTCGTCGGCCTCGCGGCCGGGTGCGGGGGCGGTGGGCACGGCAAGTACACCCGCGAGCACCTCTCGGCGGCGCGAGAGAAGCTCAGCATCATGAAGAGCGCAACAGAGCACGACATGGCGCGGCAGGCGTTCCTTGCCGGCGACCTTGACAAGGCCCTGAAGCGCATCGATACCTCGATCGCCATCAACGACCAGGTGGCGCGGAGCCACGTGCTTCGCGGCCGCATCCTCAACGAGATGGGGGCGCTCGACCAGGCCGTGCACTCGCTCAAGGCCGCAGAGTCGCTCGACCCGGAGAACGTCGAGGCGCAGTTCTACCTCGGCGTGCTCTTCGAGCGGCTGCAGGAGCAGGAGACCGCGCTGGGCCACTATCGGCGTGCAATGGAGATCGACCCGACCGCGCCGCAGTACGCGGTGGCGGCCGCAGAGACGCTGATCGACATGGGCCGGCCGGCGGAAGCCGAGACGCTCCTGCGCGATGGTGGCGGGCGGTACGAGCACGCGGCGGGCGTGAAGCAGACACTGGGGCACATCGCGCTGATGGCGGGCCGGAACGCGGAGGCCGTGGACCTGTTCAACCAGGCGCGGCTGCTTGCGCCGGACGACCTCGCCATCCTCGAAGATCTTGTGCGTGCGCAGGTGGCCGTGCGGGACTACCGCGCCGCGGAGGGGAATCTTGCACGCCTGCTGAAGAACGCGGACCGTGCTGGACGGCGCGACCTGCTGCACTCCCGTGCACGGTGCCTGACGGAACTGGCTCGACCGGTGGAAGCACGCACAATCTACGTGACGCTGACCGAAGGTGACGAGGGGGCGGGCGACGTCGAGGCGTGGATCGGCCTGGGCGAGCTTTCCTACGTGCTCAAGGATCAGCATCGGCTTCGTGCCGCGGCGATGCGCGTGATCGCGCTCGCGCCGGAGCGGCCGGACGGCTACCTGCTGCGAGCGCTGTGGCACCGACGGCAGAACGAGAACGCGGCCGCGCTGGAGTGGCTCGGGCGAGCGGCGGCGCGCGATCCCGCCTCGGCGAAGATCAACACGCTTCGCGGGCTGGTGCTCCGCGACATGGGCCGACACGAGGCGGCGAGGGAATCGTTCACGCTGGCGCTGAACGCCGATCCGACGAACGCCGGCCTGCGGGCGTTGCTGGACTCGGTCGGCGGCACGACAGTGGCGGGCGTGCAGAACGAGCCGTGACCGGCACAATCGCACGATGATGTGGATTTGTATCCGTGGCGGGGCGTATCAGGCCCCGCTTTCTTTCGTGCACACGTCGAGCAGCTCCGCCTCGACGTTGGTCGTGCCGTTCCAGGTGTTGAGTTTCGGGCGCACGACGGCGTCGATGGTCATGCCGGGGCGGAGGCGGTCGGCCCTGTCGCCCCAGTTCCACGCGACGAGCCGCAGGGCCTTCGCTCCGGTTCCGCTTACCATCACTGACAGGTGCTTGCCGCGCTCGCCCATGCGGCGCGGCTCCTCGCGCACGCGGACGCCTGACAAGCGGAGGGCGACGTGCGGGTTCTCCGGCCCGAACGGGGCCAGGCGTTCGAGTTCACGCACCGCGCCTGTCTGCAACTCCTCGACGGCCGCGTCGCAGTCGTAGTCGAGGTCGAGCACGAGGTCGTCCTGGCCGATGCGCTGGTTGGCGTGCACAATGAAAGCCGCAGTGAAAGCATCGAGAGCGGATTCGCGCAGGTGCAGGCCAGCGGCCATGTCGTGCCCCCCGAACCGATCGAGGTGCGATTCGCACGCCCGCAGCGCGCCGTGCAGGCTGAAGCCGCGCACGGACCTGCCCGACCCGTGGCACTCACCCCCCTCGGATCGCAGCAGGATGGTGGGTCGAGCGAAGCGTTCGACGAGACGGGAGCAGGCGATGCCAACGACGCCGGTGTGCCAGTCCCGATGCGCGAGGACGATGGCCCGAGTGTCGGTGCGAGTCATGCCCCGGGAATGGGCGAGTTCCTCCGCCTGAGCGGTGATGCGGCGCTCGACCTCCTGCCGGTCCTTGTTCTGCTGCGTCAGCTGGTCGGCGATCCGTTCGGCAACGGCCGGGTTGTCGGTGGTGAGCAGTTCGACGGCCTCGCGGGCGTGGCCCATGCGGCCGCAGGCGTTGAGGCGCGGCGCCAGGAAGAACGCGACGCGCTCGGAGTCAACCTTGTCGTCCGCGAACCCCGAGGCCTGGATCAGCGCCCGCAGGCCGACGAACGGAGTCGATCGGATACGGCGCAGGCCCGCGTGCGTGATGACGCGGTTCTCACCTACCAGCGGGACGACATCGGCGATGGCAGCGAGCGCACCGACCGGCAGCAGGTCGAGGAGCAGGTCGCGCAGAGGCTGCGGCAGGCGATCGCCGCCGGCGTGCATGGTCATCAGTCGCCAGGCGAGTTTGTACGCCACGCCCGCGCCGCAGAGGTCGCCGAACGGGTACTCGCTGCCCGGCAGGCGCGGATGAACGAGCGCGCACGCCTCGGGGAGTTCATCGCTCAGGTTGTGATGGTCGGTGATGATGAGGTCGATGCCGAGCGACCGGGCGGTGCTGGCGGGGCCGACAGCCGTGATGCCGCAGTCCACGGTGATGATGACACGGACGCCTTCGGAGGCGAGCTGACGGATGGCGTCCTCGTTGAGGCCGTAGCCCTCGTCGATGCGGTGGGGGACGTAGGTACGAACGGGGGCGTCGGGTTCAAGAGCGCGGATGGTGCGGTAGAGGATGGTGGTGGCGGCGACACCGTCCACGTCGTAGTCGCCGTAGATGATTGTCGGCTCGCGCATCTTGATCGCGGAGAGCACCCTTTCCGCTGCCCGATCGAGGCCCGGTATCGCGGAAGGAGGGTGCAAGTGCGTGAGGGAAGGGTGGAGAAACCGCTCGGCGTCGCCGGTGAGGCCGCGGGCGGCGAGGACACGCTGTACGAGCGGCATCGCGGCAGCGGCATCGGTCCGCGACGGGGACCGAAGCGACCACCGCCTGAGCAGTCCTCGCTGCAAGGCGGCGGCGTCCATGCCGGATAGACTGGCCGGGGGCATTGCTTCGGCGTTCTCCGTCTGCGTGCGAGGGTCGATGGTCAGGATCAGTAAGGTATACACGAAGACGGGCGACGACGGGACGACGGGCCTGATCGGGGGCATGCGCGTCTCGAAAGCGGACCCGAGGGTCGAGGCCTACGGCACGGTGGACGAGGCGAACGCCTGCGTCGGTCTGGCGGTGGTCGCAGCGGAGGGTGCAGGAGCGGGCGACATCGTTGACCTGCTGCGCTCGGTGCAGCATGACCTCTTTGATGCCGGAGCGGACCTCGCGACACCTGTTGTGACTGGCGAGGGGCGGTCGCTGCGCATCACGCCCGCGCAAACCGAGCGGCTCGAACGGGCGATCGACGCCCACAATGCGGGGCTGCCAGCGCTGACGAGTTTCGTGCTGCCGGGCGGCTCCGCGCTGGGGGCCGCGCTGCACCTGGCCCGCACGGTTGTGCGTCGGGCGGAACGGTGCGCGGTGGCGCTGCGATCGCACGATCCGGCGGCGACGAGCGAAGAGATGGTGCGGTATCTCAACCGTCTGAGCGATCTGCTCTTCGTGCTTGGTCGCGTCGCCAACGCCCGCGCGGCCGGCGACGTGCTGTGGAAGCCTGGCGCGAACCGTGGCGAGTGTGGGGGGGCGGGCTGATGGCTCTCTCGTCCAGCGCGGCGTACACGACCGATTTCCACCACGAGTTTCGCGTGGAGACCGAGCGGCTTCTGCTGCGGCGGTTCCTGTGGTTCACGGGCGTGATCGGGGGGCTGCTGTTGCTGGGGCTGCTGGTGCGGACCGGCGCGCTGATCTGGGCGCGCTCCTCGCAGGTGCCGCTGCCTCGGGGCTGGCCGTGGTGGTTCCTGGCGTTGATCTGGGTTGCCATGTACGTGGCGGCGTTCTGGTACGCAAGGAATCGCAGGCCGGTGGGCGACGTGCTTGTCCGGCTGAGCATCGGGATCGTGGCCATCGACGGGTTGATGAACGTGCTGATGCGCGCCCTGGACCTGCCGGCCGCGGGGGGCCTGCTGGCGTTCACGCTGACGCACTTTCTGGCGTGCGCCCTGCTGCCGTGGACCCCGAAGCAGGCGATCCGCCCCGCCGTGCTGGTGTTGCTCGTCAGTGCGGCGGTTCAACTGCTCTGGGAGACGCCCCTCTGGTCATCCAACGTGGAGACCATCGTCGGCGTGAGCATCGGCATCGTGCTCTCGCCGCTGCTGGTCGCGCCGGGCTTCGCCATCTGCTGGCTGCGTCACTCTCGTCGGATGGAGACGTTCAAGCTCCGGTTTCTGCAGAACAAGTACGGGGAGATGAGGCGGGAACTCGTGGATGCACGGCGGATTCACGAGTCGCTCTTTCCGACATCGATCGCCGAGGGACCGGTGCGGCTGAGCTACGAGTACGAGCCGATGCGTGCAATCGGCGGGGACTTCCTGTTCGCCCACCGTCGCTCGGACGGCCCGCTGAGCATCGTGCTGCTCGACGTGACGGGGCACGGGATCCCGGCAGCGCTGACGGTGAACCGTCTGCACGGCGAACTCGAGCGGGTCTTTGCCGAGAACCCGGACATCGGACCGGGCGAGGTGCTGCGGCTGCTGAATCGCTACGTCCACCTCACGCTGGCGACGCACTCGATCTACGCGACAGCACTCTGCTTCCGCATCGACCCACGCACCGACAGGCTCGAGTACGCCTCGGGCGGGCACCCGCCGGCGTTTGTGCGCGGCGTGGACGGCACGCTCGAAGAACTGGAGAGCACCTCGTTCGTGCTGGGAGCGTGCGCCGGCCAAGACTTCGACCCGGCGCCTCGGTCGGTCCCCTTCGGCGCGGGCGACTGTGTCGTCGCCTACACAGACGGCGCGATCGAGGCACGCGACTCGAAGGGGGCAATGCTGCGGATCGAGGGCCTGCGGCGGCTGTTGGCATCGGCTTCAGACGTGAGCAACGGTTCGTGGCCGGGTGTGATCCGGTCGAGGGTGATGCACCACCGCTCGGGGCCGGCCGCGGACGACACGCTCATCATCGAGGTCTATCGCCCGATCGGTCAGCGTGATCCGGCTTCGGGCGTCACGACTGCCGGGCATCGGGCGTCGGTCACCCCTTGACGCCCCCAACCCGTCCCGGATCGGTGTATTTCGACAGGGCCTTGGCCATGTCCACGCCGTTGACATTGGCGAGCGTCATCAGCCACGCCAGCACGTCGGCGAACTCCTCGTCGAGGTTGGCCCGCTGCTCGGGCGTGGGGCTGCGTCCCGGGGCGTTCTGCTGGAGGGCGGTCGCCAGTTCGCCGACCTCTTCGATGAACCACATGAAGGTCGCGGGCGTGCCGCGTGCGGAGTCGGTGGCGAGGTAGCGGTCGCGGATCAGGGCCTGAAAGCCGGCGACGGTGAGGGTGGCAGGGTCGGCGGGGTCGGCGGGGTCGGGCATATGGGGAGGCTATGGCGGGTCTGGCCGGGGGTGGTCATGGGCGTGGGCTTGCCGGGGCGGGGGTGGGGGCTAGACTTCCCGCCCACGAGGGAGCCGCCAGGGAGTTTCCATGCCGACGATCAACCAGTTGATCCGCAAGCCCCGCCGCACGCCGAAGGCCAAGTCCAAGGTCCGCGACTTGGACGAGTGCCCGCAGCGTCGCGGCGTGTGCCTGACGGTCAAGACCACCACGCCCAAGAAGCCGAACTCCGCGCTGCGGAAGATCGCCCGCGTGAAACTGAGCAACGGCAAGGAAGTCACGGCGTACATCGGCGGCGAGGGGCACAACCTCCAGGAGCACTCGATCGTGCTGGTCCGCGGCGGGCGCGTGCGCGATCTCCCCGGCGTGCGCTACCACATCGTCCGCGGCGCGCTGGACTGCCTGGGCGTGTCGGACCGCAAGAAGGGCCGCTCGAAGTACGGAGCCAAGCGCGGCAAGAAGTAGCCGCGACATGGGGCGCCCGCGCGGGCGTCCCGGCAAGTAATCGGCACGCCCCGGGCCGGGGCGTGCCGGTGAACACACGGCCGCCCTGCGGCGGCGGATGAGCCGAAAGGAACCACGATGGCCGGTCGAATCACGAAGTCCGACGATCAGTTGCGTCCCGACCCCCGCCACGGGGACGTGGTGCTGTCCAAGTTCATCAACTGCGTCATGGAGGACGGCAAGAAGAGCGTGGCGCAGCGCGTGGTCTACGACGCGCTGGACATGATCCAGGGAAGGCTCGACAAGGAAGCAAACCCGGATGCGCCGAAGACGTCGATCGAGGTCTTCCGTCGCGCGATCGACAACGTGAAGCCCTACGTCGAGGTCCGCTCGAAGCGGATCGGCGGCGCGAACTACCAGGTGCCGATGCAGGTGAACCGGCGTCGCCAGCAGTCGCTGGCGTTCCGGTGGATCATCCAGGCTGCCCGGGGCGAGAAGGGCAGGCCGATGGGGCGGAAACTGGCGGAAGAGCTGTACATGGCGGCCCGGGGCGAGGGCAAGGCGATGACCACCCGCGACCAGACGCACCGCATGGCCGAGGCCAACAAAGCGTTCGCGCACTACGCGTGAGGCACGACTCTGCCTGATTCTCCATGCGTTCGGCCGTCGGATTCAGCGGCCGATTGCCTCGACGTGCGATGTCAGGCGAGCGATGAATCGAGTGAAGGTAAGTTCGGGATGCGGCTCCGAGTAGTCGCCTGTCCCGGCTTTGGCTGCGTCCGAGAGCAGGAAGCACGCCTGGTCGTACAGCCGCTCTCGCACCATCTTCTCGAGAAGGATCGAGTATCGGTCTCGGTATGAGGCGATCTTGAACTCCGGGAATACCGGGAAGTGCGTCGAGGCGACACGGACCGGCGTTCGCGAACGCTCACAGTCCTCGAGCAGCATGACGTATCCGAGGAACGGCCGGGCGGAACGCGCCTTCACGGAATGCAGCCCAGATGTCCGTCGCGCTGCCGAGCGCTTCCTCCGTCCGGTTGTTGAAGTTGTTGCCGAACGATGGTCCGACCTGCGATTTGAACTCGACCGCGGCGTGCAACTCTCCGGCGTGCACGACGACGAGATCCCATTACTTCTCGGCGCGGAACCAGCCTGGAAGTTCGATGCGCCGGTGGGTTGCGATGCTGTCCGGTGGCACGCCGGCATCGACGAGCAGGCTTCGGACGAGACGGACGAACCCGTCCATCTGCTTCCCGCCGGTGACCGCGCTCCTCGCACCTCTGTCGCGGTCGTCGTCCCGCCCCTGATTGGCGGACTGCCGGAATCTGGTCTCCCAGAACTCACGCACCGCGTCGCGGAGGTCTCGGTCAAGGTCGCGCATTGTCATGCACTCTTGTTGATACCGTGGACGCGAGGTACAAGTCCGCGTCGTGCGAAGCGACGCGCTTGCGGGCCAGTTCGAAGTATGCGGCGTCGAGTTCGACGCCGATGCTGTTCCTGCCCCAGCGGGCGCAGGCGATGTTCGTGGTCCCGGTGCCCATGAACGGGTCGAGCACGGTATCGCCGACGAACGAGAACATCCGCACCAGGCGCTCGGCGAACTCGACGGGGTACGGCGCGGGATGCCGAGGGTGGGAGGTGCCCCGGAGGTCCGACCAGATCTGCCGGAACCATGCCCGATGGTTCTCCTCGCCGATGACGCTCAGCAGGCGGTTTCGGACGCTCGGGCTGCGGTAGCCGCCGGGCTTGCGTTGCATCAGCACGAACTCGATGTCGTTCTTGATGACCGCGTTCGGTTCGTAGGGCTTGCCGAGAAAACCACCGCCGCCCTGCACCTCGTAGTTGGCGTTGGCGATCTTGTGCCAGATGATCGGGGCGAGGTTGTCGAATCCGATCGCCTTGCACCGCTCCTGGATCGTCGCGTGAAGCGGCACAACGGTGTGCCGTCCGTTGTTCTTTCGCCTGGAGAGGCAGACGTCGCCGACGTTGACGACGAGGCGCCCCCCTGGAACGAGCGCACGGTAGCAGTTCCGCCACACTTCGTCGAGAGCGGCCATGAACTCGTCGTAGTCCGTCACATGCCCCATCTGGCTGGGATGGTCGTTGTACCGCTTGAGTGTCCAGTAGGGCGGAGACGTCACCACAAGATGGACGGAGTTATCCGCCAGCAGCGACGAGGAGCGCGCGTCACCAAGAATCAGTTCATGGTTCGTCGGGAGAGCGCGGACGACCGACTCGATTTCACGGATAGCCTTGGGATCACGCGCAAGCTTCGGGATGACGTCGTCTGGGTTGCCGCCGCCGAGGAGCCTGTCGAGCAAAGCGCTCTCGCTGGTCGTTCGTGCGGCGGTTTCGTCGAGCAGAGTCATGGATCCTTCCGGAGCGACCGTGGCCGGGAGTGTTGAGGCTACCGATGTGCCGTGCTGAACCCGGCGGTCAACTCCCGGCCATGCTAACAGATCCCTTCGGAGCCGACAAGTCGGGTTGGCTCGCTTGGTACCGTTGGCGCTGGATGCCGGCGTGCACGATCTAGACCCTCGACCTGTGCTCGTGGCAGTCCCACTCCTCCGCCATCACGCCCCAGCCGAGGCGGTCGGTGACGCCGACGCCGGGGACGAAGAAGTCATCGCGCTGGTGGACTTCCTGCCGCACGCCGAGTTTCTCGACGACACGGCGCGAAGGAGCGTTGGCGGCCGAGCAGTAGATGCGGATGCGGCGGAAACCCATGCCGTTCTCGGCCCGCGGGCGCAAGGCCCAGGAGATGACGTGGCGTGCCGCCTCGGTGGCGTAGCCCTGGCCGCGTGCGTCGCCGCGGATCCAGTACCCGGCCTCAGCCGCGCAGGTATCGCGGGTGACGCCATGGATGCCTGTGCCGCCGACGAGCCGACCGGACTCGCGTTCGAAGACGCCGAGCACGACGTTGTCCAGTTTGTCCGGTTCGCGCAGATGCATCATCTTCGAAGTGATGAAGTGCGTCGTCTCGGCCAGGTCGCGGTGGGTGTCGCGTGCCCAGACCATCCACGGCAGGAGCGAATCGCGGCCGGTTGACACGGCCTCAAAGAGCGCGGGAGCATCGTCAATCCCGTAGACCCGCAGGATCAGCCGCGGTGTCTCGACCCGCACCGGCAGCGGGTCCGGCGGAGTCCAGCCCAACCCAAGTCCTGTTTCACGCTCGCTCGCGCACCTCGTCATGGCGGGAGCATATGGGGCGTGCCGCGGGTTGATCGGTCCGCGCGTTCCTACAGTTTCGAGTGGACGACCTCGCGCGGTATCACCGGCAGATGCTCCTTCCCCGCATCGGTGAGGCCGGGCAACGTCGGCTCACGGCATCGAGCGTACTGCTGGTGGGGTGCGGTGCGCTGGGGTCGGTGTCTGCGGACCTGCTTGTGCGGGCCGGCGTCGGCCGGCTCGTGCTGATCGACCGCGACCTCGTCGAGCCGACAAATCTCCAGCGGCAGACCCTCTACACCGAGACCGATCTGGGGATGCCGAAGGCTGAGGCAGCGCGGCGGCGGCTCGCGGCGGTGAACTCGGGCGTGGCCATCGAAGCGCACGTCGCGGACTTCACTGGCGATGCCGCGGAAGACCTCGCGGAGGGGACGATCGACGTCGTGGTGGACGGTACCGACAACTTCGAGACTCGGCTGGCGCTCAACGACCTCGCGGTCGAACGCGGCGTGCCTTTCGTGTACGCGGGCGTCGTCGGCACGTGCGGCACGACAATGACCGTGATTCCCGGGCGCACCCCGTGCCTGCGGTGCCTCGTCGATGCTCCGCCGCCGCCCGGCGTGCTGCCGACCTGCGATACGGCCGGGGTGTTCGGGCCGACGGTCGTCATGGCGGCTGCGTGGCAGGCGTCGGAGGCGCTGCGGCTGCTCATCGGCGTCGATGCTCTGGGGGGCGAACTCATCGAGTTTGATCTCTGGCCGTCGCGGGTGCGCCGCTTCGACCTGCGATCGTCGCGCCGGGCGGACTGTCCATGCTGCGTGGGGCGCCGTTTCGACTACCTCCGCGGCGTCGCGGGGACACGCACCACCACGCTCTGCGGGCGCAACTCGGTGCAGGTGCTGCCGCAGCGCAACGGCGGTGTGGATCTGCCCGCGCTCGCGGGGCGGCTCGTGACGCACGGCGCGGTCGCGGCCAACGAGTTCCTCGTGCGTTGCGAACTCGGCGCGGAACCGGGCGACGGCGGCGGGGCGTGCACGCTCACCGTGTTCAGCGACGGTCGGGCGATCGTCTCGGGCACGCTGCGGGCTGAGCGGGCGCGGGCGATCTATGCGAAGTACGTGGGGTCGTGAGGTTGCACTGACAGCGTGAAGAAGCGACGGAGTGGCAGGCGGAAGACAAGCCAGAGTACCCGTCCGTGCAATAGCAGCACCGGCCTACACTCGCGGCACGCACACCGTAACGGCAAGGAGAGTACACATGGGCACGCTCGGGCAGGCCATCGCGGACAACGGTGGACTGAGCGTCGGATTCGCGGACATGCTGATGAAGGACATCCCCGCGGAGAAGACGGCTTCGCTCCCTCGCGTTTCCGGGCTGGTCATCCAGACGAACCATCCTGCCTTCATTCTCGGGCACCTGTCGATCTATCCGAAGCGAATCGCTGCGTTGGCGGGGCTGGGCGAGGACTTCGTTCCCAACCCCGCGGGCTTCGAGGACCTCTTCGCTGCCGGGAAGGAGTGCGTGGACGATCCGGACTGGAAGGTCTATCCGCGATTGGACCGCATTACGGAGCACTACTTCGCCGGTCATCGCAAACTGCTGGCTGCGCTGCCGGAAGTAGGCGATGACATGCTTGCCCAGCCGCACGGGGTGCCGAGCGATTTCGCGAAGCGGTTCCACACCAGGGCCGGCTTGCTCGGGTTCTACCTCGGCGGGCACCAGATGATGCACATGGGCCAGATCAGCGCGTGGCGTCGCTGCATGGGCATGGGGCGTGTGTTCTGACGGGCAGGCGTCAGGGCGCGTGCTCCGTGATCGCGGGCTTCTGCCTTGGCTCTCCCCTGCGCCAGACGTGCACGACCAGCACCCCGATGCCGATGAGAAGGAGCAGGTCGGCGACGTTGGATACCCAGGGCCAGAGTTCGTTGGTGCCGCTGCCCGGCCAGCGCAGACGGAAAGGGAGGTTGACGCCCGGCAGGGGATGGATGAAGTCGCGGACGCAGGCGAAAACGAGGCGGTCGTAGAGGTTGCCCAGCCCACCGCCGAGCACGAGGCCGACAGCGGCGTGGGCGAGTCGGTTGCGCGGCCCGCTCCAGGCGCCGAAGACCCAGACGCCAAAGCCGACAGCGATGAGCGTGAGGGCGATGAACGCCGCGCGCCACCCCGCGCCGATGCCGAAGACTGCGCCCTCGTTGAGCACGAGCGTGAACTCGAGCAGGCCTGGCACGACGACCACTGGTTCGTGGGCGGGGATGAGGACGCCGAGTCCCACGCCGGACTCAGAGGCTTGCAGAACGATCGAGCGTTCGACGGTCACCGGTCGTTCGGCGACGTGGCGGAAGGCGAGGTGCTTCGTCGCCAGGTCGGCGGTGAGTGAGGCAACGACAGCGAGGGCGAGCGTGATCCACGCGGCCCGCGACCGCCACGCCGTGCCGTGTTCGTCCGGTGGTGGGGGAGCGGGTGGGTCGCTTGGCGTCGTCTGGTCGTTCACAGTCGGCCGGCCCGGCGTTCGATCTCGCGTGCGGCCTCGATCGAGTACCGCGCCCAGGGCAGCTCTTCGAGCCGCTCCGGGTTGATCGGCTTGCCCGTCATCTCGCACACGCCATAGGTCCCGTCGTTGATCCGGTGGAGTGCGGCCTCGATCTCACGCAGCAACTGGCGGTCGGCAGCGGCGAGGTCCAGCGCAAGCGACTGCTCGTAGGTCTCGGAGCCTTGCTCGGCGATGTGCTGCGGCGTGTGCGAGAGCGAGCCGCTCTGGCCACGCAGGGCCTGTGTCTCCATGTTGCCGATGTCGCCGACGAGTTCCGCACGTTTGGCCAGCAGGATCGAGCGGTACTTTTCGAGTTGCCGCTTGGTGAACGGCGACTTGCGCTTCCTGCTCGCTGCGGCGTCCTCGTCGAGGGCAAGGCCGACGGCCGGAGCGCCAGGTCCGGACGGGATCAGCGGCTTGCGCTTCGGTGTTCCGGGGCCGAGCAGGGTGCCAGCCGCGGGCATCGGTGCGAGGGGAGGGGCGGCCTTCGCCTTCTTCGGTGCGGGCTTGGGCGCCACGATGGTGATGCCCTTGCGGTTCGGCTTCGCCGGCTCGGGGGGGGGAGTCGTGGCGGGCTTTGACGTGGTCTTGGACTCGGGCTTCTTCGCGCCCTTCGGAGCGGCGGCCGCCTTGCTCGGGGCGGGCTTGCCGGCCGACTTCGCGGGTGCGGCAGGCTTCGACTTGCTTGCTGCGGGCTTCGGGGGAGCCTTCTTCACGGACGGCTTGGCGGCCGTTTTTGGCTTTCCCGCAGCGACGGCTGGCTTTCGGCCCGTGCCACTGCCCCTCAATGGCGCCTTCTTGCTCGGTGCCTTACCCGTGGACTTGGATGTGGGCTTCGCTTTGGCCAAGCGGGGCGTTCCTTGCGCCGTAAAGCCGGCGTTTCCCCTTGATTTCCGATCCTGGCCAGCGTCGTGCGGCCGGTGGGCCGGTCGCGGGGTGGGCGGAAGGGTACAGAGGCCCACCCAGCTTGTCAAAGGGGGGGCAGGGCGGCGGCATGGGGGGTCAGGAACGGTTAGGCACGGATTCGTGCTTGCCCATGCGACGAAACCTTGCGTACCGCTGCTCGACGAGCACATCCGGGTTCAGTTCGCGCAGTTCCATGACTTGAGCGACGATCCAGCGTTCGAGATTCGCCGCAGCAAGCGCCGGGTCGCGGTGCGCGCCGCCCGGCGGCTCGGGAATGACGGCGTCGATGATGCCGAGTTCGAGGTTGTCCGCGGCCGTGAGTTTCAGGGCCGAGGCGGCCGCCTTGTTCGTCTGCTCGTTGGCCTGCTTCCAAAGGATGGCGGCGCAGCCCTCGGGGCTGATGACGGAGTACCAGGCGTGCTGGAGCATCGCTATACGATCGGCAACGGCAATGCCGAGCGCGCCGCCCGAGCCGCCTTCCCCGATGATGACGGAGACGATCGGCGTGCGGAGCACACTCATCTCGCGCAGGTTGACGGCGATGGCTTCTGCCTGACCGCGCTGTTCCGCGCCCAGACCCGGGTAGGCGCCCGGCGTGTCCACGAGCGTGACGATGGGCAGCCCGAACTTCTCCGCGAGTTTCATCTTCGCGAGGGCCTTGCGGTAGCCCTCCGGGTGGGCGCAACCGAAGTGGCAGGCGAGTTTCTCGCCGGTGTTGCGGCCCTTCTGGTGCCCGACGATGAGGCACTTGATCGAGCCGATGCGCCCGAAGCCGGTCACGATCGCGGGATCGTCGCCGAAGCGCCGGTCGCCGTGCAGCTCGCAGAAGTCGCGGCAGAACCCGGCCACGTAGTCGCGGGTCTGCGGGCGGTTCGGGTGCCGCGCAACGCGGACCGTGTCCCACGGCGAGAGTCGCGAGTAGAGTTGCACGATCAGTTCTTCGCGGCGTGCTCGCAGTTCGTTCAGGTCGGGGGGCGGTTCGACGACGGCCGTCTCGCTCACTCCGCCGAACGCGGGGATCGGCTGCGGCGTCAGGCCCTCGCGCTGGGCCGCCTCGGCAGCCGCGATCTGCTGCTCCAGCTCCGTCAGCGGACGCTCGAACTCGAGTTGATAGAACGTGCTCATGCCGTTCCTCCCGTGCGGGGGAAGTCTATCGCACGTGCCTCCGCTCGCGTAGGCTGGGGCATGGACCACGTGCCGAACCCGGTGGCCTTCGTGGGCGGCGGCAACATGGCCAGAGCCATCGTCGCCGGCTCGCTGGAGGCCGGCTTGCTCCATCCGGGCGGCGTGTGCGCTGCCGATCCGGACGCGGGCGCACGGGCGTGGTTCGAGTCGGTCGGGTGCGAGACCTTCGTTGAAGGGTCGGGCGCGCTGCGGTGGCTCGAACGGACTGAATCGACGCCTGGCAGCGGCGTGCTCGTGCTGGCCGTCAAGCCTCAGGTGTTCGACCAGGCGGCCGCGCCGCTCGCGCTCGCGCTCAAGGGCGGCTCGCGACTCGTCGTCTCGATTCTCGCGGGCACAACGACGGAGCGGGTCCGCGCCACGCTCGGCGGGGGGGTGCACGTCGTCAGGGCGATGCCGAACACGCCTGCAAGGGTGCGCAAGGGGATTACCGCGATCGCGACGGGTGTGAGCGCGACCGATGATGACGCCGCTCAGGCAGCCGGATTGTTCAGAGCGGTTGGTCGCGTGGTGCGCATCGACGAGTCGCTCATGGACGCTTTCACTGCCGTGGCGGGGAGTGGGCCGGCGTACGTCTTCCTGCTCGCCGAGGCGATGGTCGAGGGGGCGGTCGAGGCGGGGTTCGATCGTGAGACAGCGCTGCTGGCCGTGCGGGCGACCGTGGCGGGAGCGGGCGCGCTGCTCGAATCCGGCGATGAGGAGCCTGCCGCGTTGCGAGCCGCGGTGACGAGCAGGGGGGGGACGACGGCAGCGGCAGTCGCCGTGCTCGAATCGGCGCGGGTGCGCGAAGCGGTGGTTCGCGCCGTGGTCGCGGCGCGGGATCGGGGTCGCGCCCTGTCGGGTGGAGCGTAACGATCAGGCCAGCCGTCGCAGGGCGGCGATGCGCTGCTCGGTGGGTGGATGCGTGGCGAACAGCCGCAGAACCGAGTTGCCGCAGAGCGGCTCGACGATGAACAGGTTGTTCTGAGCGGGGTTCGGGTTGTCCATCGGGATTCGTTTCGCGTAGAGGTCGAGTTTTTCGAGCGCGCTGACAAGCCCCCACGGCGAACCGGCGATACGGGCGCCGTCAGCATCGGCGACGAACTCACGCGAGCGGCTGATCATTGCCTTGATAATGGCCGCGCCGACCGCGGCGAGGATGATCGTGAACAGGGCGACGATCGGGTTGCCGCCGTGGTTGCGGCCCATGCCGAGGATGAACCCCCACTGGGCGACGGCGGCGAGCACGCCCGCCACCGTGGCCGCGACGGTGGAAGTGAGTGTGTCGCGGTTCTTGATATGGGCGAGCTCGTGTGCTATCACGCCCTCGAGTTCGTCCGGGTCGAGCACGCGCAGCGCGCCCTGCGTCACGGCGACCGCGGCATGGCGCGGGCTGCGACCCGTTGCGAACGCGTTCGGCGCATCCTGTGGGCAGACGTAGACCCTCGGCATGGGTAGCCCGGCCCGGTCCGCAAGCCGGTGCACGATCGCGTACAACTCGCCGCCCGTCCGCGCGTCGACCTCGCGCCCGCGCATCGCGGCGATGGCGACCTTGTCCGAGAAGAACCAGGCAAGAAAGTTCATCACCCCCGCCATCACGAGGAACGGCAGGATGAGACGCTCGCCGAAGGTTGCACCCACGGCGACAAACATGCCCGTCAGCGTGCCCAGCAGCAGCACGGTCTTGGCGTTGTTGACGAAGGCGGTAGCGGTCATGCGGTCCTCCTGTGCCACGATCCCGACGAGCCAGGCGATCGTTCGCGCGTATGCATACGCCGGGCCGCGGCGCGTGTTCGCATGAACGCGATTGAGGTTCACTCGGGGCGGACTGGCGTGCCGAGAGGGCGTAGGGCTCAGAGAAGGCCTGCCAATCTGGCACCCGCAGCGGCGAGCGCGAGTGCGACGGCGAGGCGCAGGTGGGGCAGGCGCAGTCGGTGCGTCAGGCGTGCGCCGAGGGTCGAGCCGACGACAGCGCCGATCGCCATCGCGCCGGCGAGGGCGAGGGCGGGCGAGGTCGGCAGGCCGAGCCGGGGCAGCGTGGCGAGTTTGAGCGTCGCGCCGACGAGCGCGGTCAGCCACATGACGGCCGCGCTGGTGGCGATGGCGTTGCGCAAGGGCACGCGGGCAGCGATCTGCAGGAGCGGCACGAGCACGATCCCGCCGCCAATGGCGAGGAATCCCGCCAGGAAGCCGGTCACAAGACCGATCGCCGCGAAGAGCGCGGGGGAACACCGCTGCGCCTCAGGGGGGGGGTCTGGGATCGACCGCACGGTGGTGAAGAGCGTGTAGAGAGTGAACGCGAAGATGAACGCGACGAGCGCGAGCTTGGGCACCGTGCCCGGAAAGGCGTTGGACGACAGCACGCCCGCTACGACCGCGACGGCCATGGCGGGGAGGATGAGTCGCACGAGTTCGCCTCGCACAGCGCCAGCCCGCGTGTGCTGGCGGAGAGCGACGAAGGCGACGACGACGTTCACGAGCATCGCCGAAGCCATGTAGAGGTGGTGTCGCGTGCGTTGTTCGTCGTCGTACCCGAAGAGCAGCCCCAATGCGGGCAGCATGACGATGGAACCGCCGATCCCGCACAAACCCCCGAGGAGGCCCGCGACCAGCCCGATTGCGGCGGCGATGGCTATTTCGGCAGGGGACACGGCGCGATTGCTCCGGGCGTGGTCGGGCGATGGTAGTGGCGGGCCTGCGGTCTGTGCGGGCTGGGATGGGCATGGTCCGCATAACCGAACAACATCCGTGCGCGGTTGCTCAAGTCGGGCTTGCACCGCGTGCGCGCCGAGGTAGACTTCCCGCTCTGCCGCAGTCCCGTCGGTGGTGGTGATCGGCGGGCCTCGGGCGACGGCCGTTGGTGGCGGCCAAACCCGGCGTTGTGTGCGGCATCGTCGGAGGCGAAAAGCGATGGGCTGCATCCACGCCGGGAGTGCGCACGCCGCGCGCCGACGCAGGATCGCGCTGGAAGCGAGCGCGTTCGTCGCATTGGCGGTGATGGTCGGTTCGACAGCCGCGCTTGCGAAGCGCACGACGGGCGTGACCCCGCTGGCCGCGGTCGAGCGGCCGTCCCGGCTTGTCGAGTCCGCGTTCGCTCCGGTGCCTGCAACGAGCGCTGCCTTGATCGACATGAGCGAGGTCGTCGAGAAGAACACCGCACCGTCCGCTGAATCGAGCGATCAGCCCGAGTACGGGCCGGAGGTGCGCTGGTTCAACGGCCGGCCCGTGCGCCCGGCCCGCGTGATGTGGATGACGGTCACCGCCTATTCACCTGATGCTCGCTCGTGCGCGCCGTTCGATGACGGCCTGACCGCGACGCTCCACTCCGTCGAGACGAACGCGATGCGCCTTGTCGCCGCGGACACCTCGGTCCTTCCCTTCGGCTCGTTGCTCTCGATCCCCGGATACGACGAGGATCGGATCGTTCCTGTGCTGGATCGCGGCTCGGCCATCAAGGGCCGGCGGCTCGACGTGATGATGCCGACGCACAAGGAGGCCCGCGCATGGGGCGTGCAGCGGCTGCGGGTCGTGGTGTGGGAGTACGCGGACGGGCTGCCGCCGGACAATCCGCGCCGATTCCGCTGAAAGTTGAAAGTCGCTAACGGGGCTGCCCCGGCGCGGGCGGAGGCGTTGCGCTCGGCGCGGCGTCGGGCGGTGCGGGCAGCACACGCGGGCTGGCGGTCAGCGACACCCACTCCAACTCGAACGCGAACTCCGCATACGGCCCGATGAACGGCGGATGGTTGAAGACGCCCTCGGTCTCACGCCGCTCTTCGAAGCGCGGAGCCGCGGCGACGTTGGCGGTCAGCGTCCAGAGGCGCTGGTCCGGTCGGCCGCGAACCTGTGCGGCGTGGCGGGCAGGGATGCGGACACGCACGGCCTCGCCGATCGGGCGAAGCAGGGCTTCGTCGTAGATGCGCACCATCGCCTCCGGACGCGAGGGTGAGACACCAGGCTCCTCGACAGGCGCGATCGTAACCAGCCACTCGCGGCGGCCCTTCAGCTCCGCGCGGATGGACCTGCACCACGCCGCGACCGCCGCTCGTCGCGCCGCGGCGTCGGACGGTGCTCCTGCGAGGTCGCGTTCGTACCGGCGACGCAACTCGACCAGCATCGAAACGGGCGAAGCGAGCGGATCGGCTGGCGCATCGACTGCTGCGGGCTCGGTGTCTTCCGTCGTTGTACCGAGGGGCGCACCGAGTCGGGCCAGCGCAGCCTCGGCCGCTGCCAAGCGACGCAGGGCCTCGTCCAGAGCGGCACGCAGCCGTTGCACCTCGGCGCGGAGCGAGTCGTTCTCGGCGCGGAGCGCATCGGGCGCGGCAGGTTGGGGCGCGGCGTCCTGCGCGAGCACGCCGCACGGCTCCAGCGTTCCGATCACACACGCCAGCACGCACCATCGCAGGAAGGTCGCGGCCATGGTCGCCTCCGTTCGTTCCCGCGTACTCTACCACGCGCACCCGATGGAGGGCCTGAGTGCTCATTACCCCGCACGCCGAGCGAGTCCGCACGGTCGAGGACCTGATCGGCCCGGAGCTTGCCGCGCGCTTGGACCGGCTCGACCTGCTGAGCAGGCGCGTCTTCGCAGGCCGCCTGCCGGGTGAGCGCAGGAGCAAACGCCGCGGCAGGAGCGTCGAGTTCGACGACTACCGCGACTACACGCCGGGCGACGACCTGCGGCACCTGGACTGGAACGTCTACGCGAGGCTCGACAAGTTCCTGATCAAGCTCTTCCGCGAGGAGGAGGATCTCGGGCTGCACGTCGTCATCGACGGCTCGGCGTCGATGGAAGCCGGTGCAACCGAGGCTTCGCCCAGCAAACTGCTGTTCGCGCACAGGCTGGCGATGGGGCTGGGCTACCTCGGCCTGGTGAACCAGAACCGCGTGAGCGTGGCAGTCTTTGGCGCGGCGGGCGGGGCGCGCCTGCGGAGGCTGGCGCCGATGCGCGGACGCCGGAACGTCCAGCGGCTGGCGGCGTTTCTCGTCGAGAGCATGAGCGAGCGGCCGGCGGGCGCCGCGGCCGAGCCGGATTTCGCCGGGGCGATGCGGGAGTTCGCGCTGTCACGCAGGGGCAAGGGCGTCGTCGTGCTCGTGAGCGACTTCCTGTTCCGCGCCGGTCTGGCCGAAGGGCTGAACTACCTCGTGGGCGGGCACGATGTGGACGCCTACGCGATCCACGTTCTCTCGCCGGGCGAGTTGGAGCCTGAGCGTGACGCCGAGCGAGGCCTCGTCGGCGACCTGCGGCTCACGGACTCCGAGAGCGGCTCGACGGCGGAGGTCACGCTCTCTGGCGCGCTCATCCGCGCGTACAAGCGGCGGTTGGAGGACCACGTCGCGGCTGTCCGAGCGGCCTGCCGCGCTCGCAGCGCGGCGCATGAGATCGTTCGCAGCGATACGGACCCCGGCGACCTGCTGCTCGGCTCGCTCCGCCGGCGCGGGCTGCTCGGGTAGCGGATCGCCGCGTTCGGGAGCTGAATGCGGGATATCGCGACACAGGCGCGACCGGGTAGGATTGGCTTGTGCCCGCCCCGGGCACCATGGAGGTTGACCATGCCGCGCCGTATCCGGTTCGCCCTTGTTCAGGCCGCGTGTGTCGTCGTGTTCTGTGCGGTGGTGCACGTCTGCCCGACCGCCGCGCTCGGGCAGGGGATGGACTACCCGCAGACCCGTCGCGGCGACGTGGTCGAGGAGATGCACGGCGTCCGCGTCGCGGACCCGTACCGCTGGCTGGAGGACGAGTCGTCTGCCGAGACGCAGGCATGGATCGCGGCACAGAACGAGCTGACGTTCACGTGGCTCGCGGACGTACCGGAACGCGACCGCATCGCGGCCCGCATCCGCGAGCTGTGGGACTACGAGCGGTACACCACGCCATTCAAGGAAGGCGGGCGCTACTTCTGGGAGCGGAACGACGGCTTGCAGAACCAGAACGTGCTCTACTGGGCGCCCTCGCTGGACGCCGAGCCTCGCGTGCTGATCGACCCCAACACGTTCTCGGGTGACGGCACCGTCGCGCTCGCGTCGTACTCGGTCTCGCCGGACGGGAAACGGATCGCGTACGCGGTCTCGGACGGTGGATCGGACTGGAAGGTCTGGCGAGTGATGGAGATCGACACCGGCATTCATCTGCCGGACGAGATCCGGCACGTGAAGTTCACGGGCGTCTCGTGGGAGCGAGACAGCACGGCGTTCTACTACAGCCGGTACCCGATCGGGGCTAACGGCAAGGCGGACGACCAGCAGGCGGTGAAGGTCTATCGGCACCGGCTCGGCACGGCCCAGGACGCCGACGTGCAGGTCTACGAGGCGCCGGACCATCCGACCTGGAACCCGTACGCGGGCGTGACCGAGGATGGCCGGCACCTGATCGTGTCCATCTTTGACGGATATCTGACGAACGCGGTGTTCATCGCCGCGCCGGGCGAGGGGCGGGCTGAGGTGCGGCCGCTGTTCGACAAGTGGGACGCGCGGTACAACTTCGTCGGCAACGAGGGGGATGAACTGATTTTCGCGACGACGAAGGACGCCCCGCTGCGCCGGGTGATCGCCATTGACGCCGACACGCCCGAAGCGGTGCGCGAGGTCGTGCCCCAGGCGGCGGAGACGCTCGGGAGCGTGTCGTACGTGGGCGGGCGGATCGTCGCGTCGTACCTGCGCGACGCGCACTCGATGGTGCGGGTGTTCGAACGTGACGGCACGCACGCCTACGACGTGGACATGCCGGGGCTTGGCTCCGCGGGCGGTTTCGGCGGGCGGGGCGACGACCCCGAGACCTTCTTCTCGTTCACGGGCTTCACATCGCCCTCGACGATCTACCGGCTCGACGTGCGCACCGGCGCGGCACGCGAGTTCAAGCGGTCCGACGTGCGGTTCAACCCGGATGACTACGAAACGAAGCAGGTCTTCTACGCGAGCAAGGACGGCACGCGGATCCCGATGTTCATCGTCCACCGCAGGGGCGTGAGCCTCGACGGGAGCGCGCCGCTGCTGCTCTACGGGTACGGCGGGTTCAACGTGTCCATGACACCCTCGTTCAGCGTGACGCGGATCGTGTGGCTCGAGATGGGCGGCATCTGGGCGATGCCGAACCTCCGCGGCGGGGGTGAGTACGGCAAGGACTGGCATGTCGCCGGGACGAAGGCCAACAAGCAGAACGTCTTCGACGACTTCATCGCGGCGGCGGAGTGGCTGATCGAGAACGGGTACACCTCGACTCCGCGGCTGGCGATCCAGGGGGGCAGCAACGGTGGGCTGCTGGTCGGGGCGTGCATGACGCAGCGGCCGGACCTGTTCGGAGCGTGCTTGCCCGCGGTCGGCGTGATGGACATGCTGCGCTACCACTTGCAGAGCGCGAACGCGCGCAACTGGCAGACCGACTTCGGCATCGCGGAGAACGAGGATGAGTTCCGCACGCTCCTTGCGTACTCGCCCTACCACAACCTGCGCGAGGGGACGTGCTATCCGCCGACGCTCGTTACAACGGCGGAGGGCGACGACCGCGTCGCGCCGTGGCACAGCTACAAGTTCGCGGCGGAGTTGCAGCGGGTGCAGTCGTGCGCCAACCCGACGCTGATCCGCATCGAGCCGCGGGCGGGGCACGGGGCGGGCAAGCCGACGAGCAAGCGCATCGAGGAAGCGGCGGACATCTACGGCTTCCTGGTGCGCGCTCTGCAGATGGACGTTGAGTGAGCGACTTGACAAAAGGACCGGCCGCCGGGCGCGAAACGGAGCGCTTCCTCCGGGCGCTCTCGTCTCACATCCCGGCGGCCGGGGGGTGGGGCGAGGTTGAACCGGCGGACCGCGCCGCCGGCGTTCGGACAAATCGGGCTTCCTGCCTGGGGTTGCCCACGAGGCGGTGCGGTGAACGCACGCGCCGCGGTGCGCCGTCGTGAGCGCACGACACGAAGATACAGAGTGTCGTTGGGCCGTGCAACCCGACATTCACCGGTGATTTGCAGAGATTGCGCGAGTGTGAATCTGGGTAAACTGGCCCACGAAACGGGTCTCTATCCCAAGATATCGCGGGGCGGTTTCGGGACGCTCGAACGCGACAACCACGCCCTTCGTACCCGACAGCGACGGCACGCACGGCAAAGGACGCGGCTTTGACCGAATCTGAACGCCTCCCCGACGGGATGACCTGCCGCGAGTGCGGTTACTGCGTCGGCAGCCTGCCGATGGGGCGGTGTCCCGAGTGCGGCGCCGACGTCGGGGCGAGCGAGATCGCGTTGAGCGAGCGAGTCCGCGGCGTCGAACATGCATGGCCTGCACTCCGGGCGTCGAGGCTGAGGCTGTACGGGGCGGTGATTCCGGTGTACGCGTTGGGGGCGGGTGTGCTCGGCTGGCACTGGGGCGCCATGGTGGCGGCGTTCGGGCTGATGAGCCTCATGGTCGCCGGGAGTTGGTTCGTGGGCTGGCTGGTGACGAGGCTGGCTCTCCCGGCTGCACGACATGCGCTGTACGCCAACTGGGTTCGTTGTCTTCCGATCCTTCACGGTCCATGGCTGGTCGCACCGTTGTGTGCGGCGATCGCGTTGGTCGCCGCACTTGTCGATCGAAGCGCCGGGACGGATGCGAAGGTGCTGATGGGAGTGTCTCTCCTCGGGCTCTTTCTCTGGGGGCTTGGTTGTTTCGGGTGCCTGGTCGCCTGGGCGGATCGGTGGGGGCGGTGTACCGGCCCGCTTGGCATTCGGATCGGGGGGCCTTGCGGGACGGCGCTCGTGGCGGGCATGTTGGCGACGCTCGGATTCTCCGTGCTCCTCGGCTTCGGGGGCGGCGTGATGGCCGCGGGCGGGGTCGCCTCCCATCTCTTCGAGTGACGGCGCGGAGCCTGCGCGTCTCCGGGGCTATGGTTCGGCCCACACGAGACAGGAGACAATCCGAGCATGGAGACGACGCTGATCATTCTGAAGCCTGACGCGGTGCAGCGGGGGCTGATGGGGCGGATTCTGGGGCGGTTCGAGGACAAGGGCCTGCAGATCGTCGGGTGTAAACTGATGCGGATCTCCCAGGAACTTGCCGCGCGGCACTACGAGGCCCACCGGGAGAAGCCGTTCTATCCGGGCCTGGTGAAGTTCATGACGAGCCAGCCCGTGCTGGTGCTCGCGGTGCGTGGGAACGGGGCGATCGGCGTCTGCCGCAAGATGATGGGGGCGACCTTCGGGTCGAAGGCCGAGCCGGGGACGATCCGCGGCGATTTCGGCGTATCAAACAGTTTCAACCTGATCCACGGCTCGGACAGCCCCGAGGCGGCCGAGCGGGAACTGGGCCTGTTCTTCGCTCCTGGCGAGGTGTTGAGCTACGAGCGGGCTGTCGAGGGGTGGGTCTACGACCTCTCGGGCGGCAAGCCGGAGTGACGGGCGGACGGGCGGACACCGCCCGTTGACCGGTCGATGGCAGATCGTGGTTCAGCGGGCGGCAACAGCGGCGTCAGCGACGGCGGGTTCCTCACTGACGATCTGGTCAGCGATCTCGCGCCGGTGAATGTCCACGTCACGCGGGAAGTCAAAGGCGACGCGCACGCGCTCGCCCTTGATCGACGCGATGCGAACGACTCCGAGAGGGTGCCGCGGGTCGCCGATGACGACCTCTTCGCCCTCGCGCCGGGTGATGACAAGCATGTTGACCGCCTCCGATTACCCGCAGCGTCCAGCCACGGTCCACCGCCCGGAGCATACCGGATCGGGGGGCTGACACAAACACTTTGTGCCCAGATGCTTGGAACAGTTCCTTTGATTGGCCCGCCGGCTGAACGGATTTTGTAAGGGAGTGGGCGGGCCGGGAGTCACTCGACCGATTCGACGGCCGACACCTCGGGGATATGGGCCTTGAGATTGCGCTCGATGCCCATCTGGAGGGTCATGCTGGCGGATGGGCATCCGACACAGGCCCCGTGGAACCGGATGCGGACGAGGCCGCCTTGGGTGACGCCGACGAGTTCGAGGTCGCCCCCGTCCGCCTGGACAGCCGGGCGCATGAGTTCAATGACGCGCGCAACGCGGTCGCGGAGGGTGGGCGTGTCGGAGTGTGCAGCGGTCTTGGCCATGATCTCGCGTCGCGTCGTGCGACGGGGAATGGTAGTCGCCGGTTGGGTTGTCGGGCGGGTGTAGACTCGGGCAGGATGAACACGACGCGACAGGGCGGATGGTGTGCTGCGGTTGCGCTGGCGGTGCTCGTGGCAGGCGGGTGCGGCAGCGCGGGGGGTCAGACGCGGACGGCGGACCCGCTGAGCGACGTCCGCAACACGAAACTCTCGACCAAGGCCAGGGTCGATGCGGTCGGGCCGGCGTGGGAGGTTTCTGCGGGAAACGCGACGGACCGGAACGTAACGCGCGAGGCGTACAAGGCGATCGCGTGGAGCCGGGCGGAGCCGAGAGAGTTGCGTCTGGCCGCGCTGCGGGCGGTGCTCTCGGACGGGGAGAACGAAGCGGACTCACGGCAGCTGGTGTCGCTCATGCTGCCGCACGAGCAGGACCGGGAGGTGGTCGCGTTGCTGGGGACAGCGGCTGCGCGGAATGGGTGGACGGATGCCACGAGCGCGCTGGTGCGAAGCCTGTCGAGGCCGATGCTCTCGGTGAAGGACAACGAGCGGGCGGAATGGCGAGCGATCGAGGCGTTGCACCCCGGTCGGCCCGTCGAGGAGGTGGTGCTGGGCACGTTCCTCGACCCGCAAACCGACCCGGGGCCGGGAGACGCGCGGTACGACGAGCGAGTGCGGGCGAGCGCGTGGGACTTGCTCGGCCGGCTCGACCCGACGGGCGTGCGCCGGGCGGAGATGCTCTCGACGATGGACACGTCCGGCGCGTCGGGGGAGTCGCGGGCGGCGGTGGAGGACGTCCGCGCGGCGTTCCGTGATCTGGCGGCCGCGCCGGTGACAGGGGAGGAACTGAAGTGGCTGCGCTCGCTGCGCGACGGGTCAAAGCGTGAAAATGCGGCATGGTGGGGCGAGGCGACGCGGGCGATCGCGTCGCTGGACTCGGAGCGCCGGCGTGGGATGGGGCTGCGTCACGCGGAGCCGATCCGTTGGGCGACGGCGAACCGGCCCGAGTGGGTCGCGGCGGGGCGGGGAGAACTGCTCTCGGAAGTACGGTCGCGGCTGGCGGATCGGCGGCATTATCGGCGCGTGAAGGACGACACGGACTTCACGAAGCCGCATCCGGATCGGCTCTCGGACTGGGAAGAACGGCTGACATGGGCGGACCTGCTGACGATCCTCGCGATCGACGATGCGCTGGCGGAAGATCGAGTCCGCCGGGAGTTGTTCCGGCAGGCGGACCTCGACCGCGACGACGGCACCACGGAGTACGGCGGGATCATCGAGGCGGAGGGGGGGCGCATGCGGGCGGTGCTGTTCGTGCCGCGGGCGAGCCAGCGGCGGCACGACCGTGAGTTCGTCGCATCGCAGGACATGATCGATGCGAGCGATCGCGCGCTGGCGCACTACCACTTCCATGCTCAGAAGGCTCGGAACCGTGAGTTCGCGGGGCCGAGCATGCCGGACCTGGTGACGGCGGCGCGGCTGGGGCGAACGAGCCTGGTCTTCACGAGCATCGACCGCGACGTGCTGAACGCGGACTTGTACCAGCCGGACGGCGTGCTGATCGACCTCGGTGAGGTGCGGCGGCCGCGGGGGGAGTGAGGCGCGGCGCGGGGCATGATGCACCTGCTCGTCATCGCGGTCTTCGTCGTGTGCAATCTCCGCGATGCGCTGGAGGTGGAGGCTCCGGGGGGGTTAAGCGCGCCGGTTGCGGCCGCGGTGTCGCTCGCGCCGATGGTGGCGTTGGTTGGATTCGTGGCCGTGTGGGTGTGGGGGTGCCGGCGGCGGCTGGACGCGGCACGGCACGTGCGTGAGGCGCGTCGGGCTGAGCGAGTGGTCGCGTGGTCAAGGCCGGCGGCGGTGGCCTTGCACGCGTGGAACGTGCTGGCGGTGGGGTGGCTGGACGCGGTGCGTGCGGGCGTGGGCGACCTGCTGCTGGTGGATGAGTTGCTCGCTGCACTGCCCCCGCTGGCGGTGTTCGTCGCGGGATGGTGGGCGATCTACCCGGTCGAGCGTCGGCTGCGCGAGGCGATGCTGATGCGCCGCTTCGACGAGGGTCTGCACGTGCCCACACTGCCGACGCGCCGGGCGTTCGTGCTGCAGGCAACGCGGCATCACGTGCTGTTTGCTGCCGTGCCGGTCGCACTGATCCTGGGGTGGGCGGAGGCGGTGTTGTGGCTCGCTGAGTCGGCCGTGCTGGCGGATGCGGGTGTGCGAGCGGCAACGCCGGGGTTGCCCACCGCGCCGGGATGGGCGATCGCGTTGCCGGCTTGGGCGGTGCGGCCGGAGCTCGTTGCGCCGGTGCAGGGCGTGCTGCAACTGGCGGGCGTTGTTGTGGTGATCGCGTTGCTTCCGCTCGCGCTGCGCTGGTTGTGGGACACCGTGCCGCTCGGGGCAGGGGAGCTGCGGGATCGACTGGAGCGTGTGCTGCGATCGAACGGCGTGCGCGTGCGCGGACTGCTGGTGTGGCGGACGGACGGGACGCTGCTCAACGGCGCGGTTGTGGGGTTTCTCGGGCCGGCGCGGTACGTGCTGCTGACCGATGCCCTGCTCGAGAGTCTGCCGACGGACGAGGTCGAGGCGGTGATGGCGCACGAGGTGGGGCACGTGTGGCATCGGCACGCGCCGTGGCTGGCGGTGGCGTTTCTGGGGTGTGCGACCGTGGCCGGTGCAGGCGCGAGCGCGATGGGCAGGGTTCTTGGGATGGATCCGGTGAACGGGTGGCCCGCGATCGGCGTCGTCATGGTCTCGCTCGCCTTCGGGCTTGCGGTGTTCGGGTACGTCAGCCGTCGGTTCGAATGGCAGGCTGACGCCTTCGCGGCCCGGTATCTGAGCGAGAGCGTGCATCCACCGCCGCCCGAGGCCGCGGGGACCGTCTCGCACGAGGCGGCGTGTGCGATGGCGAGCGCGCTGGGGCGGGTTGCGATGCTCAACGGGTCGGAACCTGAGCGGTTCTCGTGGCGACACGGGTCGATCGGGCTGCGGCGGAGGCGGCTGCGCGCTCTGGTTGGGGCGCCGTTGGACCGGATGCGGATCGATGCGGTCGCGCGTCGCGTGAAACTGTCGAGCGCGATCGTCGGCGCTGCAGCGTTGGGACTGGTGATGGTGGAGGTCTGGCTCGCGTCCTGACGCGCCGCGGGCACGCTCACTCGGCGAGCGCTTCACGCAGGGGCGCAAGGTGTGGCTCGTAGTGCGTGTAGCGAGCGACGGCGGTCTTGTAGATCGGTCGGCGAACCTGGTCCACGCTCGGTGTGAGCACGGGGCGATCGACCGCGTGATGCTCGATCACGGCGTCGTGCCATTCGAGGCCGACGAACTCGATCAGGCGGCGTTTGGTCTCGTCGGGCCGCTCGACCATGGTCTCGTAGCGAAGTTCAAGGATCGGTACGTCAAGGACCGTGGTCCAGTGGCGCATGACCGTACGATACTCGGCGTACCAACGCCCGATTGCACGGAGGGAGCCGATGGAGACGTGCGGGCCGCCGAGGTCGTGGAAGTAGCACGAGAGGCAGGTGTCGAGCGGATCGCGGACGCAGTGAACGATCCTTGCGCTCGGGAACGCGGCCCAGATGAGGCCGAGGTGGAGGTAGTTCTGCGGATTCTTGTCGCTGGCGCGCAAAGCCCCCGGGGCGGCACGGCGCATGCGTTCGATCCACCGGCGTGCGAAGCGGGTGAGGGGTCGCTCGGCGAGCCGTTCGAGCGAAAAGAAGTGCCACTGTCCGCCCTCGACGCCGTGCTGAAGTTCGCCGACGAGGGTATGGATGTCGCGCAACTCGCCCGCGCCGTGGAATCGTGGGTGCGCCGAGAGCACCTGTTCGGTCAGCGTGGTGCCGGAGCGGGGCATGCCGACGATGAAGACGGGCATGTCGCTGGTTTCGAGGCTCCGCGGAAGCGTGCGGATGCGCTCCGGCGTCCAGGCGTCGAGCATGCGGCGGATGGAAGCGGAATATTCGTCGATGTCGGGACGTTCGCCCTTGATGCGGTTGGCCTCGTCGAAGGCGGCGAAAGCCTCGTCGTAGCGTCTGAGATGGTCGAGCAGATTGCCGAGGATGAAGAGCGAGGAGATGCGCTGGGGCAGGGGGACGTCCGGTGCGGCGTTCGCGCGGCGGAGCAGATCAACCGCCTGCTCCTCGCGGCCGACGCGACGGGCGGATTGCCCGAAGGCGATGGCGACGGCGACGTGCGGCGGGTCATCGGCGAGGAACGGCTCGACGGCTGCGGCGGCCTCGTCGTAGCGGCGCGCCTGGAACAAAACTTCGGATCGGGCTGCGGCCAGGCCCAGGTGGTCGGGCCGACGCGCGAAGGCGGTGTCGAGAACGCCGAGCGCCTCGTCGTATCGACCCTCGCGGTTGTAGGTCATGGCGAGGAGCTGGAGCAGCTCGGGATCGTCCGGCGTGATCTCGACGCCGCGCCGGGCGTGCTGCCGGGCGTCGGCGTAACGCCCGAGGGCGTTGAGACACAGGCCCATGAGATGCCAGGCCCGCGGGTTCGACTTCTCGCGGCGCAGGGCGTCACGGCAGGCGGCTTCCGCGCCGAGCGGATCGCCGCTCAGGTACAGCCGGAGAGCCTCGTGCAACTGAGGCGAAGGGCGAGCAGTCGCTGGTCGTGGGGGCATGACGAAAGGCAGGGTAGCGGGCGTGCGGCGCACGGCAAAGGGCCTACGGTTGCGTCATGCCAACACTCGGCGCGGCGGGACTGTCGGAACGCGAGCACGCCCTGTGTCGCGCCGTGGAGCGACGGCGCGACGATCTGCTCGCGGACCTTCGGTTGCACGTCGGGCTGCCGACCGGCGGCAACAACGCGGCGGCGCTGGACGAGACGCGCGAGCGGCTCACGGACCGGCTGCGGGCGATCGGCGCGACGGTTGAGCTGATCCCTGGCGATCCGAGGCCGGACTGGCTTTACGGGCAGTCGGGGTCTGGGCCGATCCCGCCGACGGCCGTGTGCAGGAAGCGATCGAAGCGAGGCGACGCACCGCGTGTGCTGCTTGTCGGTCATCTGGACACGGTGCATGACCCTGCGGGGCCGTTCCGAGAGTTGACGGTCGGCGCGGACGGCCGGACGGCGACGGGGCCGGGTTGCGTGGACATGAAGGGCGGGCTGGTGATCCTCGTGGCCGCCCTGGAGTCGCTGGTCGAGTCGGGGATCGACGCGGATTGGACGGTCGTCTTCAACAGCGATGAAGAGACGGGGTCGTACCACTCGGACGCGGTGCTCGCTGCGGAAGCGGTGAAGCACGACGCAGGACTGGTTGTCGAGCCTGCCTTGCCGGGCGGCGCGCTGGCGGTCGAGCGGATGGGTTCGGGGCAGTTCTGCCTGCGGACGTACGGACGCTCGGCGCACGTCGGGCGCGACTTCACGTCGGGAGTGTCGGCGGTGACCGCGCTCGCCCGCTGCCTGATCGAAGTTGCCGAGATGGCGGACGCCGAGCGGGGGATGATCACGAACGTCGGGCCGCTCGAGGGCGGGACGGTGACGAACGCCGTGCCGGATCGGGCGCGGGCGTGGGGGAACGTGCGGTTTTCGACGCCTGCATCAGCCGCCGCGCTGGGGTCCAGGCTCGATGCGCTTGCGACCGGCAGTGACGCCATGCCGCGCGTGGAGGTGCTGCGGAGTTTCAACCGTCCTGCCAAGCCGCTGACGCCCGGGACAAGCGCGCTGGCGGAACTGGCAAGAACCGCGGCGCAAGCCCTCGGGCAGTCACTCCCGTTCACGAAGACCGGGGGGGTGTGCGACGGGAACCAGTTGCAGGCGTGCGGGCTGCCGACGATCGACACGCTCGGCGTGCGCGGCGGCGGGCTGCACACGCCGGAGGAGTGGATCGAACTGGCGAGCCTGGTGGAAAGATGCCAGTTGCTGGCCGTGGTTGTTTCGCGGCTGTCCGAGGGCCGATTGAAGGTGTGAGCGCGCCCGCTGGACGGCGTGGAGCCGGTGGGCCAAGGATGCCCCGCCGGGAAAGGACCGATATGTCGCAGACCGTGCAGACGCCGACGACGCAGGGAAGCCAGTTGCACGCCAGCCCGGCGGTTCGGGAGGCGATCGGTGTGCTGCGCGAGGAGGTGCGCAGGCGCAGCGCGACGATCACCGGGCCGCGCGCGGGGCGCGAGGAGTTGCGGGAGACCTACGCGGACCTGCTCGAACGGGCGAAGAAGGTTCGCGGGCGCGAGCTGCTGTACCCGTACATCGGCTCGGGCGTGGGCAACGGCGCGCTGGTGGAACTCGCGGACGGTTCGGTGAAGTGGGACATGATCTGCGGGATCGGGGTCCACTTCTTCGGGCACTCGGACGAGGAGTTGATCGCTGCGGGGGTGGAGGGCGCGCTGGAGGACACGCTGCAGAACGGGAATCTGCAGACGAACTTCGAGGCGTACCGGTTCGGTGAGACGCTGCTGGCCGAGGCGTCGCGCAGCACGAGGCTGGCGCACTGCTACGCCTCGCCGACGGGCGCGCTGGCGAACGAGAACGCGCTGAAGGTCTGCTACCAGAAGCACGCCCCAGCGAGCCGAGTGCTTGCATTCAAGGACTGCTTCATGGGGCGGACGGTGACGCTCTCGCAGATCGGCGACGCCGCGGCGAACCGGGTGGGGCTGCCGCTGAGCACGCTCGTGGACTACGTGCCGTTCTACAGCGAGGTGGTCGCGGAGCGTGTGGGGCAGGCGAAGCACATCGGCATGATCGTCGATCACGTCTGCTCGTACGTGGAGCGGTACCCGCGCCAGCACGCGTGCTTCATCATGGAACTTGTGCAGGGCGAGGGCGGCTTCAACACCGCGCCGCGCGAGTTCTTCCTCGCGCTGGTCGAGGTCTGCCGGGCGAACGGCATCGCGGTGTGGGCCGACGAGGTGCAGACGTTCGGACGCACGACAGCGATGTTCGCGGCCGAGGCGCTGGGCATCGGCGAGCACGTGGACGTGATGACCGTAGGCAAGATGTCGCAGGTGTGCGCGACGCTCTACACGCCGGAATACAACCCCGGCCCCGGGCTGCTCTCGGCGACCTTCACCGGCGCGGGGCCCGCGTTCACGGTCGGGCGGAGGATCATCGAACGCCTCCGCGACGGGGATTACTACGGCCCTGGCGGACGCATCGCGCAGCATCACGCCGCGTTCCGCGAGCAGGTGCGCGCTCTGGCCGCGAAGCATCCGCAGTGGTTCCCGCCGGTCGCGGACGGGGTGCTGACGCCCGCGCCGAAGGGGGTCGTGGGGGGGATCGGTGGGATGATGCGGTTCAGCCCGTTCGGCGGGCGGAAGGAACGGATCACGAAGGCGTGCCGCACCTGCTTCGATGAAGGTGTGATTCTCTTTTCCTGCGGGCACGGGCCGTACCACCTGCGGATGCTCCCGCCTTTGGGCGTGATGCGGCTGGAGGACTGGTCGCGGGTGTTCGAGTGCGTGGAGCGCGGGTTGGCGAAGGCGGCATCGTGATGATCGTCTGTCGGCGTGCAGGGAGGCTCGTGTGATCGTCATCCGTCGGGCGAGGGTCGAGGACGCGGGCACGCTGCTGAAACTGGCGCGGATGGTGCACTTCATCAATCTGCCGGCTGACAAGGAACTGATCGACCTGAAGATCACGCAGAGCCGCCTCTCGTTCCTGCGGGCGGCGTCGGGCGAGAGGCCGCCGGGAGACAACGGGGCGGCACGAAAGCCGGAGAAGCCGGTCGGCGTGACCGGCCTTTCGTCGGCGGACTTCACGCGAGACATCTTCATGTTCGTGGCCGAGAGCCGGGAGGACCGCACCGCGCTCGGCACCTCGCAGGTGCTGGCGCGGATGGGTGGGCCGGGCAACCCGAACTACTCGTTCAAACTGGAGCAGCGATCGACCTTCGCGCCGGACCTGAAGACGGGCACGACGCACGTCGTCGCCCGGTTGCACGGCGACGAGACCGGGCCGACGGAGATCGGTGGGCTGATCCTGCAGCCGGCGTCGCGTGGGCACCGGGTGGGGCGGTTCTTGAGCTTCGTGCGATTCCACTTCATCGCGCTGCACCGGCACCTCTTCGCGGACCGTATCCTGGCGGAGATGATGGCGCCCATCACCGAGGACGGGCGGAGCCTGCTGTGGGAGTACCTCGGCCGACGGTTCATCCCTCTGAGCTACACCGAAGCGGATAAGCAGTGCCAACGCTCGCGGAAGTTCATCCCTGCGCTGCTGCCGTCGGGAGACATCTACCTGTCGCTGCTCCCTCCCGAAGCGCGCGACGTCGTGGGTGAGGTTGGGCCGGAGACGGTGCCGGCGCGCCGGATGCTGGAGCGGCTGGGCTTCCAGTACACGGGGTTCGTTGATCCGTTCGACGGCGGCCCGCTGCTTGAAACACGAACGGACGACGTGCCGATCATCCGCGCGACGCGAGAGGCGGAACTCGGCGAGCCGGCGGCGAGGAGCAAGTGTCGGCAGCCCGCGATGGTGAGCACGCTGCACCAGGACGGGGAGTTCTATGCCGTGCAGGAGGACTGCTGCATCGACTCGAAGGGCCGCGTCTGCCTGCCTCGCGAGGCGATGGAGTCGCTGCACGGCGAGCCGGGGATGGCGGCGGGTTACACCGACATGGCGTCGATCGCGAGCGATGAGTCTCCGCCCGCTCGCGGCGGGGCGAAGCGCAGGGCGAAGGCGGGGGCGAGGCCGTGAGCGTACGTCATCCGTCGCTTGCGCGCGAATGCGCCGACCTGATCGCGGGGGAGTGGATTCCGCTGCCGAGGGGGGGCATCCGATCGGTCAATCCTGCCCGTCCGGCGGCGGCGGTGTGGGAGGGGTCGGCACGGCTGGAGCATGTTGACAGGGCCGTCGAGGCGGCGCGGGCGGCGCAGTCCGCATGGGCGGCGTGGCCTGCGGAGCGGCGCTTCGGCGCGCTGCGGACCTACCGTGATCTCTGCAAGGCAAACGAGGACCGGATCGCCGCGCTCATCCGGGATGAGACTGGCAAGGTCGGCTGGGATGCGAAGGGCGAGGCTTCCGCGCTGGCGGCGAAGGTGGACGTGACACTGGACGCGACGGAGCACGGCGGGCTGCGTCGCGTCGCGGGGTTCGAGGTCGACCTGGGCGGGTCCAAGCGCGGCCGCTGCTGGTTCCGCCCGCACGGGGTGATGGCGGTGATCGCCCCGTTCAACTTCCCGATGCACCTGCCGAACGGACACGCGGTTCCCGCGCTGGCGATGGGCAATACGGTGGTCATCAAGCCCAGCGACAAGACGCCGGCCTGCGGGCAGTTGCTGGCGGAGTTACTGGACGAGGCTCTGCGAGGAGCGGGTGCGCCGCCGGGCGTCGTGAACCTCGTGCAGGGGGGGGCCGAGGCTGCGTCGCGGCTGGTCACGCACGACGGGATCGACGGCGTGCTGTTCACGGGGTCGTGGCCGGTGGGTCGGCGGATTCTGGAGTCGAACCTCGACCGGCCGGGACGGATCATCGCGCTGGAAATGGGCGGGAACAACCCGGCCGTCGTGATGGACGACTGCGGCCTGCGACAGGCGGTGGTGGAGTGCGTTCGCTCGGCGTTCGTGACGACGGGTCAGCGGTGCACCTGCACGCGGCGCGTCATCGTGCATAGGGCGGTGGCGGGCCGGTTCATCGCGGCCGTGTGCAAGGTGACGAGCAACCTGATCATCGGCGACCCGGCCGCGCCGCACCCCGTCTTCATGGGGCCGATCATCTCGGAGCAGGCGCGGCGTGCCGCACTCGACGCGCAGGCCCGTTTCGCGCGCGCCGGCGGCGAGGTGATGGTCGAGAGTCGGGCGGTGGAGGCACAAGAAGGTGGGTTCTTCATTTCGCCGGGTGTCGTACGCGTCGATCGCTTCACGGCCGACGATGGCGGCGGGGCGGGGTGCGACGAGGAGGTCTTTGGTCCCATGCTTCGGGTCGCCGTAACGGATTCGCTCGACGATGCGATCGAGCAGGCGAACACGACGCGCTTCGGCCTCGCGGCCTCGATCTTCACGCGCAGCGAACGCCACGCGGAGCGGTTCTTCAACGCCGTGCGGGCAGGCTGCGTGAACCTGAACGCCGGCACGGCCGGCGCAAGCAGTCGCTTGCCCTTCGGCGGGCTGGGCATTTCGGGCAACCATCGTCCGGCGGGGTCGTTCAGCCTCGACTACTGCGCGTACCCGGTGGCCGGGATGATCGAGACCGGCGACGCGGCCGCGGTGCACCCGGGCATGCGCGTCGAGGACTCGTGGCTGGCATAATGCGCGGGAGACCTTCCCGTCCTGGAGCATGTCGTGAGAACCCGGGAGTGCGCCTGGACCGAGGGTGATGGCACCGCGAGGAGTTCGACATGCCGACGATGCTGCCCGATCCGCGTCAGTACCCCCGGTTCGCCGGCGTGGCGACGTTCTGCCGCTACCCGCTGCTGGAATGGGTCGCGCCCGAGCATCGTCCGGTGGACTGGGCGATCTACGGCGTGCCGTTCGATGGGGGCGTGACGTTCCGGCCCGGCGCGCGGTTCGGGCCACGGGCGGTGCGGGACGCCTCGCAGTACGTCAAGCGGTACTCGATGGAGCACGGGCTGGATCTGTGCGAGGAGCTGAGCCTTGCGGACGCGGGGGATGCGCCGGTGCAGCCGTACTCCTGCCGCGCGACGGCAGAGGCGGCGACGGCGTTCGCACGCGGGCTGGGCGAGCCGTCGCACACGCGGCTGTTCGCGGTTGGTGGCGATCACTCCATTGCTTACGCAAACGTGCGGGCGACGTGGGAGCGGCGCGGCTCGCCGAAGGGCGGTCTGGCACTCGTGCACTTCGACGCGCACTTCGACACCGTGGACCAGGTATGGGGCGAGCGGTGGGGGCATGCCTCGCCGTTCATCCGGGCGGTTGAGGAGGGGATGATCGACCCGAAGCGGATGATCTCGGTCGGCATCCGCGGGCCGCTGAACACGTGCGAGGACGCCGAGTATGCCCCGAAGCACGGCGTTCGGATCGTGACCTGCAACGAGTGGCGACGGAGCGGGAACGGCGTGCTCGAACGGTTCGTCGCGGAACTGGGCGGAGCGGAGGCGTACCTGAGTTTCGATGTGGACTGCTGCGATCCCGCCTTCGCGCCCGGCACGGGGACGCACGCGATCGGCGGCTTCGCGTCGCACGAGGCGCTCGGGGCGATCCGTTCGCTGCGGGGGCTGAACGTGGTGGGGGCGGACGTGGTGGAAGTGCTGCCCGACCGTGACGTGGCGGAGATCACCGCGCTGTTGGCCGGGACGGTGATCTTCGAGGTGCTGTGCCTCGACGCGGTGCGTCGCCGGAAGTAGCGACTTTGTGCGGCGGCTTGTGGCGGGGTTCGGCGTAGGGCAGCAGTTCGGCGGGGAGCGCGCGCAGACCGCGCCGGCGGGCCTTCATCACGGCGTAATGCAACGAGTCGTGGACGCGGTGGCGCACGCGGTCGGTGACGTTGAGGCCGAGCGCCCCCATTTGGGCGAGGGAAAAGGCCCAGGCGTGGTACTCCTCGAGGCATCGGGGCTTGTAGCGGTGGAAGCCGATGGCGTGGTGGCCGATCTCGTGGAGGAAGATGGCGGCCGAGACCGGGCCGCGTGGCCGCGGGGACTCGATGAGTCGGCGCGTTTCGCCGTTGGCGTAGGAGACCTCCCACGCGAGGCCGGTCATGTCGTTGCGCCAGCGCCGGACACGAACGCCGTAGCGGTCGAGCATCGCGCGTGTCATGGCGTCGTAGCGGTCTTGCATGGAGGGGCCGGACGGCGGCCTGCGCCGCAGGCCGGAGCATGGCGGTCGTGCAGTGCGCGGTCCCGGAGGCGGGCGCACGCGGCGTGGTGAGATGAGATCCCAGAGCGTCAGCACGGCGACGCTCCGTGGCAGGATGCGAGCGTCGCTCCTCGCTCGATGCGGTGGCCGCGTGCGAAGTCCGTCCATGGCATGGCGCGTCCGCCCGCTGGTTGAACGGTGAGCAGGCGAAGCGCGGTTCCGCCGCCGCAGGCGACGATGCCTTGCTCGGGATTCGTGATCGTGCCCACGGCGGATTGTTGGGTTTCCGTAGAGAGAGGTTCAACACGAAGGAGCCTGAGCGATCGACCGCCGAGCGTGGCTGTGACGCCGGGCCAGGGGGTCAGGCCGTGGATGCGCCGGCGGCAGGCCTCGGCGGGCTGGGCGAAGTCCACCCAGCCGTCGGCCTTCGAAAGCTTCGGCGCGAGCGTGACGAGGGTTTCATCCTGCGAGCGTGGCGCGAGCGTGCCCCCGGCGTGCGCGCGCAAGACGGATTCCACCAGGGCCGGACCGTCGGTGGCGAGGAGGTCGTGCAGTTCGCCGGCGGTCAGGGCGGGGTCGAGCGGGCGGCCCGACTGGGCGAGGATGTCGCCGGCGTCCATGCGATCGGCGAGCGTGATGACGGAGTTCCCGGTCTGGGCATCGCCGGCGAGGATGGCGGCATTGATGGGCGCCGCGCCGCGCCACCGAGGGAGGAGCGAAGCGTGCAGGTTGATGGCGAAGCGCCCTTCGAGCAAGGCACGCCCGAGTTTCTGTCCGAAGGCGATGACGACCCAGGCGTCTGCGTGGAAGGCGCGAATCCGCGAGCACACGGAAGGCTCGTTGACGTGCCCTGGCTTCAGCAGCGGCACACCCTGGGCGTGCTCCGCGGCCCACGCGCCGATCGGCGTCGGGGTGAGTCGACCGCCGCGCCCGGCGGGGCGATCGGGCTGCGTGACGATGCACCGCACGCGGTGATGCGTGGCGAGGTGTTCGAGCGTCGGCAGGCCGAACGCGCCGGAGCCGAAGAAGACGAGGTCCATCCGCGGGCAGGATAGTGCCATTCGTCAGGCGCGCTCGAGTTCTCGGATGAGGCGACGATTGCGGATGCGGTCCATCTGGGCCATGCGGTCAAGGATGAGGATGCCGTCGAGGTGGTCGCACTCGTGCTGCCAGCAGCGGGCGAGGAGGCCTTGGGCGGTTCTGGTGAAGGGTCGGCCTTCGAGGTCGAGCGCGGAGATGGTGATGATGGGAGGGCGGAGTACACGGCCGACGACGTCCGGGATGCTCAGGCAGCCTTCATCGGCCGGCTCGACCGGGCCGGACGGGTTGGACAGGACCGGATTCACATAGACGGTCGGCTGTGGCGTCGCGCCGGCCGGGTCGGAGTCCGGGCTTCGGCCATCCAGCGCGGGAACATGGCAGACGAACAACCGCCACGGCAGCCCGACCTGGGGCGCGGCTAGGCCGATGCCCTCGGCGAGGCGCATGAGCTCGATCATCCGCGACGCGACGCGACGAACCTCGTCGGTTATGTCCACGATCGGCTCGGCCTTGGCGCGGAGCGAGGGGTCGGGGTAGTGCAGGATGTCCAGCGAGGCGGGATCGACCGTCATTGGGCGATCGTATGAGGGGAGGGCGTCGGCTGGCGGGAGCGGGGCGGTTCGCTACAATCGCTCCGCCCGGGTCGGCTCGGCGGGTGGTCGGCGACGGTTCGGGACGCAAGGCAGCATGATCGGGGACTGAAGCGTGGCGTTGTTCCGCAAGAAGGGACGAGATGAGGCCGGAGAACCGGCTTCGGAGGGCGGCGCACCGGCCGCGACGGAGGGCAACGGCGAGGCGCCCGTTTACTCGCCCGAGAAGGCGGCGAGGTTCTTCGAGCACGCCAAGACGGTGGCGGAAACGGGCAACCACGAGTACGCCATGCAGCTGTGGCTCAGCGGGCTTCGGCAGGACCCGACGAGCATGGAGGCCATGGAAGCGTTCTTTCGCAGCGCGGGGATCGTGGCCGGCGGCGACAAGCCCGCGAAATCCGGCCGAGAAGCCGCCAAAGCAGTGGAGGGCCGGGGTCCGGTCGAGCGGTACCTCCAGGCGTTGCTGGCGTGGGGCTTGAACCCGATGGACGCCGCTGCGGCGGTGCGTGCGGTGGAGGCCGCAGTCAAACTGGACCTCGGTGAGCAGGCGTACTGGATGGGGGAGCGGGCGCTGGCGATCGCCCAGCGCGACAAGAAGCCTCGGAAGGATCTGCTCGTCAAACTGATGGAATCGCTCGCGGCCGTGCAGGCGTATCCGCTCGCGGTCAAGGCGGGCGAAGCGGCCAAGCAACTCGACCCGAGCGACGGCGAACTGGCGGCGCGCGTCCGCAACATGTCGGCGGCGGAAACGATGACGCGAGGAGGGTTCGACGAAACGGGGCAGGCCGGTGGCTTCCGCAAGAACGTCAAGGATATCGAGAAGCAGCGGCTGATGGAGGACGCCGACCGCGTCTCGAAGACGGAAGAGACGATCGACCGGCTGATCGAGGCGGCTGAAGCGGACTACGCCCGTCGGCCGGAGGACATGTACGTCGTGCAGACGCTGACGAAGAGGCTGCTCGAACGCGGCCGCGACGAGGACGAGCAGCGCGCCCTGCGCCTGCTGATGAAGGCGTACGAGGAAACCAGGAGTTTCCGGTTCCGCCAGGAAGCGGGAAGGATTCAGGTCCGGCGTGCGCGACGGGCGCTTGTGAAATACCGGGATGCCGCCGAGGCGAACCCCAACGATCCCGAGGCGAGGGCGAGGTATGAGGAGGCGGAGCGGAAGTTCCTGGAGATGGAAGTCACGGAACTCCTGGCGGCTGTCGAGGCGTATCCGACGGACCTGTCGCTGAAATACGAGCTTGGCAAGCGGCATTTCGCGCTGAAGGACTACGAGAAGGCGATCCCGCTGCTGCAGGAGGCGAAGGGCGATCCCCGGTTCCGCGCGCACGCGCTGGGGCAACTCGGGCACGCCTTCCAGGCGATCGACTTCGTGGACGAGGCGATCACGACGTTCCGGCAGGCGATCGAGGCGCACCGCTCGACCTCGGACGAGACAGGCATGGAACTGCGGTACGGGCTGATGGCCGCGCTGCAGGCGAAGGCCGAGCACGAGCGCGACCTCGTGGCCGCCGAGGAGGCCGAGAAACTGGCGTCCGCGATCGCGATCGAGCAGTTCGGGTATCGCGACGTTCGCCAGCGGCGCGAGCAGTTGAAGAAACTGGTGGTCGAACTGCGGCAGGGCGCGGGGGCGTAGCGAACGATGGCACAGGGACCGGCCGGATCGTCGTCGTCGGTCGGCGGCGCGGTCGCCATCATTCCGGCGCGGATGGGATCGGTTCGATTCCCCGGCAAGGTGATCGCGGACGCGACGGGCAGGCCGCTGATTCAGCACGTCTACGAGGCGGCGCAGGCGGCACGGTCCGTTGTGCGAACCGTCGTGGCGACGGACGACGCGCGTGTGCTCGCGGCGGTTCAGGGGTTCGGCGGCGAGGCGGTGATGACGGGCGAGCACCCGAACGGCACGAGCCGTCTGGCGGAAGCGGCGGCGACTCTCGGGCTGGAGTCGGATCGCGTGATCGTCAACGTCCAGGGCGACGAACCGGAGATCGAGCCGCGATTGATCGACCTGAGTGTGCAGGCCCTCGTCGAGACGGGCGCGGAGGCGGCGACGGCGGCGTGCCCGTTCGGCCCGGACGAGCAGCACGACGATCCCAATGTCGTGAAGGTCGTGCTTGACGGGCGGGGAATGGCCTTGTACTTCTCGCGCGCGCCGATTCCGCACCGCCGCGACGATGACGATGGCCCGTGCGCACGCCCGCTGCGGCACGTCGGGTTGTATGTCTATCGGCGCACGTTCCTGGAGGACTATCTGCGGCTGCCCGCGACGCCGCTGGAAATGACGGAGAAACTCGAACAACTGCGGATTCTCGAGCACGGTCGGCGAATCGCGGTGGCGGTCGCTGCCGGTGTCAGCCGGGGGATCGACACGCCGGAGCAATACGCCGCGTTCGTGGAGCGGTGGAGGGCGGGCGGGCGCGGCAGGGCGGAGTAGACTGCGGGCGTGACGGCCGACACGCACACGATGGTCGAACGGACGGACCCGCGGCTGCTGGCGGTCGCGCGGGGCGACGCGCCGGCCGACCTGCTCATCAGCGGCGCTTCGGTCGTCAATACGTTCACCTGCGAGATCGAGCGGGCTGACGTGGCAGTCTTCGGCGGGCGGGTTGCGGCGGTGGGGGAGCCGCGCGAGGCGAAAGAGACAATCCACGCGCGCGGGGCGTTTGTCACACCGGGGTTGATCGACGCGCACATGCACGTCGAGTCCACGATGCTCATGCCGCGGGAGTTCGTGCGCGTCGTGCTGCCGCACGGGACCACTGGGGCGGTTCTGGACCCGCACGAGATCGCAAACGTGCTCGGGACGCCCGGCATCCGGCTGCTGATGGACGACGCGGCAGGGATGCCGATGGAGCTGATGTGGTGTGTGTCCTCGTGCGTTCCCGCCTCGCACCTGGAGACGAGCGGGGCGAGCCTCGGCGTGGGTGATCTTGAGCCTCTGTTCGACGATCCCCGCGTCGTCGCGCTCGCGGAGATGATGAACTTTCCCGGCGTCGTGAGGGGCGTTCCCGAGGTGCTGGCCAAGGTCGCGATCGGGCTGCGGCGGCGCATCGTGGACGGGCACGCTCCGGGGCTGCGCGGAGCGGGGTTGCAGGCCTACGTCGCGGCCGGGATCACCTCCGACCACGAGTGCACAACCGCCGAGGAAGCGAGCGAGAAGGTCCGGCTCGGGATGACCGTCTACATCCGCGAGGGGAGCGCGGCCCGGAACCTGGAGGCGTTGCTGTCTGCCGTGATGCCGACGAACCGGCATCGGTTCTGCTTCTGCACCGACGATCGCCACCCCGCGGACCTTGTGGACGAGGGACACATCGACCACGTCGTTCGCCGGGCGGTCGCGCTCGGGCTGGACCCGGCGGTTGCCGTGGCGATGGCGTCGCTCCATCCCGCTCGTCATTACGGCAAGCGAGACCTGGGCGCGGTTGCGCCCGGTTACGCGGCCGACCTGCTCGTGCTGGATGATCTGCGCGAGTTTCGGCCTCGGCTCGTGCTGTTCCGTGGGCGCATGGTTGCGCACGAAGGGCGGTACAAGGGACCGGACGCGCCGGCTCGCGCCGGGCTGCCGGCGTCGGTGGTGCGTCTGCCGGCGGACTTCGGTGCTGCGTCGTTGCGTGCCCCTGGGCCGCGAGGCGGGCGCATTCGCGTCATCGGCATGGACCCGCACCAGTTGGTGACGGAATCGCTCGTGCTGCCGGCAAGGATCGAGGGCGGCATGTGCTTGGCGGACGCCGACAGCGACGTGCTGAAACTCGCCGTCATCGAGCGGCACAAGGGCACGGGCAACGTCGGGATCGGGTTCGTGCGGGGGTTCGGGCTTCGTCGCGGTGCGCTGGCCAGCACGGTCGGGCACGACTCGCACAACCTGGCCGTGGTGGGGACGAACGACACGGACATGGTGGTCGCCGCGCGCGCGCTGGCAGAGGCGGGAGGGGGCCAGTGCGTGGTCGAGGGTGGGCGCGTGCTGGCGATGCTTCGCCTGCCTGTCGCCGGGCTGATGTCGGATCGATCCGCGGGCGAAGTGATCGTTGCGCAGCGGGTTCTGCTGGACGCGGCTCGCTCGCTGGGGTGTCCGATCCACGACCCGTTCATGCCGCTGAGTTTTCTGCCGCTCGTGGTGATCCCTCACCTGAAGTTGAGCGACCGCGGGCTGGTGGACGTGGACCGTTTTGACTTCGTGCCGTTGGACGCGGATGCGTGATCGTGGCTGCGGGGCGGACGGGCTAGGATTTACACCGCGGTCGGCCGGCGATCCGATCCCGGTGGGCGTGCGTACAGGGAAGAGTCCGCCATTGCAGCCCGGACCGGGCCGCGGCGCGTGGGGCGGGAAGCCGCCGGCGGGCAATCGGCAACATGGAGAGTCAGTGATGCTCGATCAGAACCTCGGAGCGTTGGTGTCGGACCCGGCGGGTTGCTGGGCCGGTCTTGAGGCGCTGGAGGCGCGGGTCGTCCTCGACGCGACGCCGACGAACCCGCTCTATCCGGTGGTCGAACTGAACACGAACCTCGGGAGCGTGTTCATCGAGTTGTACCCGGACACCGCGCCGCAGAACGTGGCGAACTTCCTGGGCTATGTCGAGCGAGAGGACTACGACAACACGATCTTCCACCGGCTCGTCAAGGGCTTCGTCCTCCAGGGCGGCGGGTTCGTCTGGAACGAGGCGGAGAGCGATTTCGACCAGATCAAGAAGCAGGATCCGGTGGTCAACGAGTTCAGCCGTTCGAACGTGCAGTGGACGGTCGCCTTCGCGAAGATTCCGGCCACGGACGACAACGGCGACCCGATCGAGGGAGGCGGGCCGGACTCGGCGACCAACCAGTTCTTCTTCAACCTGGCGAACAACTCGGCGAACCTCGACAACCAGAACGGCGGGTTTACGGTCTTCGGCGGCGTGGTCGCGGGGCAGGAGATCATCACGTCGATTACGCAGTTGCCGGTCGGGAACTTCGGAGGCGCGCAGGGGTCGGTGCCCCTGATCCGGATGCCGACCTCCCGCGAGGACGCGAACCCGGAGGATTTCGTCACGATCCTCACGGCGCGCATCGTCTACGACCCGGCGACGAGCCTCGCGGTCGGGAACGGCGTGCTGCCCGGCGGCTCGGCGGATGCTTTCGACCGCGCGACGGTCGGCGTGCTCAACCGCTTTGGGGGCGCGACGGTCTTCCGCCAGACCTCGGACGGCACCGGGTGGACCGTCACCGACCTCGGCCTCAAGACGCAGAGCACGGGCCAGACGGGTCCGCTCGTGACGTGGGTCGATCCGAAGGACGGGCGGACGTACGCGGCGGCGCCGTCGGCGGCCGGGCTGCGGCTGTACACGAACACCGGCGAGGGTCAGTGGACCGCGCGCAACCTGAACGCGGAGATCGCCGGGGCCGGGCAGATCGCGACGAGACTGACCGCATTCATCACGCGTGAGGGCCTTGTCATGCTGGCCGGGCTGAGCGTGACGGGCGAGTTGCTCCTCTTCTCGCAGACGGGCGGCAACGACGGTCAGGGGAACCTTGCGTGGAGTTTCAGCAATGTCTCGACGGCCGACCTTGCCGATCAGGGGCTGGCGACGCCGACGTTCACGAGCGACCTCGTGAGTTACGTGACGTCGTGGAACGGGCTGAACATCGCGGGCCTGGACGCGAGCGGAGCGATCCACGCCGTCTGGTGGGCGCCGGGCCTTGAGAAGTGGACGACGAGCAACCTGAGCGAGATCACCGGCGCGCCGGCGCTGTTCGGAGGGCTGACCCCCTACCTCACCGGATGGGGCGGGATCAACCTCGCCGGGATCAACGCCGACGGCGACGTGACGACGACCTGGTGGGTGCCCGAGTTCGGGGGCGACTGGCGACAGGACAACCTGAGCCAGTTGTTCGGCGGCCCGGGGCTGGAGCCTGGGTCGCTCGCCAGTTACGTGACGCCTTGGGGCGGGTTGAACGTCGTCGGGCGTCGCGGCGATGGGCACACGGTCGTCTACTGGTGGGCGCCCGAGATCGAGGGCGACGCGTGGGCGGTGACGTCGATCAGCGAGTTCATCGAGGGCGCCCCGCTGTTCGCGGGTCGTGTCTCGGGCATCGCGTCGCCGGTCGGCACCATCAGCCTCGTCGGTGCGTCGGCCGACCACGACCTGCTCCGGTACTGGTGGCAGCCCGGCGGCGAGTGGCAGGCGGAGAACGTGTCGGCGAAGGCCGTGCTGGTCTGAAAGGGATGCTCAGCCGGTTCGGCGGAGCGCGAGGATGAGTTCGACCTGTCCCGTGGGGCGGTCGATCTCGCGTGCGATCTCGACCGTCGGCAGGCCGCGATCGGCGAGTTCATAGACTCGCGCGTGGAGAGGATCGGTGGCCGGCGCTTGCGGACGGGATCGGACTGGCCGCGCCGGTGGCGCCTCGACGCACTCAAGCCGTGCGAGGCGTTCGTCCGCGTCGCGGATGAGTTTTTCGAGCTTGGCGGACCTGGCTTCGAGCTGTGCGGCCAGTTCACGGGCGAGATCATGCATCTCGGCCATGACGGCCTCCGCGGAATCCCGCCCCGCGGCCTGCGCCCGGATCGCGTCGATGCGCTCGCGCGGCGACAAGTTCTGTTGTGCTCGGGCGGCCAGGCGCTGCTGCACCTTGCGCATGGCGATGAAGAGGATGATCATCAGCCCTGCGGCGATGAGCAGGCCGGGCAGTGGACCGACGGAGGGTCGCGTCTGCGTGGCGGCCGCGAGCACGAGGATCGAGGTCGCGTCCATGCACTCCCACGATACCACGGGTCGGCCGAGCGCGTCGCCGTATCATTCCCCTGATGCCCGGCTCAAAGGGAGTGGTGAGACCGTCCCGCCACGATTCAGCGGTCGGCATGGTGGTCCGCCACTGGCGCCGCCTGGCAGGAGGCGCGGAACGCAGGGACCACGACCGGCGGACACTGGTGGCCTGTTCGGGAGGAGCGGATTCGTCCGCGCTCGTGCTCTGCCTTGCGTCGGCCACCGACCGGGTGGTCGTGGCGCACGTCGTGCATGACCTTCGCCCTCGGACCGAATCGCTCTCGGATCGTGCCAAGGCGAGGGAACTCGCGGCGGGGCTTGACCTGCCGTTCGTCGAGGAGCACGTCCGGGTCGCCGGCCTGCCGGGGAACGACGAAGCGAACGCGCGTCGGCTGCGGTACGAGGCGCTGGAACGGATGGCGTTCGAGCAGGGCTGTCCGTACATCGCGACGGCGCACCACGCGGAGGACCAGCTCGAAACAATGCTGATGGGGCTTGTGCGTGGGACCGGCCTGGCCGGGCTTGCGGGCCTGCGCCCGAGACGGCCGGTCGGAGAGCGGGGCATTCATGTCGTTCGACCGATGCTGAGGCTCGCTCGGGTGGAGAGCGAACGCATCTGCCGCGAGTGCGGGTGGACGTGGGCGGAGGACTCGACGAACCGCGACGTCACACGGCTGCGAGCGGCGTTGCGTGCGGGTCCGGTGAAGGAGCTGCTCCGCATCCGCCCGGCGACGTGCGACCACGCGGTGAACGTGGCGGAGTTCGTGCGGGAAGCGGCCGCGCTCGTCGAGGACGGCGTGGCGGAGGTGTGGCCGACCGCGACCCCGGTCGAACGCGACGGTCGCGTGGTCGCGTACTCGTTCGATCGAGCTCGGTTGCGTGGCCTGCGGTGGATCGTGGTCGGAGCGCTGCTGCGCTCGGCCTATGCTCGGCTTCGCGACGGCCGGGGGCTTGATCGCCTCCGGGCGAGGTCGATCCGGGCCGCATCGCTCGCCGTGCGAGAAGCGGAAGACGCGCGGGAGTTCCGGTGGCATGGCGCTCGGGTGGTGGTGGGGCGTGACAGCGTCGAGGTCAGGTTGGAGGAGTCCGCTGATGGGTGATCGGGCGAGCAGGATCGTGCTGGTGGGCCATTGCGGGCCGGACGCCGCGATGCTGCGGTCGGCCGTGCGCGGGGCGGTTCCGGACGCCTCGTTCGAGACGGCGAATGACGATGCGTCGCTGTCGAGGGCGATCGAAGGGGCGGACCTCGCGCTGGTGAACCGGGCGCTGGAGGGCACGTTCTCTGCCTCGGATGGCGTGGAGTTGATCCGACAGCTCGCGTCGCGGCGCACCGGCGAGCGCCCCGCGCTCATGCTGGTGAGCAACTACGAGGATGCGCAGGCCCGGGCGGTGCGTGCCGGCGCGGTGGAAGGGTTCGGCAAGCTGGCGATGTACGATGACGCCGCGAAGGAGCGCCTGCGTCGGGCGCTCGGCGCGTCGGCGTAAGGGCTGGAGTGTGAGATGGCGAAGCGTGGCCCGGCGAGCGTGGCGGCGAAGAAGCCCGGTGTGAAGGACTACGCGGCGCGCCGGGCGGCGGTGCTTCGCGAGCTGAGGGGAGCGATCGGGCTGGTCTTCGCGGGCGAGGGGGGCGGGCACCTGCGCGGGCAGTGGGAGGCCGACCGTTCGTTCTACTACCTGACGGGCATCGGGGACGAGGCCGGAGCGGCGGTGCTCTTCGACGGGGCGAACCCCGACCCGCGCAGGCGGTGCATCCTGTTCCTCAAGCCGCGCGACCCCGAAGTGGAGATGTGGGACGGGCACCGCGACGCGATCGGTTCCGCGCTCAAGGCCCGCACCGGGTTCGACACGGTGCTGCGGACACGCGCCCTGCCGAACGTGCTCGCCACGATCACGCGCCAGCGGAAGCGGCTGGCGACGCTGCACCCCCCTTCGCTGCACACGGGGGCGGTTCCGCCGGACCTGGCCCTCTTCCGGCAGTTGTGCGAGCGGACCGCGGGCGTGAGCATCGAGGACAGGTCCGGCGTTGTTCCCTCGCTGCGGGCGATCAAGTCGCCGATCGAACTGGCGGCGATCTCCCGGGCGATCGACGCCACGCTCGCCGGGCACAGGGCCGCGGCGGCCGTGATGAAGCCCGGCGCGAACGAGCGGGACGTGCAGGAGGCTCTGGAACGGGCGATGCGCGACGCGGGCGGAGACGGCACGGCGTACAACTCGATCATCGGCGCCGGGCCGAACGCGGCTGTCCTCCACTACATGCGCAACAACGCCGCGATCGAGCCGGGCGACCTCGTGCTCATCGACGCGGCGGCCACGATGGACGGGTACGCGGCCGACATCACGCGCACGTACCCGGCGTCGGGGAAGTTCTCCGCTGACCAACTGGACGTCTATCGCACCGTGCTGCGCGCGCAGCGAGCGGCGATCGCGGTCGTGAAGCCGGGCAACCACATGTGGCAGGCGGACGAGGCCGCGCGCGAGATCATCGACAAGGCCGGGTTCGCGGACGCCTTCTACCACGGCATCGGGCACCCGCTGGGGCTGGAGGTGCACGACGTGGCGTCGGACGGCGCGCTGAAGGCCGGCATGGTCGTCACGGTCGAGCCGGGCGTCTACGTCGAGGAGCGTCGGCTCGGGATTCGCCTGGAGGACGACGTGCTGGTGACGCAGGGCGGGAGCCGGAACCTGTCGGCGCACATCCCGATCGAGCCGAAGGACGTCGAGGCGATGGTGCGCGGGCGGTGAGCGCGCTCAGCCGCGGTCCTTGCCGGCGATGGCCCTGAGGCGGGCGGTGAGCGCGGCGCGGTCGTCCTCGAAGTTGGGGGAGTAGAGGCCGATCAGACGCCGGTCCGGGCCGACGAGGATCATGCGGTCGGGGTGCCTGATGTTGGCCATGGACTCGCCGTCGGGGAGGGTGATGCGGTTCGACTCGTCGGGGTCGTCGGAGACGTCGAACTTGAGGCTTTCGGAGGCGATGCGCCGGATGGTGGCGGCGTCGCCGGTGAGAAAGCGCCAGCGGGAATGATCGACGCCGAACGCGGCGGCGTACTGTCGGAGGCGCTCGGGCGTGTCGTTTGCGGGATCGACGCTGATGGAGACGAAACGGACGCTGGTGCCGGCGAGGTTCTCGTACTGCTCATACATGCGTCCGGTCAGCATCGGGCAGACGAGGACGCAGTGCGTGAAGACGAAGCTGAGGACGGTGACCCGGCCGTCGAAGATCGACTGGTCGGCGGGCTTGCCGTCCTGATCGACGAGGTTGAACTCGGGGATGCGGAGTTCGCCCAGCGGCTCCGGGATGGGGCGGAGAAGCTCCGCGAGCGATGCGCGGCGGACGTCCAGCCGGGCGTTGGTGGAGGCGTGCGCCTGTTCCTGCGCGAGCCGGCGTGCCTCGGCGGCCTTCTCGGCCTGCCTGGCGCGGAGCATGAGCGCGGCCGAGACGGAGAGCGCGAGTCCGACGACGGCGACGATGAGCAGCGGGGCGAACCACCTGGGCATGTCGGCCTCCCGAGTCAGCGCCGCGAGCCGATGGTCGAGGCGGCGAGAGCGATACCGGCGGCGGCGAACAGCATCGTAGCCCCCCAGGCGATCGGATCGAAGACGCCCGCGAGCGAGGCGTGCAGGGCCTGCGTGGGCCACGTCATCGGGTTGACAAACATGACGGCACGCAGCCAGCCGCTCGCGCCCTCGAGCGGAAAGACCGAGCCGGAGAGGAGCCACATGGGCATGAGCAGGAGGTTCATCACGCCGTGGAATCCCTGCACCGAATCGACGCGCCAGGCGAGCGCGAGGCCGAGGCCTGCCACGCCGACCGCGACGCACGCGAGCGCGGCGAGCGCGGCAAGATGGCCGGGCGCGCCCGCGGGCAGCCCGAGGATCGCGGCCGCCGGGAGCAGCAGGGCGGCCTGCGCCGTCGCGATGGCGGATGCGCCGGCGAGCTTCGATCCCCACGCGACCCAGCGCGGCGCGGGGCTGACGAGCACGGACTGGAGGAAGCCCGCGTGCCGGTCGTTGATGAGCGAGATCGCGCCGAGGATCGCGGTGAACATGACGGAGACGGTGAGGACGCCGGGCAGCAGGAACGCGGCGTAGGTCGTGGCGGCGTGCCCCGCGGGGGGGGCGAACGACCCGGCGAACCCGCTGCCGAGCAGGAGCCAGAGCAGGACGGGCGTGCCCAGCGTGGCGACGATGCGCGACGGCTGGCGCACGAAGCGCACGAGCTCGCGCGCGGTGAGGCGGACGAAGGCGTGGACGCCGCCCGCGCTCATGGCGTGCTCCCTTCGGCGAGCGGGCGTCCTGTCGCGGCGAGGTAGGCGTCGCCGAGCGTCGGCGGCGAGACTTCGAAGGGCAGGCCGGCGAGGGCGAGTCCCGAGGCGGCGGCGGCGAGGGCGTCGCGATCGTTGCTTCGGCCGATGATGCCGCCGTCGGGCGCGACGGAGACGCTCAGCCCGCACCGCTCGAGGATCGGCGCGGACGCGCTGTCGGAACTTCGGACGGTCGAGCCGCCGAGGGAGGCGCGCAGCACGGCCGGCGCGCCGTCGGCGACGATCCTGCCCTCGTGCATCATCACGACGCGGTCGGCCCGCTCGGCCTCGTCCATCAGGTGCGTGGACATCAGGGCGGTGAGCGGTCGCCCCGCGTCGGCGGCCTCGCGGCGCAGCGCGGCGAGGGTGTCGAGGAAGCGGGTGCGCGCGTCATGGTCGAGGCCCGCGGTCGGTTCGTCGAGCAGCAGCAGGGTCGGCCGGTGGAGGAGGGCGCGGGCGAGGTCGGCGCGCCGGGCCAGCCCGCCGGAGAGCGAGCCGACGCGGTCGTCGAGGCGGTCGGCGAGGTCGAGGCGGCGGGCGGCGTGGGCGATGCGGTCGGCCGCGTCGCGCCCGGAGAGGCCGTGGAGCGCGGCCTGGGCGAGCAGGTTCTCGCGGACGGTGAGGAGGCGGTCGAGGCCGGGGGATTGGAAGACCACGCCGAGGCGTGCCCGGTAGCGGCGGGCCGCGTGCGCACCGGCCGCGACCGTGTCGCCGAAGGCTTCGAGCGTTCCGTCGTCCGGGCGGTCGGCGGTGGCGAGGAGCCGCATGAGCGTCGACTTGCCCGAGCCGTTGGGCCCGAGGAGCGCGACCCACTCGCCGACCGGGACGGTGAGCGAGAGGGCTTCGAGCGCGACGCGCGCGGGGCGGCCGCGCGAGCCGGGAAATGCGCGGCGCAGCCTGCTCGCCCTGACGGCGATCGGTGGTTGCTCGCTCGCGGCCGCGGCGTGTGGCATCAGAGGAGGGCGTGGGCCATGCCGTCGGCGACCATCGCGCACAGCAGGATCGGCAGGTGCACGATGGACGCGATGAAGACGGGGCGGGCGAGTTCGCGCCGGCGCGCCGCGGCGAGGCGGGCGCAGAGCATGAGGAACGCGCCGCCGGTGAGGAGCGCGGCGGCGAGGTAGCCCGGCCCGAGCAGCGTCGGCATCGCCCACGCCGGGGCGAGCGTGAGCGCGACGAGCAGCGGGGCCGTGAGGCCGATGGCGACCGCGGTGCGGTGCTCGCCGCGCTCGAGCGCGGGCAGGACGCGGTACCCGCCGCGGGCGTAGTCCTCGCGGTACATCCAGCCGATGGCGAGGAAGTGGGGGAGCTGCCAGACGAACATGATCGCGAAGAGCGCCAGCGCGCCCGGCTCGACGAGCGCGGCGATCCCCGGCGTCGCCGAGACGGCCGACCAGCCGATGAGCGGCGGGAGCGCGCCCGGCACCGCGCCGATGAGCGTCGAGCCCGCGGTGACGGGCTTGGACGGCGTGTACACCCACACGTACAGCGCGACGCACGCGAGCGAGACCAGCGCGGGAACGACGCCCGCGAGCAGCAGCAGCGTCAGCACGCCGAGCGTCGAGAGCGCGAGACCGGCCGTGCGGACGGACGACGGCGTGAGCCGCCCCTCGGGCAGGGGGCGCGTCGCGGTGCGCTGCATGAGGGCGTCGCGGTCGCGCTCCATCCACTGGTTGAGCGCGTTCGCGCCCGCCGCGGAGAGCGCCGTGCCGATCGTCGTGCCGAGCACGAGCAGGGCGAGCTCGCCGAACGCCCAGCGGTGCCCCGCGGCGGAGCGCTCGAGCGCGGCCATGCCGAAGCCGACGAGCGCGGTGATGGTGACGAGCCGCGTGATGCGCGGCTTGGTGGTCTCGACGATGGCCCGCAGGCCGCGGACGGTGGCGAGTTCGCCCAGGTCCGCGGCGGGGATGGATGTCGATCGGCTCAACGGGCGTCTCCGTCGTGCGTGGGGGGGGTGGCGGGTCTGCGAGACGGCGGGGTTTCGGGCTGGCCGGAAGGGTTGCGGTCTGGCAGGAGGGGAGTCTAGGCGATTGGTGCTCCGGATTGTGCCCGTGATTGCGCCCGGGGGGCATGCCATCTTCCGGAGCGGCCCCGCGCCGTTCCCCGCCGCCGGACCGGCACGGGCTTCACCCCGCTTGTACGAACCTGAACAGCGCGGATTCCGCGCTCCGGCCCGCGCCACGGCCCCGGCGGCCCGTGCCCGCGCGGTTGCGGCCCGTGCCCGCGCGGCTCGGGCACGAGTCCGCGAGGCTGCGGCACGTGCCCGGGAGTCTGGAGCGCGTGCCCGCGCGGCTCGGGCACGGGTCCGAACGGCCGCGGCACGCGCCGGGACGGCCGGGGCACGTGCCCGCCCCGGGGCGGCGGCCGGGGACCGCCCGGATCAAGGGCCGGGCGCGGGGTTCGCGGGCCGTCCCTCGACGAAAAAGGGGCCGACCCTCGCGGGGCCGGCCCTCGTGGAGAACGCGGGTTGACGGTCGGATCAGCGGCGGCGGCGGAGCATCAGCCCGCCCGCGGCGAGCAGGGCGAGAGAGCCGGGCGCGGGGATCTGCATCTCGCCGCCCCGGATGTTGCCGAAGTTGTCGAGTCCGGCGACGAAGATGCCCTGCAGGGGCGTGCCGTCGAGGGCGTCCTGGCGGATGATGTTGCGCTTCGGTCCGCGAACGCCTGTAGGCTGCCGCGGCCGGTTCTCAACCGGCGAGGCGCGGAGGCCGCTGGATGTCGCGACGCCCCGTCTATTACACCTTCGGCAACCACATGCACTGGGTGGACATGCAGTGGCTGTGGGGGTACGACGTGCTCCCGGGGTCGGTGCGGGACATGCTGCGCCTCTGCCGCGAGACCGGCGCGCGTGGCTGTGTGAACTTCGACGCGATCGGGTACGAGAAGATGGCGGCCGAGTGCCCCGATGCGCTCGCTGAACTGCGGGAGGCGGTGCAGGCCGGCACGATCGAGCCGGTCGGGTGCTCCTACGGGCAGCCCTATGGCCTGTTCCACGGCGGCGAGAGCAACGCGCGGCAGTTCACGTTCGGCGTGCGGAGCGTGCTGCGGCTGCTGGGCGTGAGGCCGCGCACGTTCTGGGAGGAGGAGTTCTACTTCTTCCCGCAGCTGCCGCAGGTGCTGGCGTCGTGCGGGTTCACGGGGGCGAACCTGTTCTTCCAGTGGACGTGGCACACGCCGGAGGCGCCGCGCGAGCGGGCGAGCCTGATCCTGTGGGAGGGCGCGGACGGCACGTGGCTGCCGACGCTGCCGCGCAACGAGCTGAACGTGCACCAGTGGCCCGAGGACTTCGACGGGCTGCTCGAGCAGGGGCTGATCCGGGAGCTGGAGGCGCCGGCGATCGTGCAGTGGCTGGAGTTGATGCCGAGCCGGGACTGGATGTGCCGGAGCGAGGTGCTGCTGCCGCGGCTGAAGGCGTTGTTCGCGGACCCGCGGTTCGAGGTGCGGCCGCGGACGTGCGGGGCGTTGATCGAGGAGTTGCGTGGGTCGTCCGAAGGCGATCCGCCCGTTCGCGCGTACACGATGGACGACGTGTGGCACGGGATGACGCTGGGAAAGAACGGGGACCGGCACCCGCGATCCAGCGGGCTGTGCGAGCAGCGGCTCGTCTGCGCCGAGGCGATCTCCGCGCTGCTGGGATTGTTCGGCCGCCCCTACCCCGGGTGGGACGTCTACCCGACGTGGGAACTCGAGGAGGGGTGGCGCGAGGCGCTCGCCGCCCAGCACCACGACAATCACGAGTGCGAGGGGCTGTGCGGGTTCATCGGCGAGGCTTCCTTCGAGCGGGCGTCCACCCTGGCGAACGAAGTGGCCCGGCGTTCGATGGAGGCGCTCGCGTCGCGCATGAACGCCGTCGAGGGGGCCACGGTCGTGTTCAACGGTGCGGGTGTGCCGCACGACCTGCTCGTCACGACCTCGCTCGACCTGCGCGGCGAGGTGGTCGAGGATGTTCCCGCGTTCGGCTACCGGGTGGCGCCCCGCGCGGCACGCGGAAGCCCGAAGGTCAGGGCGTACCGGGAGCGAGGGACGATCATCCTCGAGCGGGGCGCGTTCCGGGTGGACGTGGACGCGGAGCGCGGCGTCATCACGCGGCTCCGTTCGGAGCGATTCCCGGAGGGGGTTGTTGCGCCGGAGAGGCCGCTCTGCGCGGTGTCGATGGCTCGCGCCGGGGGCGTCGAGACGTTCGACGACGTGCGGGTCGAACTCGACGAGTTCCAGGGACGGCCGACGGTGTTCATCGCGAGGGCGAGCCGGTCGGGCGACGGCGGATTCGGCGCCCGTGTGTCGCTCGCGCCTCTCCGGGACACCGTGGACGTTCAGATTCTGTCCGATCAGATTCCCGATCCCGAGCCGGGAATGCGCGGAGGGCTTGCTGCCGAGTTCGTGCCTCGATTCCGCATCGCGAGGGTCGTGTGCGACTACCCGTTCGGGATCGGCCGGGTGGAAGCGGCGGCGACGCGCCCGCGGAAGTACCCGACGGGCGACTGGATGACGTCGCCGCAGGTCTTCGAGGACGTCCACCGGCCATTCACGGCGTTGCGGCTCGTCGATCTGCTCAACGATCAGGGCGACGGGCTGCTGATCACGCACGACGGATCGCAGCAGTGGTTCCGAACGGAGGACGGGGTGCGCTGCCTGCTGACGGCGCGCGACCCGTGGGACGGGAAGCGGTACGAGCGAGGGTTCGATGCGAGCCTCGCCATCACGCCGCACGGCCCGCTGACCGATGCGGAGCGGGCGAGCCGGGCCGCCCGATCGTGGCTCGTCGGCGTGCACGAGGGCGAACGGGGCGATCTCCCCGATGTGTTCGGGCCTCTGGAGATCACCGGCGCGCCGGCGGTCCACGCGCAGGCCTTCTTCCGCGAATCCATGAAGTCCGGCGAGCGCCTGCCGGACTGGGCGGGGCACCGAATGGCGATCGAATCGAGCGGCGCGTGCACGCACCCCTTCGTGATTCGCCTCGTCGAATGGAACGGCGAACCGGCCGAGGTCACGCTGAAACTGCCCGGGACGGTCGCGCTCGCGGCCAAGACGAACCTCATGGGCGAGTGCGGCCCGTGGCCGGCCGGAGCCGCGCCCGCCGAGGCCCCGCTCCATCTGCGCGACACGGGTTGGCTCTCCCCCGAGCCTGCCGATCCGCCCGACTGGGCGCGCGGGGCCGTGCTCCGCGGCAGGCTGGTCGAGTGGTCGCGGGTTCGCTTTGCCGTGCGGCCGCGCGAGATCGCGACGGTGATGGCGGACCTGGTGATGGGGCGCAAGGCATGGCGCGACCTCGACGCTAAACGCGAGGTCTGGGCGACGGTGCATCGGACGACTGAGCCGCGGGACAGCGAAGGAGCACGGGCGTGAGCGGAAGCGTGTGCGTCGTCGGCTCGATCAACATGGACTTGGTGGTGCGCACGCCGCGCCTGCCCGTGCCCGGGGAGACGATCCTCGGCGGCCCGTTCGCGACGTTCCCCGGCGGGAAGGGCGCGAACCAGGCCGTCGCGGCGGCCCGGATGGGGGCGCGCGTGTCGATGGTGGGGCGGGTCGGCGCGGACGACTACGGGCAGTCGCTCCGGGCCATGTTCGTCCGCGAGGGCGTGGATGCGACGGCGATCCGCGCCACCGCCGGAACGGCGACCGGGGTCGGTGTCATCATCGTGGACGAGCGCGCGGGCGAGAACACCATCGTCGTCGCACCCGGCGCGAACGCGAGTCTCACGCCGGAGGACGTCGAGAGCGTGGCCGGGATCGTCCGTTCCGCGGCGGTGCTGCTGCTGCAGCTCGAAACGCCGTTCGAGACCGTCGCGGCTGCGATTCGTGTTGCGCACGGAGCCGGGCGTCGCGTCGTGCTGAACGCCGCCCCGGCCGCGGTCGTGCCCGAGGGAATCCTCAGGCAGGTCGATCTGCTGGTTGCGAACAGGGGCGAGGCCGCGCTGCTGACGGGGGGGGCAGAGGAGGACGATCCGCTCGCGCTGGCCAAGGACGTGCTCCGGCTCGGATCGGGCGCAGTGGTGGTGACGGCCGGGCCGGATGGGGCGTGCCTGGCCGCGAGCGACGCCTCGGTGCGTGTGCCGTCGATCCCGGTGCGGGCGGTGGACTCGACCGCGGCGGGGGACGCGTTCTGCGGGGCCTTGGCGGCCTGTCTGGCGGCGGGCGGATCGGTCGAGGAGGCGGTTCGCACGGGTTGCGTCGCGGGCGCGCTGGCGGCGACGCGGCCCGGCGCGATTCCTTCCCTGCCGGGGCGAGCCGAGGTCGCGGAACGGTTGCACGTCACGCACGCGGAAGGCGGAGAGCGCACGCGATGACAGGCGAGAAAGGAGTCGGCGCGGGGTTCATCGAGCACATCCCGGGCACCGCGCCGGTCGCACCACCGGAACGCCACCCGGGCGCAAAGGGCGTCGGCGTGCTCGGGCTGCACGAAGGGCGGACGCTCCTGATCGCCCTCGAGTCGCGGTGCGTGTTTGCGCGGGCGGTGGCGGGATGCGACCTGAGCGAGGAGAAGATCGCGGCCTCGCGCCGCGAGTTGCCGGGGCTGTACTACACCCCGGATTACGGCTCGATGCTGTCCCGTCCCGAGGTGGAGATCGTGGCGATCTACACGCCGGACCACCTGCACGCCGAGCACGTGGAGCGGGCCTTCGAGGCCGGCAAGGACGTGATCTGCACCAAGCCGCTGGCGAACTCGCTGGAAGGGGCGAAGCGCATTCTCGAAGCGGGCCGGCGGACGGGTCGGCGGCTGCTGGTCGGGCAGAGCACGCGCTTTTTTGAGCCGTTCCGGCGGCAACGGTCCGCGCTGGAGCGAGGCGATTTCGGCGGCCTGAACGCGGTGGAAATGGTGGATGCGCACTACATTCACCGCATGGACTGGTACTACCGCAAGAGCCGGTGGGCGGCGACGGAGACCGACTGGGTGTTCCTGGGGTTGAGCCACCCGGTCGATCTCGTGCGATGGTACCTGGGGAGGATTCGGTGCGTGCACGCGCTCGGCGTTGTGTCCGCGATGGGGCGGGCGTTCGGCGTGAATGGGAGAGACATGTACGTCGTCAACCTGCTGGCCGAGGACGGGCGGATCGCGCGCGTGATGGGGCATTATGGATGCCACGAGTTGCCGACAGCACGCAACTGCATCGAATGTCTCGTGTTCGCGTCCGGCGGGACGAGCCTGGCGCAGTACCACGACATGCGGTACGTGCACACCGCGAGCGGCGCGGACGACGAAGCCGTGGGCGTGGGCGGGGGCGCGTTCCGGCCGGGCGCGCACGCCGAGATCGTCGAGGACTTGCTCTACGCGGGCCGCCATTACTACTTCAACAGCGAGGTGCACGGGATGCACTACGGCGAGTTCGCCAACTACGCCGATCACTTCGCCTCCGGGCTGATCTCGGGCGAGCCGCGATCGCCGGAGCTGGAGGAGGGCGTCGAGACCGTGTGCGTCATGGAGGCGATCAGGCGATCGGCGGAGACCGGTGAGCCGGTCGAGATCGCGCCGTTGCTTCGGCAAGTGGGTCTGGCCTGACGAGCGGCCGCGGGCCGCCAACGATTGCCCGTGTCCGAGTCCGCGGCCATGGTGAGAAGCCTCCTCCCGTCGTGCATGGCGACGGATCGGGAGCGGATCGCGCGCCGGCTGCGGGCGGCCGACCACGCGGGACGGCGCGACGAGATTCGCTCGCTGCACGCGCAGGCGGAGCGTTCGGCGCAGCGGGCCGCGGCGCGGGCCGGGCGCATCCGTTCCATCGACTACCCGCCCGAGCTGCCCATCGTCGCGGAGCGAGAGCGCATCCTGTCGGCGATCCGGGAGCACCAGGCCGTCGTGGTGTGCGGCGAGACGGGTTCGGGCAAGAGCACGCAACTCCCGAAGTTCTGCCTGGAACTGGGGCGCGGCGCGACCGGCGTCATCGCGCACACGCAGCCGCGGCGCGTCGCGGCCCGGAGCATCGCGTCGCGGGTGGCGGCGGAACTGCGCGTGCCGCTCGGGCGCGCGGTCGGCTACAAGGTTCGGTTCAATGATCGCACGTCGCCCGACACGCTCGTCAAGGTGATGACCGACGGGGTGCTGCTCGCCGAAACGCAGGGCGACCGCAGGCTGCTCGCCTACGACACGATCATCATCGACGAGGCGCACGAGCGGAGCCTGAACGTCGACTTCCTGCTCGGGTACCTGCGCCAACTGCTGCCCAAGCGGCACGACCTGAAGGTGATCGTCACTTCGGCGACGATCGACCCGGAGCGTTTCAGCCGCCACTTCGGCGGGTGCCCGGTCATCGAAGTCTCGGGGCGGACGTACCCGGTCGAGGTCCGGCACGCGCCGCCGGACGCCGCGGACGCCACGATGTCCGAGGCGATCGTCCACACGCTGCTGGGGCTTGAGGCCGAGGGCTTGGGCGACGTGCTCGTGTTCCTGCCGGGCGAGCGTGAGATCCGCGAGGCGGCCGAGGCGTTGCGGGCCGCGCCGGGCGCGGAGGGGCGGGAGGTGCTGCCGCTCTACGCCAGGCTCTCCGCGGAGGAGCAGGACCGCGTGTTCCGCGCGCACAACGGGCGGCGCGTGATCCTGGCGACGAACGTGGCGGAAACGTCGCTTACGGTGCCGGGCGTCCGTTTCGTGATCGACACGGGCGTCGCGCGGATCAACCGCTACAGCCCGCGCTCGCGCATCCAGCGGCTGGAGGTCGAGCCGATCTCGCGTGCGTCGGCGGACCAGCGGGCCGGCCGGTGCGGACGCGTGCGTGAGGGGATCTGCGTCCGCTTGTACAGCGAGACCGACGACGAGTCGCGCCCCAGGTTCACCGATCCGGAGATCCTGCGGACGAACCTGGCGGGGGTGATCCTCCAGATGGCCGCGCTGCGGCTGGGCGAGGTGGAGCGATTCCCGTTCGTCGAGGCGCCCTCGGCGCGGATGATCCGCGACGGGCGCGACACGCTGGTCGAGCTGGGCGCGATGGGAGCCGACGGCGGGCTGACCGAGATCGGCCGTCGACTGGCGCGGTTGCCGGTCGATCCGAGGCTCGGACGGATGCTGCTGGCGGCGGAACGGGAGGGGTCGCTGCGCGAGGCGCTGATCATCGTGGCGGGCTTGTCGGTGCGAGATCCGCGCGACAGGCCGATCGACAAGCGGGACGAGGCGGACGCGGCGCACCGGGCGAACGCCGACCCCCGTTCGGACTTCCTGACGCTTGTGCGTGTGTGGGAGGAGTTCCACAAGGCCGCGCGGGAGTCGTCGCGCCGGGGGTTGCAGGGCTGGTGCCGGGAGCGGTTCCTGTCGCACGCGCGGATGCGGGAGTGGCAGGACGTTCACCACCAGCTGCACGCGATGGCGATGGAACTCGGGATGCGGATCAACGCCGCGCACCCGCACGAGGACCGCGTGCACCGGGCGCTGCTGACGGGGCTGCTGGTGCACGTGGGCCGGCTGCGCGAGCGCCACGAGTACGAGGGGCCGAGCGGGACGAAGTTCAGGATTCACCCGGGGTCCGTGATGCACGGGCGCGATCCGCCCTGGATTGTTGCGGCGGAGCTGGTGCAGACGACGCGGCTGTACGCGAGGATTGTCGCGCCGGTGCGAGCGTCGTGGGTGGAGCGGCTCGGGTCGCACCTGCTGTCGCGGACGTATTCCGAGCCGCGATGGGATGCGCGGCGCGAGCGTGCGGTCGCGTTCGAGACGGTGTCGCTGCTCGGGCTGCCGGTGGTCGATCGCAGGCGGGTTGATTTCGGGGGCGTGAACCCGGCCGAGGCGCGGGCGCTGTTCATTCACCACGCGCTGGTCGAGGGCGGGCACGCGAGCGGGGCCGATTTCGAGCGGCACAACCGGCGCGTGGTCGAACGAGTGCGCGCGCTGAGCGCGAAACTCCGCCGCGACGAGAGTGCGGCGCAGGCCCAGCGGCGCTTCGACTTCTACGACCGCAGAGTGCCGCCGGGCGTCTGGACGGGGCGTGCGTTCGAGGCGTGGCGGCTGCGCGCGGAACGCGACGATCCGATGGCCCTCTACTTCGACGAGCGAGAACTGGCCGGTCCGCTCGCCGAGGCCGCGTCGGCGGAGTCGTTTCCCGACACGATCCGCGTCGGCGGCGTGGAACTGCCGATTGACTACGCGCACGACCCCGGCGGAGATGCGGACGGAGTCACCATCACCGTGCCGCTCGGGGCGGCGTGGTCGCTCACGCAGGCGGCGGTGGACTGGGCGGTGCCGGGAAACGTCCGCGACGCGGCGATCGCGCTCGTGCGGACCCTGCCTCGCGCGGCGCGGCGGTCGCTCGGGCCTGCGCCCGAGATCGTGGATTCGTTCCTGGCGTCGTCGCCGGATCGTTCGTGTCCGCTGGTTGAAGGACTCGCGGCGTTCATCGGCCGCACGCGCGGCGTGACGGTCCGTGCCGGCAACTTCGCCCCGGACGCCGTGCCGGAGCACTTGAGGGCGCGTGTCGCCGTGGTGGACGAGGGCGGCCGCGCGGTGGCTTGCGGGCACGACGTCGCCGCCGTTCGCGCGTCGATACGCGGCGCGCTGGCCGAAGCGCTCCGCGTCGTGCGGAGCGACTACAACCGGGCGGCGATCTCCGACTGGACGATCGGCGACCCGCCCGAGAGCGTCGTGATCGCGCTCGGCGGCGCGAGCGTGCGGGCGTGGCCGGCGATGGCCGAGGAGATGCGAGCGGCTGCGGTGCGGCTGTTCACTTCGCGCGATGAGGCCGAGGCGGCGTGGCCGATCGGCGTCCGACGACTCCTCCGCGTTCGACTTGCCGGCGAGTTGCGGACGCTCATCGAGCACCTGCCGGGCGTCGAGCGGCTCCGGCTTCTGTACGCCACGCTCGGAAGCGCGGACGCGCTGCACGAGGATCTTGCGGTGATGGCGGTCGAGCGCGCGTGCCCCGTCCCGCTCGCGGCGATCCGGACGTCGGCAGCGTTCGAGCGGGCGGTGTCCGAGACGTGGGGCCGCCTCTCGCCCGCGCTCGTCGAAGCGGCGAGGGTTGCAGAGAGGACGCTCGAAGCCGTGCAGCGGGTTCGCGTACTCATTGAAAGCAACCCCGAACTCCTGCATGGCGAATCCGGGGAGGACATCGCCTCGCAGTTGGATCACCTGATCCCGGCCGGGTTCCTGGCGTCCACGGCGGCCGACCAATTGCGGCACTATCCGCGTTATCTCGCCGCGCTCGAGGCCCGGCTTCGCAGGCTGGCGGCAGGCCGCACGGCGGGAGAGCGGGCCGCGTTGGACACGGTCGCGCCGGCGTGGTGGCGCTACATCGACGCTCTTGGGCGGCTCGACTCGCATCCGCCCTTGGCGCGCGACGAACTCCGCTCGTACCGATGGATGGTCGAGGAACTTCGCGTCTCGGTGTTCTCGCAGGGACTCGGCACCGCTCAACCGGTTTCGGCGAGGCGTCTCGATGAGCAGTGGGGGCGGGTGCAGGCGGCTGCGGCGGGCTGAGACGCCACGCGGCGGACACAGTATCCTTCCGCCTCCCGGCCCGGAGCGGGTCACTCGACCGGAGAATCGGACCGTGCTTGTCGGCATCCCGAAAGAAGTGCACCAAGGCGAGCGCCGCGTTGCCGCCACGCCGCAGACGGTGTTGCGCTACCGCAAGGCCGGGTTCGGGGTTCTGGTCGAGCGAGGCGCGGGCGACGCGGCGGGCTGTTCTGATTCGGCGTTCGTCGAGGCCGGAGCCGAGATCGTTGACGGGGTGCGAGACCTCTGGCAGCGAGCGGACCTGATCGCGAAGGTGCGCGGGCCGGAGGCGCACCCAGGGCTGGGCGTGCACGAGGCGGACCTGATCCGGGAGGGCGGGAGGCTCGTTTGCTTCATCTGGCCGGGGCAGAACCGGGAGCTGCTGGAGCGGTTGGCGTCGCGGCGCATCACCGCGCTCGCCATGGACTGCGTGCCCCGCATCACGCGGGCGCAGAAGATGGACGCCCTCAGCGCGATGGCGAACGTCGCCGGGTACCGGGCGGTGGTCGAGGCCGCCCACTCTCTGCCGCGGTTCTTCGCTGGGCAGATGACGGCTGCAGGGCGTGTCGATCCGGCGAAGGTGCTGGTCATCGGGGCCGGCGTCGCGGGGTTGTCCGCGATCGGTACCGCCCGGAGCCTCGGAGCGATCGTGCGTGCATTCGACACGCGTGCCGCGACGCGCGACCAGGTCCGCAGCATGGGCGCGGAGTTCCTCGAACTGCACGTCGATGAGGAGGGCGAGGGGGGAGGCGGCTATGGGAAGGAAATGTCCAAGGCCTACGTCGAGGCGGAGATGGCCCTCTTCGCGGCGCAGGCGATGGAAGTCGACGCGATCATCACGACCGCACTCATCCCCGGCAAGCGGGCGCCGGTGCTCGTGACCGCGGGCATGGTCGAGAGCATGAGGCCTGGTTCGGTCGTGGTGGACCTGGCGGCTGAGCAGGGCGGGAACTGCGCGCTGACGCGACCGGATGAGGTCGTGGAGCACAAGGGCGTCACGATTGTCGGATTCACGGACCTGCCGAGCCGGATGGCGAGCCAGTCGAGCCAGTTGTACGCGACGACGGTCTTCCACCTGGTCGAGGCGCTGGGTGCGGACCTGGAGCCGGACTTGGGGGACGAGGTAATACGAGGTGCGCTGGTCGCGCACAGGGGCGAGATCACCTGGCCGCCGCCGAAGCCGCAGGTCGAGCCGGTGGTCGCGACCGGGCGCGAGCGTGCAGAGCCTGCGAAAGTGGCCCCGGTGCCGGCCGCGGTCGAGAGGAAGTCGCGGCCGTGGCAGAGGGTGTTCTGGCTGGGGCTGGCGGGCGTGCTGCTGCTGCTCATCGGCCTGACCGCGCCGCCCGCGCTGCTCTCGCACCTCACGGTGTTCGTGCTGGCGTGCTTCGTGGGCTGGCTGGTGGTGTGGAACGTCACGCCCGCGCTGCACACGCCGCTGATGAGCATCACGAACGCGATCAGCGGCATCATCGTGATCGGCGGGATGCTGCACCTCACGGGCCAGGGGCGGGGGTTGCCGGCGGTGTTGGGGATGGTGGCGGTGCTCGTTGCCACGGTGAACGTCGCGGGCGGGTTCCTGGTGACGCGGCGGATGCTCTCCATGTTCCGGAAGCACGCCCCGACGGGAGGATCGTCAGCGTGATGCCGGAGAGCATGGTGACGGCGTCGTACATCGCTGCCAGCGCGCTGTTCATCCTCGCGCTCGGCGGGCTGTCGCGCCCCGAGACGGCACGGCGCGGGGTCGCGTGCGGCATCGCGGGCATGGCGCTTGCCCTGACCGCAACGACGCTCGGAGAACGAGTGGGCGATTACGCCCTGCTGGCGGCGGCGATGGCGCCGGCGGTGATCGTCGGTGCGGTGGTCGCGGCGAGGGTCCGGATGACGGCGATGCCGCAACTCGTGGCGATTCTGCACAGTTTCGTCGGGCTTGCGGCGGTGCTGGTGGCGGTGGCGGGGCACCTCGAGCCGCACGCCTCGCAAACCGGATCGGGCGAACTGGTGCATCGCGTCGAGGTGTATCTCGGGGCGTGCATCGGTTCGATCACGTTCACCGGCTCGGTCGTCGCGTTCCTGAAGTTGCAGGGGTTGGTGAGCGGCAAGCCGCTGATTCTTCCGGCCCGTCACGCCGCGAACGCCGCCGCGCTGCTGGTGACGGTCGTGCTCGGCGTTCGCTACGGCATGGCGACCGGCGGGGCGGGAATGGCGGAGTTGCTGATCGCGACGGCCATCACGGGTGTGCTGGGGATGCACCTCGTGGCCGCGATCGGTGGGGCGGATATGCCGGTCGTCGTCTCGATGCTGAACAGTTACTCGGGTTGGGCGGCATCGGCGGCGGGCTTCATGCTGGAGAACGACCTGCTGATCGTGACAGGCGCGCTGGTCGGCAGCAGCGGCGCGATCCTGAGCTACATCATGTGCCGGGGGATGAACCGTTCGTTCATCAGTGTTATCCTCGGCGGGTTCGGCACCGAGGGCGGGGCCGCGCCGTCGGGCGAGGCACCGGGGGGTGAGGTCACGCCGATCGACGCTCCCGCCGCCGTCTCGCTTCTGAAGTCGGCGCGGAGCGTCATCATCGTGCCGGGGTACGGCATGGCCGTCGCCCAGGCGCAGCACGCGCTGGCGGAATGTGTCCGCCTGCTCGAATCGGCCGGCGTGCTCGTTCGTTTCGCGATCCACCCGGTTGCGGGGAGGCTGCCGGGGCACATGAACGTGCTGCTCGCCGAGGCGGGCGTGCCGTACGACGTCGTGCTCGAGATGGAGGAGATCAACCCCGACTTCCCGCAGACGGACGTCGTGCTCGTCATCGGGGCGAATGACATCGTGAATCCCGCTGCCCAGGACGACCCTGGGAGTCCGATCGCCGGGATGCCTGTGCTTGAAGTCTGGAAGGCCCGCACGGTGATCGTGATGAAGCGGGGGATGGCCACGGGCTACGCGGGCGTGGACAACCCTCTGTTCTACCGCGAGAACACGCGGATGCTCTTCGGCGACGCGAAGAAGGTCGTCGAGGCGTTGCTGACGGGGCTGCGTTCGTAGCCGGTTCGCGTCTGTGGATGATCGTGCCCCGGCCTGCCGATAGACTTGGTCCGGCCGGGTGGCCGTGCGCACAGGCAGGGGATGCCCATGAGCAAGACGCGAGTTCGTGCCCGCTCCGAGTCCGCACTTTCCGCGGGAGATTCGTGCCGATCCGAGGCCCTCGAAGGGCGGGTTCTTCTCGCGGTCGTGTACGACGCGCCGACCACGGCTGTCGGTGACGCGCCGACCGGGCTGGTCGTCGCGGATTTCGATGACGACGGCATCCTCGACGCGGCAACGGCGGACTTTGATTCGAACACCGTCACGGTGCTGCTCGGACGCGGCGACGGATCGTTCACACGCTCGCAGACACTCGACACGCTCGGCTCGGCGTCGCGCGTTGTCGCGGGCGACCTGAACGGCGACGGGGCGATCGACCTCGTCGTGAGTGAGTTCGGCAACAACTCCATCGCGGTCTTCCTCGGCAACGGCGACGGAACGTTCGGCGACGCGACGCGCATCGCCGGCAACGGCGGACCGGTCGGGCTTGCGCTGGCCGACCTGAACGGCGACGGCGACCTCGACCTTGTGACGACCAACTTCCTCCTGAACTTCGTCGGCGTCTACATCGGCGACGGGACGGGCGGATTCGGTCCCGCGACACTTCTCCCGGGCGGAACCGCGCCACGGGCGGTTGCGGTCGGCGATCTTACGGGCGACGGCGCGCCGGACCTCGTGGTCGCTGCCTCGGAGGACGACGCGATCCGTGTCTTTATCAACGACGGCTCAGGCGCGTTCGCCGCGCCAGTGCAGTACCTCGTGAGCGCGAACCCGGAGGACGTTGCACTCGGCGACCTGAACGGCGATGGGCACCTCGACGTGGTTGTCGCGTGCGCCGATGACGACGTGGTCACGGTCCGGCTCAACGACGGCACGGGCGCGCTGACCAACCCGGGTTTCCTGGTGTCCGTGGACGCCAGGCCGCGCTCCGTTGCGCTGGCGGATCTCAACGGCGACGGCCGCGTCGACTTCATCACCGGGAACTCCGACGCGAACAACGTTCAGGTCGGCTTCGGCGTGGGCAACGGGAACTTTACGACCTCGCCGGCGTTTCTGGTGGGCCAGGCGCCACGGGCCGTCACGCTGAAGGACATGGACGGGGATAGCGTGCTCGACGTCATGGTCGTGAACGAGGAGAGCGATACGCTCACGATCCTATTCGGCGCGGGCCACGGCGTCTTTGCCGCTCGACGGGACTCCGTGACCGGTGCGCCCATCGGCGCAGCAATGGCGGCGGCAGATCTTGACGGCGACGGCCGCGATGATCTGGTGGCCGTGTTCCCGGAGGACGGCACGGTTCGCGTCTTCTTTTCAGATGGGACAGGCAACTTCCTGGCAGGCCCCTCGTTCGCCACCGGCGGCAGGCCCGTCTTTGTCTCGATCGGCGACCTGAACGGCGACGGTCGTGCCGATATCGCGGTCAGCCTCAACCTGGACGACGCCGTTGCTGTCTTCTTCGGCGACGGCGCCGGCGGGTTCTCGGCGGGCGGCGTGTTCGCAACCTCCGGAGGTCCGCAGGAGGTCCGCATCGGCGACATGGACGGCGACGGCGTACCGGACCTCGTCGTCGGGTGCTCGACGGCGTCGGTGATCGACGTGCTCCTCAATGACGGGAGCGGCTCGTTCGGCGCGCCGGTTTCGTTCGCCGTGCCGGGAAACCCGGTCTCGATCCGGCTTGGTGATCTCGATGAGGACGGCGACCTCGACATCGCCATGGTGACTTCAACGGGCGGCGCTGCGCTGCAATGGCTCCGCAACGGCGGCGACATGAACTTCATCGGCCCGTCGATCGCGGCGAATCTCGGTGGGCTGGGTGTTCGACTCGCACTCGCGGACCTCGACGGCGACGGCGACCTGGATGCGATTGCGACCACGACCGAGGGGAAGGTCGTGGTGTGGCGCAACAACGGGCTGGGGTTCTACTCGCCGGCGGGCGTCTCCGTGGAGGTTGGTGCCGGAGCGGGCGCCATCGAGTTCGCCGACGTGAACGTGGACGGCAGGCCCGACGCGATCGTCGCCGTGCAGGGTTCCGATCGCGTGGTTGTGCTGGAGGGCGATGGGGGCCTCGGATTCCTGACGCCGATTCTCTCGCACGTCGTCGCGGCCGCTCCGGCCGGGCTTGCGGTCGGGAGGTTCGAGGGAAGGGCGTACCTCGGCGTCGCGACGCTGAGCGCCACGGCCGGGACCATCAGCACATACAACAACATCCGCACAGCGTCGAGCATCGACGGCCTGCAGTCCACCCTGCTCACGCTCACGCGCGACCAGCAGTTCACCCTCTCGGTGCAGGCACGCGATAACCCGGCGTCGATCCGGCGCGTCGCGTTCTGGGCGGACTTTAACGGCAACAACGCGATCGACGAAGGTGAGGCGCTCGGCACCGATGAGGACGGCGAGGACGGTTGGTCGATTCTCGCCGTTCTGGGGAGCGGCGCGCCGCTCGGCCCCGGGCTGACCATCATCGCCATCGGCGTCGACTTCGCCGGTGTCGAAACGAACAAACTCACGCTCGATCTCACGGTCATCTATTCGCTGCTGGCCGCGAACGGGGCTGTCGTCTCCGGCGTGCAGGGCGCCGACGGCCGCTACTACGTCGGGGCGAGAAACTCCGACAACCGGCCGCTCGTGTACCGGCAGATCGACCCCGGTAGCCAGGCGTGGGAAGCACGCGATCTCCAGGCGGCGACGGGTTCGCCCGCGCTCGTCGGCGACGTGAGCTTCTTCGTGGACGACAAGGACGGGCTGCTCTACGCGGCCGCGGTCTCTGTGGACGGGCTGCTGCTCTTCGTGCTGCGGAACGGCGCGTGGAGTTTCCGCAATCTCTCGACCGAGATGGGACTTGCTGACGACCTGACCGGGCAACTGACGGCGTTCGTGGATACGACGGGGATCGCGCACGTCGCGGTCATTTCTGCGGCCGGGCATCTGCTGCTCTTCGTGCAGACCGGCGCGGTGAACCCGGACGGGGGCTTCGTGTGGTCGCTCGTGAATCTGAGCACGGATCATCTCGCCGCGCAGGGCATGAGCACTCCCGCGTTCGTGGGTCGCATCACGAGTTACGTCACGAGCTGGAACGCCCGCAACATCGTGGGCGTGGACGCATCGGGCCGTCTGCACACGGTCTGGATCGCCGATGCCGAAGGGTTCACGCTCTGGCGCACCGACGACCTGTCTGCCATTACCGGCGCGCCGACGATCACCGGCGGTCTGACCATCTACCTCACGTCGTGGGACGGGATCAACATCGCCGGCACGGACGAGTCCGGTTCGGTGCTCGTGACGTGGTGGGTTCCGCAGTTCGAGGGCAACTGGGAGGTGAGCGACCTCACGGCCCTCTTCTCGGGGCCGCAACTGGCGGTCGGCTCGCTCACGAGTTACGTCACGCCGTGGGGCGGGCTGAATGTCGCCGGCGTCGGGCCGGACGGCGACCTGGTGATCTACTGGTGGGTTCCGCAGTTCGAGGGCGAGTGGGTCGTCAGTTCCTTTGATGAAGTGCTCCCCGGTGGCTCACCGCGTCCCGACGGCGGCGGGCTGAGCGGGTATGCGGGGGCCGACGGCAGGCTCAACGTCTTCGGACGGAACACCAACCGGGAGGTCATCCGCTACCACTGGGATCCGGGCACGGACGTCTGGACGCCGGAGAACCTGACGGAGGTTGCCGTTCGCGTGTGATCCTGCCGCTCAGGCGATCCGGCGAGGGCGGCCGTTGGGCAGCGCTCTCGTGCGCGCCCGCGTGCTGCGGCGCTCTTCAGACGACACTCTCCGACATCCGACCATCACGCCACCGTCCTTGCAGCGCGCAACCCTGACGACGCGGCAGTGCGATGGAGACGCTTGGTTGCGCGCCAGCAGGACGAGCGCATCCCCCGTTCGCGGGGCCAGTTGGTCGGGAACGACCAGGCCGAACCCGCTTTTCGACGCGTCGCGCAGCCGGCCCGGACAAAGGGAGATCGAGCCGACGATGCGCCAGGCGACGCGGTCGTCGCAGCAGTAGGCGCGGTGGTCCTGGCGGCGTCGAAGCTGGAAGGGCGCATCGGCGTTCCATCCGAAGTCTCCTCTCTTGGCGTCGGGTTTCATGCGGCCACCCCCGCTGTTGTCGAAGCGGCCTTCTCGGCGACCTCGAGCACGGCGGGATCGAAGCGGCCGCTTCGGTCCCCTCGAAGTTCGGCCACCGCCTCAGCGCGAGTTCTGGCACGCCGGTAGGGACGGTCGCTCATCATCGCCGCGAGCGCATCGGAGACGGCGACGATGCTTGCGCCCACGGGAAGCGAGCTCCTTGCCTGCGCTGCACCTTGCGTGTGTGATCGGCGGACGTACATCGAGCCGGCGGTGCCCGCGCCGAGCCGCTCCGCGAGGCGGGCGCTTTCCTCGCCGACCGCCCCCAGGATCGACCGCTCCAGATTGTCGAGCGCGGCGGGGTGTGCCAGCAGGTCGTCCGGAGCGGCGCACTTGCCGACGTCGTGCAGCAACGCCGCCAGCCGAATACGTTCCGATTCCGCCCCGCGGATACCGAGTCGATCCATGATCTCGCACGCGAGTGATGCGGCCTGCTCACAGTGCGTGCCGGTGTGCTCCTGCTGCGAAGGACCCATGGAGGGTGCGAGGCGGCGAATCAGCGCCTCACGACGCTGTTCGACGCTCATCGTTCGGGCGAGTTCGAGGTCGTCGGCCTCCCGTTCGGCGAGCGCCATGCCCCACGTGCAGACACGGTTCCGGCCTCGGTCTTTGGCCATGCACAGGGCATGGTCGGCCCGGAAGATGATCTCTTCGCTCAGGCCGTTCGTGGGGGCGATGGCCACGCCCGCGCTCACCGTGACGCGCAGCGGGCCGGCGCGGGTCTGGATGCGCTGTGCGGCCACTCTGCGGCGGAGGAGTTCCGCCGCGCGCCACGCCTCGCTCTCTCGCCCGACGTGGCGTAGAAGGACGAACTCCTCGCCGCCCCAGCGCACGGCGGTCGCACCTGGTCCGGCGGCGTGGGCGATCGTGGCGGCGATGGCGCGGATCACGTCGTCTCCCGCGGCGTGACCGTACGAGTCGTTCACCCGCTTGAAGTGGTCGACGTCAAACATCACCGCGCTCATGAACCGTCGCCGGTCGTGCCTGGAGCGGCTGCCGGACATGAGCAGGTCGAGGTGCCTGCGGTTGAAAAGACCGGTGAGGTGGTCGGTCTCCGCGAGGCGTCGCATTCGGGCGAGGCGGCGAGCCTGGGTACGGCGTTCGCCGTGGCTCCGGCGCGCCTCGGCGATCGCGTTCTCGACGCGCCTCCAGAGCGTGTCCCCAAGCAGGGCATCCGTCATCGGTACGAAGTCCGCCACGCCTGCACGGAAGCACTCGACGGCGACCTGCTGCTCGCTGCAGGCGGAGACGACGATGAGCGGACAGGGTGCGATGGTGCGGCGTACCGCGTCGAGGGCCGCGCTCGCCGGACGCGGGACAAGATCGGCGTCGAGAACCGCACAGTCGAAGTGCCTGTCACGCGCGGCTCGGAGAAGGTGATCCCCGTCGCTGACGCACATGACGTCCAGGAATGGTCGCCCCTCTCCCAGCCTCGCGTTGAGCAAGCCACGCCGCGTCGAGTCCCGCTGGGCCAGCAGCACCCTCGTTCTCGCCATGGTCGTGCCTCCCCGGAGCGGCGCGGCCACCCCGATCAGGGACGATCGGCGGGCTGCTCGCGGGAGTTCAGTCGTCACACGGGTTCCTCGCGCGGGTGGAACGCACCATCGATGCACGCTCGTCATCCGGCACACGTGCTGCGCGGCGCAGGACTGTCATCGAACGCGAACGCGTCCCACGTTGCGGGGGGTCAGGCCGTGCCGCACGCAGCAACGAGCCTTCGGAAGAGGCCGATGCCCGCGGCTTCATGCTCCGTGCGCTCCGGGTGCCACTGCACGCCGACGTAAAACACGCGGTCCGGATCCCAGACAGCCTCGATCACCCCATCGGGGCATCGCGCGAGCACGCGCAGCCCCCCTGAATCGGAGACGGCCTGCCGATGGCGGCTGAAAACGACGAGCGGACCTGCACCGAGTGGTCTGTGCGGGCCGGTGTCGGCCGGCACGACCTCGTGTGTTCCATCCCGGTGCATCGCGGCGATCGATGGCGAGGATTCCTCCATGCGCTGGTCGAGAGCGCCGCCTGCGTGGAGCGCCATCATCTGCATGCCGAGGCAGACGCCGAGGACGGGCTTGTCGCGGTGGCGTTGCTCGAGTACGTCGAGCAGGGCGGCTTCGTATGCCTGCCGGTCGGTGTGAACAGGTGTGGCGAGCGGGTGGGTTGTGCCGCCGAACGGCTCCATGCGGGGATCGTCGCCACCCGTGAGAACGAACGCGGAGAATCGGCGTGCGTGCTCGCCCGCCGCTGCCCTGATCGGCGGCAGGAGGACGGGCACTCCGCCCGCGGCGGTGACCGCGTGGGCGTAGCGCGTGTAGGCGAAGGCACGCGCGCCGTTGGGAGATTCGCAGAGGTCCGTCGTGATGCCGACGAGCGGCGGATCGGCCGTTCGCCAGGTTGGCGTGCGAGCCGTTCGTCCGTCGCTTGGCTTGCCCGCCATCGCTCTCACTCTACGCCGCGGGGCACGGTCGTGCGGTAGAGTTGCCCCGTGCGACGGCTGCGGGGCGTGATCGTGCTGCTGAGTGTCGCCCTCATCGGGGCGGCGGTTCTCGTGGTGCAGTCCCGTCCCGTGCGGAGCGGGCCGGTGCCCTTGTTGAGCCTCCTGCCCTCGCAGGTCGAGTCGATCCGGCTCGATTCGCCGGGGTCTCCGTCAATCATCGTGAGGTCGGAGGGTTTCGCCCGCGAGTGGATGATCGTGGTTCGCGGGTTGGATGGGACGGAATCACGCTGGCCCGCATCGGAGCCTCGCGTGCGCGCCGCGTTTCGCGTGCTCGCTTCGCTGTCGGGTGAAGCGAGCGATCCTCTCCGGGATGCCGACGTCGGGTCGGTCGTGACGATCACGGCCACGGACGGGTCCGAATGGAGGCTCCGGCTCGCGGCGCAGACGCTGGCTGGCCGAGGACGGGTGCGTGTCGAGAGTCCGTCCGGCCGGATCGTGCACGCCCTCGTGGAAGGCGAGACCCACGCGATGCTCGCGCGGCAGAGCGTCATGCAGTGGCGCGATACGCGGGCCATCCCAGGTTTCGACGGCACGGCGTCGCGGTTCCGCGCTCAAACCGCCGACACCCAGTTGGGCATTGCCTCCGTGCGGGGTCGGTGGGGGATCCAAGGCCCGTTCATCGCGCCCGCGGAGCCGCGCATCGTCAAGGAGCTGCTGCGGGCTGCCGAGTCGCTGACCGTGGCGCGGTTCCGTGACGAGCCGCACACGGCGACGGACGCCCGCCCGTTGCTGGTCATCGAGGTCGAATCAGACCTGCCCTCGCCGACCGGCGACGAACGCGACCGGCGAGTGATCGTGCGGAGGCTGTCGGTGCTGGAGCCCGCCGATGCCTCCGGGGCGCGCTACCTGGCGCTCGCGGAAGCGTCGATGCTGACGCCGCACACGCGAAGGAGCGATACGATCTCCGGTCCAGCGCTGGTTGAAGTACCCTCCGAATCCATCGCCGCGCTCCCGTTGGACCCGGAGGTGTTCATTGTGCGGCGAGCGGTGGCTGTCCCATCGGCGGATGTCGGACGGGTCTCGCTCGGATCGCTCGTGCTCGAACGCACGCATGAGGGTTGGGTGCGGATCGACAGCGAACAGCCCGTGCCGCTCGCGACCGAGGATGTTGCCGGCCTGGAAGCGGTGCTGACGCTCCTCGTGGACGTCCCCGCGGACGTCGTTCGTCGGAGCGGCGATGAGCCGCCCGAGGGATTCGAGCAGGTCGCCACGCTCTCACTCCGTGGGCTGGACGGTTCCGACCTCGGCTCATTCGCCGTCGGTGTTGCCCCGCTCGATGCGGCGAGTCCGCAGCCCGACGCGGCAGCCGTCGTGCGCGACGCCGTGGCGACGCGCTTCTACCGTGCTGCCCGATCGCACGACGCGATCGCCTGGCTGGCCCGGCGCGTGCCTTGGTGAGCCTCGCCCCCTACGCGCGCGATGACTGGCGCTCGACGGGCGTCGCGTGCAGAGCGATGTCTCGCCGGTAGACCATGCCTTCGAAGCGGATTCGCTCGCACGCGGCGTAGGCCCGTTCGCGAGCTTCCGCAATCGTCTCGCCGAGCGCGGTCACGCCGAGCACGCGCCCTCCCGCCGTGACGATGCGTCCCCGCTCGTCCGCCTTCGTGCCAGCATGGTAGACGGTGACGCCCTCGACCTCTTCGGCTTCGTCCAAGCCCTTGATCGGCACGCCCGTCCGCGGCGCGTCCGGGTAGCCCTGGCTCGCCAGGACGACGCACACCGCCGGGCGAGGATCCCAATCCAGGTCAACCTCGTCAAGCCGCCGGTCGCACGCGGCGATCAGCGTCCGCAGCAGGTTCCCCCGGAAACGCGACATCAGCGGCTGGCACTCCGGGTCGCCGAAGCGTGTGTTGAACTCCAGCACTTTCGGCCCGCCCGGCGTGAGCATCAGCCCCGCATAGAGCACGCCGCGGAAGTCGATGCCTTCGCGCCGCAGAGCATCGACCGTCGGCACGAGGATCTGCCGTTCGACACGGGCCATGAGTTCGTCGTCGATGCCCTCGGCCGGGCAGAACGCGCCCATGCCGCCGGTGTTCGGGCCTTCGTCGCCGTCGCGGAGCCGCTTGTGGTCCTGGCAGGGCGGCAGGATGTGGATGCTTCGCCCATCCACGAGCGCGAGCACCGAGACCTCGCGCCCCTTCAGCCGCTCCTCAATGACGACGGTGCGGCCGGCGTCACCGAAGACGCGCTGCCGCATGATCCGGTCGATCGCTACCCGGGCTTCGTCCAGCGACTCCGGCACGACGACGCCCTTGCCCTTCGCCAGCCCAGCGGCCTTGATGACCTGCGGCTCGTCGCGCGATTCCAGGAACGCGATGGCTGCTTCGGGGTCGCTGAACGCACGACCCTCGGCGGTCGGAATCGCCGCGCCGCGCATCAACTGCTTCGCCCACGCCTTGTCGGCTTCGAGGCGAGCACCGTCCGCCCCGGGTCCGAACACGCGACGGTGGGGGGCACTCAGGGCGTCCGCCCATCCCTCCGCGAGCGGATCCTCGGGTCCGATGACGACGAGACCGATCCGCTTATGGTCGCAGAACTGGACGAGGCGATAGATCTCGCGCTTGCTGGCCGGGAAATCGATCGCTCGCCCGAGCGTCGCCAGCCCCGCGTTGCCCGGGGTGGCGAGCCAGAGATCGCCCATGCCGGACGAGCGTGCGAGCGCGACCGCCAGCGCGTGCTCGCGTCCGCCGCCGCCGACGAGCAGGACGTTGGTGCGTGAGCCTGTTGCCTGTGGTTCAGGGCTTGGCGACATCGGGCGATGATACGGCCCCATGCACAGGCCGCACGGCATCACGCGGCGTTCGCTTCCGAGCGGCTGCATTCAAACAGGCCTCCCCCGGCGTCGACCGCGTGCGTCCAGCCCTCCGTTGGTTCCCGTGGTTTCCGCCGCGGGTTGACCCACGCGGAGATCAGCCATACGGTTGCCCAGATTGCGGGGTAGAGCAGCCTGGTAGCTCGTCGGGCTCATAACCCGGAGGTCGCAGGTTCAAATCCTGCCCCCGCTATTCCGGCCGCCGCAACTTTTTCGGTTGCGGCGGTTTCTTTTTGGACCACGCGGCCGTCCGGCAGGACGGTCATCGGCCCGACGACCTCGGCAATGAACCGGTTGACCTGGGCCGGGGTCATCAGCCCGGCGAAGTTGGCCTTCGCCTCCAGGAAGGCCTGCCGACAATCGGCCATCAGGTCGTCCATGTCCGCCACCGACTGGACCGCGACCGCCTCCAGTGCCTGCCGGAGTTCCTCCCGCTTCGCGTCGTGCTCGGCGAGCTGGCGGGCCACCGCCTTCTTGGCGCCGGCCTCGATGTCCGGGTCGGCGAGCAGGCGGGTGAGGTTCCCGATGAACTTGTCCGCCTCCGCGATCTCCCCCCTGAGCCGCGTCGTCTCGCTGCGGTTCGCCTCCAGCGCCTCGCTCGCCATCGCCGCGACTTCGTCGAGCACGCCGTCCATATCGTCGAAGACGGCGCTCATCGCATCCTGCACGCACTCCAGCAGCTTGTCCTCGCGCAGCGATGCCTTGTTGCCGCAGGCCTCCGGCCCGTGCGACTGCCGATGGCCGCAGGCGTAGTAGCGGTACGCGCCCTTGGAGTTCGCACTCTTGCGCGCGTAGAAGACGTTGCCGCAGCCGGCACAGAACAGGTGGCGCGTGAATGGGCGGACTTCTTTTGCCTCACGCGGACGGTTGACCCGGTTGGCCGCAAGCTGTGCCTGGGCGCGCTCAAAGGTCGCGTCATCGATGATGCGCAGTGACTCGTCGCGGTTGACGACGTGGCGATCCTCGTCGCTCCAGCGCGGAACGCGCCGCCCCGTGCTGCGGTCGAGCTTGAAGCAGCGGCGCAGGTAGCGCACCTCGCCGACGAGCATGGCGTTGGTCAGGATGCTCCGGATCGTCCCGAATCCCCACGGCCCGCCGAGCCGCGTCGGCACACCGCGCGCCCGCACGCGGCGGGCCACTTCCTTCAGACCGATGGACTCGGCGAGGTACGTCTCGAAGATGAAGTGCACCGTCTCGGCTTCCTCTTCGTGGACGGCCAGCCGCTTCTTCCCGTCCTCGCCTTGCACGATGCGGTAGCCGTAGGGCGGCGGTCCGCCCGTCCAGCATCCCTCGCGGTGGCGCTGCACGAGTCCGGCCCGCGTCCGCTCGGCCAGCACGCGGCTGTAGTCGGCGGCGACGACGAGCTGCACCCCGCGGGCCAGGGCGTTCGTCCCTTCGGTGACGCTCACCACTTCGATGCCGTGCTGTTCGAGATCCTCGACGAGCACGTGCGTCTCGGCGGCGCGGCCGAGCCGATCGTACTTGTAGACGTAGAGCCTGCCGATACGGCCGGCCTCGGCTTCCTCCATCAGCCGCAGAAGTTCGGTGCGCCCGCCCGTGGTGCGGCCGGTCTTCGCCTGGTCGATGAAGTGGCGCAGTTCCTTGCCGGCGGCGCGCTCACACGCTTCCACCTGCACGGCCACGCTGGTCGAGTCGTCCTGCGCGTGGCTGGAGTAGCGGGCGTAGAGCGCGTCGTACTTACGCCCCGTGTGACCGTTTTGTCCGTTCGCTGTCGTGACCATCGGCGCTCCCGTGCGGCCCAGCCGCCTTGTCGATACCGCTTCTCCTCTCGTGGTAGAGCGCGACGGCCCGTGCCGCGACGACGCGGACCACCCACCCGCGAAGGGCGGCGTGATCGCGTATCACTATACCGCCCGCGTCAAGCGCGGTTGCGCCTTCTGGGGCGGTTTCGCGCCCGTTCGCGGAGGTCCAGGATGGAGCACGTCGCGGCACGCACGGTCTCCGTTGAATGCACCTCAGGCGCGCTGCGCCATGCGGTCGCGCAGCCGCTGGTAGGCGGCGGTCACTTCCTTGAAGCGCTGCACGGCGAGTTCGACCAGGTGCGGCTCGACGTTCTTCCCGCTCAAGCCGTCGGGGTGGTACTTGCGGCAGGCGTCGCGGTAGGCGCGCTTGACCTCGTCACACGACGCGCCGCGCTTGAGGCCGAGCAGTGCCAGGTCGGCGTCGAGTGAATCCGCCGGAGCCGACGCGCCCTGCGCCGCTTCCTCTTTGTCATCGCCCGGATACCAGCGATGGTTCGGGCGACGCCGGCGGCGCTTCCACTCCCGCCATTCGGAATGCTCGCGCGCGAGCAGGTTCAGATGCTCGATCACGCGATTGAACTTGGCGGCGGCCAACTCCCTGAAATCATCCGCCGCCGTGCGCTTCAACCGGACGAATGCGCCCGAAGCGAAGCACAGCGCAATCCCCGACCCTGACCCATCACGCCAGACTGATGCGGTGACGATCAGGGACATGCATGACCAGTCGTACTCACTGACGCGGGACAGGCGCCGGCTCACGTCTTCCCCGCGCCGGAACTTCAAGGGGTCCGCCCTGGCGTCGTACCCTTGTTCTTTCATGTACCGCACCAGTTCGGCGCGCGCGATTGAGGGGGGCAGCGACACCCGGGCGTGGCTGGACCACGTTACGTAGTCGTCACCGCCGCCCCACTCAATCCACGCAAACAGGATCGCCCAGCCGACGGTGACAAGCACGCCGATGACGATGATGACGGCCGTCATCGCGGGTGCCTCCGCTGGGTCAGCCGGTCGGCGGCATCGAGGCCGCGCCGCATGGCATCGGTGTTCCCCGACAGGAAGCGCCCGACGGGAACCAGAATCCACTTGTACACACCGACCCAGACGAAGAACCCAGCGACGTAGGTCAGCAACATGCCGAGGCTTTCCATGACGAGTCTCCTGTGACGATGGTGCTCACTTGCGGAACAGGCGCCGCCCGATCTCGAAGCCGCGCTTGGTGAGTTCGGGATTGCGCGCGCCGAAGCGGAAGATGGGAATGACGACGTGCTTGAACACCAGCACCCAGAACGCGATGGTGATAACGATGCAGAGCAGATTGACCAGACCGTCCATGACGTTGTCCTTTCAGATGGGGTTGCCGTCAGGCGACCCTGTTGATGCGTGCGCCCGCCGCCACGCGCGGTGGGTCGTAACGACTCTCCGTCGCGCGATCAGTCGCGCTCAGGCTCGGGCGGTTCGGGTTCATGGCCGCGCTCGGCGTCGCGCTGCTGCTCGGCCTGTTGCAGGCGCTCTTCGAGGATGGACGGCGCGGCGTCGTCCTTCGACGCCGCATGTTCCTTGTCCGGGCGCAGACCTTCCGTCACCAGGCCGGGCGGCCGCGTGCCGATCATGCCGTACTCGGGATGTTGGGCAGCCGTCCCGGGACCCCAGAACGCCGAACCCAGTTCGTGGAGGCCCTGGCGCCAGTAAGCGCCGAGCACTTCGCGGCTGCGGCTGAGATTCTCACGCAGATTCATCCTGTACTCCTTTCTGAATGGGGTTCACTCACCGCGCATGCGGCGGAACGCTTCCGCCGCGTCGCGTTGTTCAACGAATGCATCGTGGAGATCGAGCGAACGGCGATGTTGGAGCGCGCCGCTCATGCCGGAGGTGGCGCCGGCGCCGAAGGCGGCGAACATCAGGTAGGCGCCGAGCGGCTGGCTCACCGGGAGCAGCAGCGCGCCGGCGAGGAACACGACCAGGAACTCCAGCCCCGTCTTGATGCGCTGCTCCGGCGTGCGCCGGAAGACGCGCTGCAACAGCGGCGCGCCGTTGAAAAGCGAGTGCGGCTGCGGACCGCCTCGCCGGACGCGCGCCGCCGTGCAGATGCGCGCCCGCAGCAGCGCCAGCCAGTAGAGAGCCAGGAAGCCGAGCATCGGCTCAGCGCTGTGCCCTTCCCAGAACACCGGCCAGAACAGGATCAGGGCGAAGCCGGCCGCCGCCTGCATGCCGAAATACCGTTGACCAAACGTATCGGCGCGGCGCAGAAACACCTCGACGGTGACGGCGAACGTCCGCGCAATGAACGTCAGCACGCCGAGGAACTGGTTGAAGTCTTTCTTCGAGACCATCGGGTCAGGTTGCTGTTGCTGGAACATGGCGTTTGTCTCCGTTCACTTGTGCGCGCAGTCACCGCGCGGGCGGTCCGCGCCGCTTTTCCCTGCCGCTTACTTCACGCTGGCGCTACGACTTCTGGTTGAAAGACACCGGGAGCCAGCTGCGACCCGATGCCCTGAATACCCGTCCGTTCTGAAACGCGATGCCGTCCACGATCCAGCCGTTGTCCGGCCCGCCCGTGCGCAGCCGGGTGAACGCGCGCGGCTCGACCTCCGCCTCCATGACCTCCGAGAAGCCGCCGCTCGTCGTGCCGTTGTCGCGCGCCCAGTCGAGACCGAGCAGCGCGCTCACCTGGTCGTCGGCCGCGTGCGAGTGATTGCCGCTGGCGCGGACCTGCAAGGTGCGGCCGATCAGGCGCGAGCTCCAGTCATTGGTTTGAACGTCAGAATTGGCATGCAGCACTTTGAGCGCGCAATTGCCGAAGATGGCATCCGCCTCGGCGCGCCCCTTGTCGCCGCCGCCAAGCGCGGCGTACACCCCGGGCACGCCCTGGGTCAGCAGCACGCAGCCGACGCGCGACGACCGGCATGTCGCCAGGAACTGCGCGTCGTGCGTCGGCGAGACGAACGTCTGAAACTCATCGCACCACAAGCAGATCAATCGGCTGTCAGGAGTCACACGACGGCCCTGCATGCTCCGCTGCCAGCAATACTTGAGCACGGCGTTGGCGATGACGCCGGTTTCGCGGTAGGTCTGCGTCGGCAGGCCACAGACGATGATGGCCCCGTCTTCGCAGTCGCCCGGTGTGACAGTGGTGTCCGCGCCGAAGAGCGATCGAAGCTCGCCGCGCTGCATGGGGTCGAGTTGCGAGGTAAGACAGCTCACGACGACCGATCGTGTCTTTGGCGCCAGCGCGGGAAGCTCGCAGAGGACATAGTCGGCGACCAGCGCGAAGTCCTGCGCCTGCGCCGTGCTCTTGCTACGCCTGTCCGCCTCCGACAGCAGTTGGAAGCAGTAGGACGACTTTCGCCACTCTTCCGAGCGCACGTCGTCGAGCGACTGCGGCGCCGAGATGACGGCGCGGTAGAGCGCGTCGATCGTGACCGTGCCCGTCGCGAGGATCAGCAGATCCACGAAGTTCCTGATGAGTTGCTTCGTCGCGCGCCGCCAGTACGCCTCGTCGTCGCGTGCGCCGCCGCTGCCGCCTTGGCGGTCGGCGCACTCGAGGATCGCTTCGAGCAGGCCGACGACATTCTCGGCGGACGAGACCGAGCCCTCGCGCGCCAGCTCGTAGGACACGGGGTTGAACCGCCAGGGACCGCCGGGACGTATGACCCGAAGGTCGGCGCTGCGTCCGGTCGCGGCGGCGTATTCCTCCCACAGCGTCACCTCATCCGCTTTGGCGCAGCACACGAGGAGGCCGGCTTTCGCGGTCCCGAGCAAGGCGAGCGCCAGCGCCCGCCCGCTTCCCGTCGTCTTGCCCGCGCCGCTGGCTCCAGTCACGAGGACGTTCTCCGTCACCATCCTGGCGGTGTACGCGTCTTCCGGCGATAACCAGATCAACGGCGCTGCGAGCGCGTCCGCTTGCGGCGCATGGGCTTTCGCGTTGCGCTTGCGCCGGATTTGCAGGCACACCAGCAGCAGCATGAGGACGAGGCAGCCGATGCCGACGGCGTCCGACAAGGTGTCCGGGTTGGGAGGCGAGGCGTCAAACACGAGTCACTTACCCGCCTTCCGCCGCGCGTCCGCGTCGCTCTTGATCAGCGTGGCGATGATGAACAGGACAAACGTGGGAATCAGCTCCATGACGAATCTCCGTTACTTGCCGTTGACCGAGATGCTCCTGACGACTTCCGCCAGCGGTCGACCGTCGGCGCCGGCGTGCCTGAGCTGCTCGGCAAGGTCCATGAACCAGGTCATGACTGACTCGACCGTCAGCGTCGGGGCGGACACGGCGATCGAGCGGCCGCCATCCAACTTGATGACGACGCGGTCGCGCGGCGTGCGCTGCCGCTGGGTGGTGCGTGCAGCGGACCGGCCCGCCCTGACGGCCTTTGTCTCCGCGACCAGCCGGTCGCGCGTCAGCCGGCCTTCCAAGACTTCCTGCGCCAGGCGGCGCTGTTCCGCGACATCGCCGATCCTGGCAAGTTCGTAGGCGGTGCTGTAGGGAATTCGGCCCGCTTGCACGTGCTCCAGAATCTCCGGGGCCAGCAGCAGCAGGGACATGACCTTGGACACGGTGGCGGGCGAAGTCCCGACGCGCTTTGCAATCTCCGCCGCCGGCCGGTTCGTCGCCTTCATCAGCCGGTCATACGCTTTCGCCTTCTCTGCCGGGTTCAGGTCCTCACGGGCGCAGTTCTCGATCAGCTGGAGTTCGATGATCTCCGCTTCGCTCAGTTCACCCTCCATGAGGATGGCAGGGATGGCCGTCAGACCTGCCATCGTCGCGGCGCGCCAGCGCCGCTCCCCCGCGATGATCCGGTAGCGCTCGCCGACTCGGCGCACCGTGATCGGTTGCTGCACGCCAACGACCTTGACAGTCATGGCGAGTCCCAGCAAGGACTGCTCGTCGAAGTGCTCCCGCACTTGTGGTTCGGGGTCCACCAGGTCGATGGGGAGGTCTTGAACGGTCCGCTTCGGCATAAACGTCTCCTTGCGCCTGCCACTTCCGGGGGTGAGAAGCGCGGGCACGGCACGCGGGCCGTGCCCGGCTCTCACCACCCCTTGGCGGGGGCTCCCGTGACGGGCCTCCCGCCCGCCGCTATCCTTTTGCCGGGGCGTGTTTCCTGCTGTATGCGCACCCGTGGAACGCCACGGGGAACGCGTTCGCCCCAAGGCAGAGTGCGCGGACGGGCCGGGCGCTCTCGCCGCCAGTTCCGTTTTTTTTCCTGGAGGCTTCGGCCACTTGGCCCTATCCCGGACCGGTTCGATGCAAGCCGACGATCTCATTCAGCTCGCCAGCCAGGGGGACGCCGATGCGCTCGAACGTCTTCTCCGCCGCTACCGATCGTGGATGCTCGGAATCGCACGGGCGGAGATCGGCGAGTCGCTGCGGCGCTACGTGGACGACGACGACATTGTCCAGCACGCTTCCGCGCAGGCCTTCCGATACATCGCGACACTGGACATCACAGAAGATCCCTCGAAGCAGTTCGAGGCATGGTTGTCACAGGTGTTGCGAAACAGCGTCCGTTACTTCGCCCGCAAGCACCGCAGAAGAATGGAACGCCTGGCGACGAGCGTCATGGAGGTCCATCCGGAGCGCGGACCGACAGCCAGCGCCGTGGCCCGCGCCACCGAGCGCAGGAGCCGCCTGGAGGACGCGATTGCCGGGCTTCCGGAGGAGTACCGCGTTGTGATCGAGCTGCAACTCAAGGGACTCAAGCAGAAGCAGATCGCGGATCGACTGGGCACGACGAAGGCCGTCATCAACAGTCGTCAAGAGCGAGCGCGACGGCAACTGCGCGAACTGCTGGGGTCAACGTCGCTCAATCTGCCGTCGGCGTAACGGGACCGGGCCATGCGCGACGACGAGCGGTCAAACCGTATCGATCAACTCGTGGACGAGTTCCTTGTTGCCGGCCTCGGCGAAGACCAGATTGATGGATTCTGCCGTGACCGGCCCGAGTTCAGTCACGATCTTCGCGACGCGTTGCGTGATGCGATTCTCATTCGCGCCGCACGCCATCGCGCCGAACTGCCGGTGGCTGCTTCGGAAGAAGAATCGACCCAGCACTCCGCTGACGCGAACGCGCGGTCCATCACCCGCCGCATCGGCGTGTACACGCTCGGCGCTCGCCTTGGCGGCGGGGGATTCGGCGAGGTGTATGAAGCGACCGCCGAGGATTCAGGCGACACGGTTGCCATCAAGCTACTTCGTTTAGAGCACGGCGAGCGGGCCGACATCGTGCATCGCTTTCGCCGGGAAGCGGCCATACTGACGAGCCTGGGCCATCCGTCCATCGTTCCCGTAAATGAAATCGGCGAGGCGGACGGGCGTCCCTACATCGTGATGCAGCGTATCCGGGGCCTCGACCTGCACCGCCTGTCGCGCGCCCGACCGATCGACCCCGAACTTGCCGCGCGGTACATCGCCGACGCAGCCGATGCCTGCGCGTTCGCGCACCAGGCGGGCGTGATCCACCGCGACATCAAGCCTGAGAACATCCTCGTCGAGGATTCCGGCCGCGTCGTCCTTTCCGACTTCGGCCTTGCCAAGCAACTCTACTCCAAGACAGAGCTGACGCTCTCGCTCCAGCGACTCGGCACGCCGCACTACATGGCGCCTGAGCAGGCGGATCGACGCTTGGGTTCCATCACTGCACGCTCCGACGTGTACTCGCTCGGCGCCACGCTGTATTTTCTGCTCACCGGCCGCCCACCCTTCCCGACGATCGAGGGTCTGGGCCGGGATGCGGCGCTCGATCAGGTCAAGTGGGACGCGCCCGTCCCGCCGTCCAGGCACAACCCTGTCGTCCCGGCAGACCTCGAAACGATCTGCCTGCAATGCCTGGAGAAGTGGCCCGGCGACCGGCCCGCCGATGCCACGGCACTCGCGGCGGATCTCCGCGCCTTCATCACCGGGCGGCCGGTGTCGGCGAGGCTCCCGGGCCGATTCCGTCGCGCGCGGCGCTGGTGCGCACGCCGCCCCTTGGCTACATCCCTTCTCAGCGTGGCGCTCGCGGCTCTGCTGGCGGGCTCCGCCGCATCCATTCACTACGCCTCGCGCGCCGTCGCCAGCGAAGCCGAGACGCTGAAGCAGCGCGGCGAGACGGCCAAGGCAGACCGTGAGCGCCAGCGGCGCGAATACCTGGCGGACATGCGCGACGCACAGGCGGCGCTGATTCGCGGCGAAACGCCCATCGCCCTTGGTCTGCTGAGCAAGTATGAAAGCCCTGCAGCCGCTGCGGATGACCCGCGATCCTTTGAATGGCACTACCTGCGGCGGCTGGCGCAAGCGCCATCACCCGTGCAGGTCGGCCTCGAGGACGGAACATGGAACCGGCTGAGCCTGAGCCCCTCGGGCGACCGCATCGCCTGCATCGACCAACGCGGCAACTTGGCCGTCTTTCTTCTGCCCGACGGCGAGCCGCTCTTTCGCGGTGCGGGGCCGGTCAAGGACTGCGCGTTTGTCCCCGACGGCGCAACCATCGTCGCGCTCACGGCTTCCCTGGAGGGTCGGCTCAGCGTCCTAGACGCAACTACCGGCACGGTTGCGAAGGAGTTCCCCGTGGGCCTGTACGCGACGGCGATGGCGCTGAGCCCCGCCGCCCCGACCTGCTTCACGGGGGATGCCGGCGGCGGCCTCTGGCTCTGGTCACTGGAGAACGCCGACGTGGTTGATCTTGCCGCCGGCCACAAGCGCGGACCGTTCGATCGCAGTCTCGACATCCAGCACGGCACCGTGACAGCGGCGGCGTTCTCGCCGGACGGCGACTCGCTGGCCGTCGGGTACGAAAGCGGCGCAACACAGGTCTGGGATATCCGCCGTCGTGACATCACGGCCCGCGGACCGGTTCATAACGGTATCGTCACGGGGCTGTCCTTCAGCCCGGACGGCACGCGCATCGCCAGCCAGAGCTTCGGTCGCTACGTTCCTCAGCTGGAGAGCGACACGCACGGTGAAGTCCGCGTGTGGAACGCCGCGACCGGCGAATCACTCGGGGTGATCGTGCCGCACCAGGTCATGCTTGCCGAATCTTCCTTTCTCGACGAGCGGCTGAGCGTTCCGTTCGGTCAACTCACGCCGTGGTTCGCGGCCGATGGCCGCGAACTGGTCACTACCGGCCCGCTCGCCGTGCAGCGATGGAATGTCGAAACCAGGCGGCTGACAGGGCAGTACACCGGCGACGGCACAGTGGTTCATGCCGTGGCAATGTCAGCCGATGGCCGACACGTCGCCGCCGCCGGTGCTTCGGCTGGCGTCCGCGTCTGGCCGACTGACTCCGCCGAGCCAGCCACCACCCTTCTTTCGGAGGACTTCGGCATCCGGGCGCTGTGCGGTGATGGCGAACGCCTGGCCATCGTCCGCGAGAACGGGGCGGGTATGACCGTCGGAGAGCGCGGCCAGCTCTACTCCCGTTCGGAACGACGCGAAGCAGTGGTCTGGGACTTGGAGAACAACACGCCCACGAGCACCACGCGCCTGCCGACCAACGTCAACAGGATCACGCCGGTACTCGGAGGATTCCTCTGCGGGGACGTAGTCGTCGGAGCGGCGACGGCCCCCGACCTCGCAAAGCGGCTTCGCGGGCTTTCGGATTCATCCGCTATTGCGGTGAGCGCCAACGGACGCTGGATAGCAATTGGGCATGACGATGGTACGGTGCAACTTGTGACTGAAGACGAGGCGACGGCGTGGACTGCTCCGGTGCATCAGGGCGCAGTCACGGCGCTCGCATTCGCGCCCGATGCAAGCGTGGTCGCCTGCGGCGGGGAAGACCAGCGCATCCATGTACTCGATTGCCGCACGGGCGCCATCGTCGCCAGCCTTCAGGGCCACCGCCGCGAAATCGGAGGATTGGCGTTCTCGCCGGACGGTCGGCGCCTTGCCAGCAGCAGCGGCCTGCTGCAAGTGGAGAGCACGCAGCCGGGCGAGGTACGGTTGTGGGACTGGGCCGTTGAACAGTTGTGCCTTGAACTGTCGGCCGGGCCTTCCGACGTCTATCCCGGCGTGGCATGGAGCGGGGATTCGACGCGGCTGTATGCGGCGGCCAATGCGATGACACCGGGAGAAGTCGCGCCCGGTCGCGTCGTGATGTGGGATTCCGGCGATAGATGGGCTGCCACGGAAGGAGCAGCACCCTCGCAGTGAGGGTACTACTCCCTGTATCGCGAGCGTCCCTCCTTGCGCGGCGGATCCTCCACGAGTTCGAGTTCGGGCACCCAACCGGACGACGGCGAGTGCTTCTTGCGTCCTCGCTCGTCGCGCGACATGATGAGGAAACGGCTCCCCTCGCGCTCATCACCTGACCGGCCGGCGGCGGCAATCAGGATTCCCGGGATGTTGGATGCCGGCGAGCGGATGGCAAGCCCCAACTGCCTCAACTCGTGGTTCACCCACGCGGCGGTTTCTCGCTTCTCCACGAGCGTATCCTGCGGCAATGTGTTGAGGTGGGCATTCAGCACCGGCCCCAGCGCGGACGCGATCTCCGCATGTACAGCCGAGCGGACTCCGCGCGCGCGTTCCGCGTGCGCCTCAAAACCCGCCGGTCCTGATTCAATCACCTTCCGCACGAGCCGGCGGAGTTCGGCAAGGTCATCGGTATCCTTCTCTGTCACGGGCTGCCGTTGCTGGTTTTACACTTGGCATACGCCATCCCTTCGACTCAAACACAAGCCGACAGCCGCCGTCAAGCCCTTTCACCGCTGCGGGCGGAGTTGCGGATCGCCCGCATCAATGACACGGCGAGCGTTCAGCCGAGCCGAACTTGTTGGACGCGCCCAACAAATCGCCGCTTCCGGCGGCGCGATGGCCCGTGCTACGGTGGAAACATGACCACGCCCGACCCGCTCCACATCGCCAACGCCGCCCAGCAGATGGCCCGCACCGCCCCTGGCAACGACGCCGTCGTCTTCGGCCGCGTCGCGATGGTGTGCATGGGAGTGATGGCGGCGGCCTCCGTGGCCCAGGTGTTCCAGTCGCTGCTCCGCGACCTGAACCGGCGCGAGAAGGGTTCGCAAGGTCGTTGTCGCTGAGCCGTCGCGACGCAGTTATCCACGGGTGTTTACCTAGAACGACGCCTTTATAACGACACCGCAACTTCCATATTGAGCAGTGCCAGTATAGAGCACATTGTATACGAATGGGTCGGTGTCTGTACGGACACAAACCGGCGTGCTGGTGTCACCATATGTATAGCCGAAGATCAAGCCGCCATTATACGTGAGGTGCTGCGGTGGCTCGAGGGCTAGCGCTAACCGAATCGCGATTACTTTGCCGCTGACTGGAAATCCATCATCGATCTTATTGTCAATATAATGGAGATCTGCCGGCGCGTAGCCATTGAAGACAGTTCCAGAGGCAGCAGGCCACGCTCGGATGCTACCCAGCGCAAAGCTATGACCAGTGAGTGGCGGCGGTATTCTGCCTGGATAGGATTCAAACGTGACATTTCCGTGTACAATCCACCCCCCCGATGCAGGGCTTCCTGCGAGGCCCATGTATCGAAGTTTCATTCCCTCGACCGGTGGTGTTGCAACGCCGGGCATATCCGGCGTACTCGGGGGCACTGCTGTGACAGCCGCTATCGCATAGGGAATCAGCCCTGCTGCGTGCAAATGATACCAGAAATTAATATGCTCATGTCGTGCTGATATAATGCACACTCCCAAGCCATCGCATCCGGGAGGGTAACCGACGGTGCCATCGCCGTTTCCGCTTGACAATGCGCTCCACCCAAAGACAGTGGCATTCAAGCAGTCGCCAGGGAGACAATTATACCGATTGCGGAATACATTGGCGGCGCTGTCGAACAATTCCACCTGCCGCACTGCAAGGCGCCGCTCTGATGCGGTGATCAAATCAGTTCCCACAAGAACGCCACCGACAATCAGAGCGATTATAACAAGTGCTATTGCTAACTCGATCAGCGTAAACGCTTCACGTGTCCATCTCAGCACGGCCACTCTCTTTCTGACACACACACTATCTGACTTACTATGATACCCGCTATATAATTGGTTGTGTATGACATTTTTATGACACTTCAGACGAGATGATCACCACTCAATCGCATCCACCACTGTCTCCCGCTCACCGGCCTGTAGGCCGGCGCTGCGGTCCGCTTCGCGTATGAAGGACACGCGGTGGCGCGTGATGCCCTCGAACAGGCGCACGGAAGGGCGCACTTCCGCGTTCAGGTTGCGCCCCTTGATGCGGATGGTCTGCCCGCCGACGGTGAGCGTGATGCCTTCCGATGGATTGAACTCGGCGCGTTCGAGACGCGCGTAGTCCACGGCCACGATGTTGCCGTCCCGGCGGCGCAGCTCCAGCATCCGCGCGAAGTCGCGCACTCCGCGCAGCCAGCCGAAGGCGCGACAGTCGGCGCAATCGGAATCCGGCTGCTCGCTCGCGCGTGCGCCTTGGTTGCCGATATACCGTTCCAGCAGCGTCTCATCGCTCATGGACCAATACCTCCCGTTCGCGCGTCGCATCGCGCGGCGGTTCATGTTCGAGGTGGCGCGCCCGCCCGCCGGTCAGTTCCGTCGCCGTCAGCCGGTCGTCCGAGCGGCTCACGGCGGTCAGCAGCGCGTCCTTGTCGTCGGTGTAGAGGGTCGCGTGTTCACGCGCCCGGCTGACGCTCACGTATGCCTGTTGGCGCGACGAGGCGGGAAACGACGCCGACGACTGGGCGATGAGCACATGATCTACAGTGCGTCCCTGGCTGGCATGGCTCGTGGTGCAGTAGCCGTGCGCCAGGTGCCCGTAGTCCTTCGCGATCCTCCAGCCGTTCGTGAGCACGAGGTTGCCGGCGCGGTCGAATCGCTTCACCGTGTAGAGCGCGCCGTTGTTGAGCCGGTGCCTGCCGTTCGCCGTCTTGCCGTTGCGCGTGACGCGCACCACGTCGCCCGGCGCCACCGGCAGCACCGAGGGCCGGTAGAGCTGGAACCGCGCCGCCTGATCGAGCGGCAGCGGCGCGTCGCCGACCACCAGCCGTTCGCCCTTGCAACGGCCCTTGGCATTCTGGTGGAAGACCAGCACGTCGCCGGGGGCGTAGTTCAGCGGGTCCATGCGCTCGGCCTCGGTGAGGTTGGCGTTTTCCAGCACGACGAGCGGGCGTTCGTCCGTACCCAGCCGGCCGGACTGTTTCAACCGGGCGCGAATCTCGTCGGTGACCCAGGCCCCTTCGAGATGCGTCGGCGCAATCGCCAGGACCGACTGCCCCTCGGCGACGGCGGCGACATAGTCCTCGGCCAGTTGCTGGTAGCGCTCAGTGTCGCCGACCTCGCGTATCCACCCCAGCCGGTCGAGTTGCCTGAACCCATCTTCCGTCCGCCCCTCCGAAAGCGCCCGCACGGCTTCCTTGTAGTCGCCGCGCTGGCGGCGGATGTTGCGTATTTCGGCGGGGACCAGTCCGGCTTCTTCTTCCAACAGCCGCAGCGCCGCGCCTCTTTCAACACTCGAATGCTGTCGCCGGTCGCCCGAGAGAATGACTCGTGCGCCTTTGCGTTCGGCAAGGTCGAAGAGTTGCGCCATCGTGCGCGATGACAGCAGTCCGGCCTCATCGATCCACAGGACCTGACCGGCGACGCGCGCCTGCAATGCTTCATCTACCAGCAACCGCGCCACCGTGTCGGCGTCGGCGAATCCTTCCCGCCGCAGCACGCCGCGGCTGGCGTCGGCCGACGGCGCGAAGGTGAAGACGCGCTTCCCGTTCGATTCGATGCCCTCGACCGCTTCCTGCATGAGCGTCGTCTTGCCGGTCCCGGCGACGCCGCGCACGAGGATGACGCGGTCGGGTGACTCCAGCACGTGCCGCACCGCCCGGCGCTGGTCGTCGCCCAGCCAGTCGCGAGTGAACTGGTGGTCTGCCTTGCCAAGCGGGCGGCACGCCCCGCGTCCCTCGCGCGCGAAGGCGAGCATCCGGTCTTCTTCGGCCAACACCTCGCGCGTCGTGGCGAACCGGCGCCCGTCGCGCTCGGCGACGATGAGTTCCTCGCGTGCCACCGCCTGCGTCACCGCTTCGGGAGTAGCGCGGCCGACGGCGCGCTTCATGGCCTCGGCAAGCACTCGTCGTTCGGGCAGCACGGCGCTCCGCTCGAAACAGTGCTGGATCGCCTGGCGTGCCGCCTCCCTGGCGGCGAGGTTGTCCCTGGCGATGCGTTCGCTTCCGACGCGATCCGCGACGGCCTCAATGGCCCGCGATTCCTCCGGGGTCATGCGCGACCGCCACTCGTCGCGCAGTTCCGGCAGTGTCAGTTGCTTCGCCTTGCGCTCGCGCGTCTTCGCGCCGAGCGCGCCCTTGGCGTCGGGGTCGGTGATGCCGGACTCGCGCGCCAGTTCCTCGATGAGCGCCGTGCGCCGCGAAAGGCGTCGGATGACAGTATCGGGAACACCCGCCAGTTCCCAGCCCTGCTTCGTGCGCACGGTGGGAACGCCCAGTTCCTCCACGCGCCGCGCCAGCCGCGCGTGAAACACTGCCTCGAAATACGGCCCGTCGCGCTTGAGCCCCGCGAACTGCCCGGCCTTCCAGCGAGACTCTGTTTCGTCCCAGGTGGCATTGAAGATAAAGCAGTGACTATGAAGGTGAGGGTCCGGCACGCCGTTTACGGGCCGCGCCGTCGTGTGGATGAACTCGCCCCAGACCATGTTGCCGGTCGTGCGGTCCTGGTTGCGCCCGCCTGCGCGCACGCGCGTCTGCATCTCGGCTTCGATGTCGCGCATGGTGGCGTCCACCGACTCGCGGAAGGCGTCGAGAATGCGCGCGTCACCGGTCAGTCCGTACAGGAGCGACAGGCTCTTGGGGCAGTGGAAGTTGAAGTCGTAACCGACGCGCCGGTCGGACTTGGTGCGCGCCGTCAGCGGCTCGCCGGTCGAAGGATTGCGGTTGTCGCACAGCGCGTCCCAGTCCTCGCGGTGCACCTCGCCGGACAGTCCCAGTCGCGCGGCGGCATGGCCACGCCAGACGCCGGCGAGTTCCTGGCCTTCCGTGTAGTAGTCGGCGGTCGAGTAGTAGCTCTTGGCGCCGGCGGGCGTGCTGTTCTGAATGATGCGCAGCATGGGAGGACACTCTCCTACGCCTCATTCGTCGTGGTCAATCGCCGGTTCGTTGGACGGAGCCGTTTCTTTCACGGGGTTTCACGGCGCGCCTGCGGCCCTGCTGCGGATGGGTCATCCATTCGCGCGCGGACTATCCCGGCCGCGGCACGGACGCCGGTGTTGCATTGCCCCTGAGCCCAGCCAGGCGCGATGCGGACCATTGCCAAATCGCCCTCGTCTGCTTCCCATCGGGCAACGTGGGGTCGCCCGGGCGTTGACGTGCCGGTGCGTCTCTGCTTTTCCCCGGTCTCCTGCGCCCAACACGGCCTGATTGACGGCATCGCTACAGCCGCCGCCGGTCCGGTCAAGCGGAAAACCGGTTCCTCCCAACATCTTCACTGCGTTGCAGACGCGGGTCCCTCCCGTTTTCCGCTGTGACCGGTGCGCTCCGCCCCGGCCTGGAGCGGCTGGTTTCCGCGTGCCATCAGGCCGCGATGGGCGCGGCCGGAAACCTCAGAAAGGAGACTCACATGTCCGACACGAACAACAACGCTTCCAAGGCTCCCACGCACATCGCCTACCAGGTGCGCGACCGGGAGGGCAAGAAGGGCTTCTGGACCCGCATCGGGTCCGCCTGGCCGCACAACGACGGCAAGGGCTTCAACATCCAGCTTGAAGTCGTGCCGCTCGACGGCCGCATCACGCTCCGCGTTGCGAGCGACAAGAAGGACTGACCCATCCGCAACCGGGCGGGCCGCAAGGCCCGCCCTTTCTTCATCGAAAGGAGTACACGACATGACTACCGTCGCTCTCATCAACCCGTTCTTCGCGGCGCGTCTCCGCCGCAAGCCACTCTTGGCCTCCGCCAGGGTCGCTACCGCTCCCATCGAGAAGCGCGTCATCGGCAACGCCACGCTGTATCGTGCCGACTGCTTCGACATCCTGCCGACGCTCTCCGGCATCGGCGCCGTCGTCACCGACCCGCCCTACGGCATCGGCTTCCAGTATCGCAGCTACAACGACGCGCCCGAGAAGTACGACGCGCTGATGGAGCAGCTCGTGCCCGAACTCGTCCGCATTACCGGCAACGGCCCGTGCTTCGTCTGGCAGAGTCCGCTCACGGCCGAGCGATGGCACCACTACTTCCCGAAGGGCTGGCGCATCATCGCCGCCTGCAAGGTCTATCCCGAGCGCGGCCGGCAGCGCTGCCTGAGCTGGGACCCGGTCATCTTCTGGAGCGGCAGGTCGCTGCTCAAGGACGAACTGCCGCGCGACTGGCACGTCGCCGACCTGCGGCCTTGGACGGAGAGCATCAGCGACAACCCCGTGCCCTGCCCGCGTCCGCTTGACCAGATGCGCTGGTTCTGCGACTCGATTCCCGCCGACTCCATCCTCGACCCGTTCATGGGCTCCGGCACCACCGGCGTCGCGGCGGTGCTGGCCGGCAAGCGCTTCGTCGGCATCGAGCGCGACCCGGTCTACTTCGACTACGCCTGCAAGCGCATCGAGGCGGCGTGCGTCGATGCTCCGCTAGTGTCTTAGCGCGAGTCGAACCGAAGGTTCAGCACGCGATTGTCAGCAAGCTCCACTGCATGCTGCGCCGAGCTTCGCTCCGGCCACTGCTCCCGCTTTGCCTGCGGCCACGGCGCCAGCCGGACCGCCGGCGAGCAGGCCGAAGAACCCGCAGATCACGGTACCTGCCACGGTTGCCACGACGACGGCCGCGGCGGCGTCCACAGCCTTTTCTGCGACACGGTCCCCGAATGATTCCGACCCGTTGTTTTCGCTCGATGCCATACTCGCCTCCGTTTGTGGTATGTACACCTACACCGATAATTCATACGGGCACCTGCACTGGTCGGTTCCGCAAGGCCGCACGCATCGTTCAACGGCCGCGGGGTGGTTTGCTCTCCCTTCGTGCCCGCTCGGCCCAATACTCCGCCGCGCCCTCGCGCCGATTCGGGTACGCCATGAGATCCACGCGGAAGAGGGACGTTGAGGTCTTCGACTTGAACTGCTCACCGGAGCGCAACAGCAGAAGCTGGAAGCGTCCCGCTTCCGGGCGATACCCGGAATCCGTCTGCAGCATTGCCGGTTCCCCGGTCCTCGGACACCGGACTGCTAATCCGAGCGCCCGCAGGTCGGCATTGGCTTCGCGCGTCAGATCCCGTTTCTCTGCAAGTGTCTCATGCGGCTGCGCCGCCAGATGCGCGTTGAACGCCGCGGCGAAGCGCTCCGCCAGCGCGTCGTGGAACAGTTCTCGCGCCTCGGTCAGCCGGGCGCGCAGCGACTCGTAGTCGTCACGTTTCCGCTCGGCGAACAGTTGTTCAATGCGACGCAGCTTCGCGTCGATGCCCTTCGGCTCCTTCTCCGTCACGTTCCCCCCGCGTGCGTGATTATTCCTGCCTTTCACCCTACCACTGCGCCGCACCGGGCGCAAGAGCATGTGCCGCGCCGGGCCGGGCATCGCCTCCCTTCCCTGACTCCGGCGTGCTCGCCATGACGCGCGGCTGTGTCTCACGGGTTCCTTTCCGTGGGGTTGACCTGTTTGATGCACATCCTGGCGTCCGCCGCCCCCGCGTACGGCCTGCGGCCTCAAGGGGACCGTGTTGTCGCTTCGCTCCTGCCCGCACCATCCCCTTGACGCGGCGGCTTTCCACGGCCGCCGTCCGGTGTGCATCGGTCAACCAGCCACGAAAGGAGACTCAACCGATGGACACACCGCTCACCCATGCCAACCTCCGCCAGTTCACCGGCGATCTCACCATCCGCGAAGTGCCTCCCTCTCGCCTAGCCACCGGCACATGGTCACACGAACTCGACCGCCAGATCGGCGAGGGCGACATCCATGCCTCCTACAGCGCCGACCGCATCGGGATGGGGCAGCCGATGCGCCGCCCGTTCACATACGAAGGAATCCGCTGGGTCTGCGTAGGCTTCCGCCCCGGCCCGCAAACCGAAGCCTACCGGCTCGTTCATCCGGCGGCCTTCGATGGAACGCCGACTACCTATGCTGAGAAGGTTCGTCCCAATGGCGGCGAGGATGCGCGCTCCGACCCGATGGGCTTCTATCACGGCATGACGGTGTGTTCGGGCGGCGAACAACTCATCCTTTGCGGCCCGCCCGTCCGGTTCGTCCCCGGGCAAGAGGCGCAGCGCTCACTATTCGACTGACCGGCTCACCGCGCAGGGGTTGTCCCTGACTGCGGTGTCGCACGAGGCGAGGCATCGCCGTCGCATCTCGCTGCAAAGCGCGAGCGAGGAACCCTCGGACTCCGGACCATACCGGCAGGCGGGGGCTGGGCGATGGGTGCCCGCCGCCCGTCGCCGTCGTGTCCCAGCCGCCGGTGAGGACCCGACGACGACGGCCGTATACGGCAGGCACAACTTCGCTTGAACGACTGACTCAGTCGTCCAATCTCCGGTGAGCACGAATCCATCCCTGCAAGCATTTGACATGCAGACGCCTCCCCTAAGCGTTGCTTAGGCAGGATTTCACCGTGAAACGGCCTGCTGGTTCTCGTGCAGTCTGCGAAGCCGCTTAGCCTCCTGCTTCTGTTCGTACTCTGCCATGAAGCGGTAGATCTTTCCCACCGTCGCCAGCGAACAGGATCGTCCTCTACGCAGGTCGAACACGAACCGGGAATCGTTCATCGCCCAGAGGCCGAAGGTCGTCGGGGACAGACCGTGGCGGGCGATGAACGCTTCTACCTGAAGTTGAAACTCATCGTCGGTCATGCACTTGCAGATAATGGGCGCGCACCAATCGGTCAACACGATTATTGTTGGACGTTTCCAATGACGTGCCCTCACGTGTGTGGCGCGGAATCCGCGCGCTGGCACGAATTGGATACCGCCAACAAATGAGCTGTTGCATCGTGGGTTTGCATTCCTATCTTTGATGGACTGTCAGTCACGAGGACGCATGCCGACGCCAGAGACACAACGCATCCTGCTCACCAAGGAGGAGGTAAAGAAGCTCCTAGGCATCGGCGACGCCACCTTTTCCGAGCTTGGCGTGGATTACATCCAGCTTGGCCGACGGCGGCGGTACGTCATCGAAGACGTATACAGGGCGATCAATGAACGGAAGCAACCGGGAGCATGTCACTTACCAAAAGGAAGGATTCGCCGTTCTGGTGGTACGACTTCACCGTCCACGGACATCGGTTTCGAGGAAGCACTCAAACGAGCGACCTGAGCCAAGCGAAGGCCATCGAAGCGAAGCTGCGCACTGACGCGCTGATGAGCGGTCACTTTGGAGGGCGGAAGGAGCAGGTAGCGCTCGATGCACTCCTTGGACGCTATTGGCTCGACTACGCACGATATCTCAAGTCGGGCGACACGGCGGTGCGCCACCATTGCCGCCATATCCTCGACCACTTCGGCAAGGCCACGCTCTTGCACGAGATCGACGACGCCGGTATCGCCGCGCTCAAGGCGAAGCTGCGCGGCCGTGTCAGCGACAGCACCGTCAACCGTGTGCTGTCAACGCTGCGGAAGATTATCAACACAGCTACGCAGGAATGGGGCTATGAAGGCCCGGATGTCCGCGTCGGTAGGCACATGCTGCCAGAACCCGAAGCACGCACGCGCTGGCTCACTCCGGCAGAGGCACAGCGACTCATCGCCTGCGCCGCCGAGCATCTGAAACGTCCGATCCGGTTCGCGCTGCTCACTGGCGTCCGGCTGTCCAACATCCTCAACCTTCGGTGGGAGGACGTGAGCTTCGAGCACGGCGAGATTGAGTTCAAGGTGAAGAGCAGCCTTCCAGGCGGCAAGTTGCTTGTTCTGCCGATATCGAGCGAACTGCGGCTGCTGCTGGAGGAGTGCGGACCACAGCCGGAGGGACTCGTGTTTGTCCGCCGTTTCAAGAACGGCAGCAGGGCACCCGAACCGATCCGCAAGTTCCGGCGATCTTTCAAGACCGCCTGCGACCGTGCCGGCATCGCCAACTTTCGGTTTCACGACCTGCGGCATACGGCCGCCACCTGGATGATCCAGCGCGGCGTGCCGATTGACCTGGTGCAGGAAGTGCTCGGTCACAGGGACATCGCCACCACCAAGAAGTACGCCCATCGGGACTTCGCCGACAAGCAGGCGGCCATGGAAAGGCTCGCCTCGACACGAATACGACACGCTGAGCTCTATCGCGGCGGCACGCCGCGGGCTAACCCTTTGAAAATGCTGGTCGGGGCGAGAGGATTTGAACCTCCGACCCCCAGTCCCCCAGCCATGCCGAGGGTGCCGAAAGAGCCTGATGATTCAAGCACATAGCGCGTCATGGCGATCGCCAACGTGCCTCCAAAACCCAAGGTGGGTCGAGCGCCGTTTTTGCCCGGCGGCACGATTGCGACACGCGAACACCCGAGTGTGTCAACCGAGAACAGGCCTGCTCCACAACGGCATATTGCCTTCGTTTCCCAACGTCTCGTCGAAGCCTCCACTGACATCCGACAAGGCCCACCGGAGCGCGCCGAGTTCCTGCACACTGTGCTCTGTCACGTCGGCTTTCCGCGACAAAGGACTGACGCGCGAGTCTTTGAGCGCACCAGCGGCAACGTGAGCGTCCGCCTGGAAGCAGGCACGCTGTACACGGGTGACGGCTGGCGTGCGCAGCCCCTTCCCTACGGCACCGTCCCTCGCCTCATCATGGTCCACCTGTCATCGGAGGCAATCCGCACCAGGCGGCGCACCGTCGAACTCGGCGACAGCGTTCGGCAGTTTCTCGCCAGGCTCGGCATGTCCGCCAGCGGCGGACCGCGAGGGGGATACGCGGCATTGGCCAGGCAGCTTGCGGCGCTGGCCGCGTGCCGGCTCACGCTCGGCATGCAGGAAGCAGGCCGCGTCGTCACGGTGGACGCCAAGCCGATCAAGCGCTTCGAGGCATGGTTGCACGGGGACGGCACGCAGCGGACGCTCTGGCCTGCCGCGCTGGAACTGTCCGAGGACTTCTACGGAACGCTCATCGAACACGCGGTCCCGCTCGACCATCGCGCCCTCGCCGCACTCAAGCACTCGGCGCTCGCCCTCGACGTGTACACGTGGCTCGCTCACCGGCTGTGCCGCGTGCGCGGTCATAGCGTGCGGCTGAGCTGGCAGAATCTTCGCGAGCAGTTCGGCCAGGAGTACCAGGACACCCGCAACTTCAAGCACGCCTTCCGCGCGGCGCTGAGACAGGTGCTCGCGGTGTACCCGGATGCTCGCGTCAGCACGGTCCCCGGCGGACTGGAGTTGCGGCCGTCGCGCCCGCCGCTCAACCCGAAACTGTCGTGATTCGACGCATCCTCGATGCACGCACTGTGAGTAAGTCGGTTGACTTACCGACTTATCCACGCTGAATCACCACCCCCTCATGCGCTGAATCGCCACCCCCTCGCACGCCATTCGTGCGCTGAATCACCACCCCTAACCTGTAGTAGATACCTATAGCTCTTCCTGTAGTTGGCAGGCAGGCGCCTGTGGATAACGGGCAGGAACGGCGCGGGTTCACTTCGTCCGGTCGGCGTGCTCGGCATCCTCCTTCATTTGCAGGTGCAGGCATTCTATCGGATCGAGGACCCGCTTGATCTCGGCATCGGTCAGGCCGGTCTTCTTCAGCCGCCTCCGGTACTCGGCGAGTCTGGACTCGGCCTGTTTGATTCGGGTTCGTGTCGTTCCTTGTTTGCTCATTCGCCGCACTCCATGCGGTGAATACGCCGCCTATTCGCCGCGCTTGTCAAGTTTTACAGCAAGAAAACTTGACAAGCACCACTGCCCGAAAGGGCGCGTCACGCCCGCCGGCGGCGACGCGCCCCGGTCAGGCCCATCAGGGAGAGCAGGGCGAGCGAGCCGGGTTCGGGTACAGCCGTGATGATGCGGATTTCGTCGTAGGCCGCGCCGAACTTGAGGGTGAAGTCCAGCCGCGTCCGGTCCGCGGAAATCTCGAAGGTGTCGAGCGAGCCGGGCGGCAGTTCCAGCCGCCTGCCGGGGCTGTTGCCGTAGGTCACGCCCGGGCGGCCGAGGAAGTCGTCCGTGCCGTTCATCGACGCCGTCTTGATGAGCACGCCGAGAATGGGCGCGTCGAAGACGACGTAGCCCGAGAGCAGCGCGTCGAAGCCGTCCACCGAGTCGGCATGGAACAGGTAGCTCTGCACCGCCGTCCCGGCGGAAACGAAGCCCGGCACGAGCAGCGATTCATGGTCCACCAGCCCGGTGTTGACGTGATCGAGTTCCAGGTCGGCAAGCAGCGTCGTCTGCCGCTCGAAGAAGCCGCGGATCTCCGTGTCGCTCTCCCACTGGTTGAGCGCGATGTTGGCCGGCGGCTCGGCGATGACGGCTGCCCCGCCGACCTCGATGATGTCGGCAAGGGCGGGTGAGGCGGACAGGGCGGCGATGGCGCCGACGACGACTGTGGACAAGGTGGTGTGGTAACGCATGGGCAGAGTGATCCCGTTCTCGTGATGCTGAACAATGCGGCGGAGCGATACGCGCGCTCTCCAACTCCACGCAAACGGTAATTCATGATGGCTTTCCGGCCAGACGGCATTTTCGCTGTCGGTGATCTCGCCGACAGCCGCAGTGCGGGCACGGCTCGTCCATCAGCAGTTCCCACGCCAGCGCGAAGACGCGGCTCGTCACTTCGGCGCGGTTCGCGCCGTCGAGCCCCAGGCGATCGAGCGCGCGCTCGCGGTGCATGCGCACGGTGCCGTACCGGATGCCGAGCTTGGGCCCGATCTGCTTATCGCCGAGGCCGTGCATGATGAGCGCGATCACTTCCGCCTGCCTGTCCGACAGCCCGGCGAACTCGACCACCCGCCGCCAGGTGGCGGCGTCGATGACCGGCGGCGTGAGTGCCGGCAGCGGCTCGGGTTGGATGGGCAGCGCCTTGCGGGCGGCGCGTGCTCGGCGAGGCATGGTCAGCGTCCCGACAAAAAGGGAGCGTCGAACCAAGGACGCCTCGGGAGCCCCCGCCAAGGGGCATGGAGAACGTGCCCTGGCCGACGCCCCTTTGCGGGGCGCGGCCTTCAAGGCACTGCCTCTCCAACTGAAACTTGGCGGTTTTCCCGAGAGCAGCGGCTTGACGCTCGCGCGTCGTTCAGATTGTCGCCGGGGCCACCTTCTGACTCCGGCACAGCTATTCTACGCGGAGAACGGGCCGGGCCGAAGGGCGGACTCCGGCCCTCGACCGGGGCCGTCTCAGGCCCGACAATGACCGCCAGGCTCGTTCGCCGTTGACAGCCACGCGGACGGGTGCTACGCCGGATCAGGCAGAACCACTGGTCGGCGCCGCATCGGCCAATCCCCGCTCAGAACCCGATCCGGGGGCGGTTTGCGGATACCCTTGCGGCAGGAAGCACAAGGTGCCATGACTGAGCCGACAATTGTCTGTCCATCCTGCAAGGCCGAGATCAAGCTGACCGAGTCACTGGCGGCTCCGCTCATCGAGTCCACGCGCCGGCAGTACGAGCAGCAGATCGCCAAGAAAGATGCTGATATTGCGAAGCGAGAGTCTGCACTCAAGGAACAGCAGGCGGCACTTGCGAAGGCCAAAGGGGAGATCGACGATCAGGTTGCTGCCAAGCTGAAAGCGGAGCGCGCCACCATCGCCGCTGAAGAAGCGAAGAAGGCCCGGGTTGCGATCGGCAATGATCTTGAGCAGAAGGCCAAAGAGCTCGCGGAACTCAACGAGGTGCTCAAGCAGCGTGACGAGAAACTCGCCGAGGCGCAGAAGGCCCAGGCCGAGTTGATCCGCAAGCAGCGTGAGCTCGATGACGCCAAGCGCGAAATGGAACTGAACATCGAGAAGCGCGTCCAGGAATCACTCGGCGCAACACGCGAACAGGCGAAGAAGGAGGCCGAGGATTCCCTCAAGATGAAGGTCGCAGAGAAGGAACAGACCATCGCGTCCATGCAGAAGCAGATCGAGGAGCTGAAACGCAAAGCAGAGCAAGGGTCGCAGCAACTCCAGGGCGAAGTTCAGGAGCTTGAACTGGAAGCGATGCTCCGTGAGAAGTTCCCACAGGATTCAATCGAGCCGGTCGCCAAAGGCGAACATGGCGGCGATGCCATCCAGCGCGTCATCGGTCCGATGGGTCAACCGTGCGGGACGATTCTGTGGGAGTCGAAGCGCACCAAGAACTGGACCGACGGCTGGCTGGCCAAGTTGCGCGAGGACCAGCGCGCCGCGAAGGCAGAACTTGCCGTTATCGTCAGCCAGGCATTGCCGAAGGATGTGGAGACCTTCAACCTGATCGACGGTGTGTGGGTCACGTCCTACCGCTGCGCATTGCCGGTCGCTGTGGCGCTCCGTCACTCGATCATCGAACTCGCCGCGACTCGGACCGCCAGCGAGGGACAGCAAACGAAGATGGAGCTTGTTTACCAGTACCTCACCGGTCCACGCTTTCGCCACCGCGTTCAGGCCATAGTCGAGAAGTTCACCGACATGCAGGAGGACCTGGAAAGGGAGCGCAAGACCATGACGCGCCTCTGGGCAAAGCGCGAGGAGCAGATTCGCGGCGTCATCGAATCCACCGCCGGCATGTACGGCGACCTTCAGGGCATCGCAGGGAAGACGCTGCAGGAGATTGAGGGGCTGGATTTGAGAATGCTTGAGAGTAGTGACGGACAGTATGTGGACTGAACGCAGCACTGAACAAGGCTCGAAATAGGAGGCAACGCGACCAGTGCAAATCCAGTCCGTCAATAGCCTGCTCACTCCCGCCGGACTAGGCCCACCGACACTCCGCGCGCTGATTCCCAACGTCGACAACTACACTGTGCTTCTCCTGCAACCAGAAGGACACATCGAGGCCAGTCCCGCCGGTGTGCGCCATCAGGACCGTGCGCTTGCACACAGCCAGTTCCGAGGTTTCTTGAATGATGCTCGCACCAACAACGTCGCACTCGCGGTCACACCTGAGTACTCAATGCCGTGGGAGACTTTGTCGGAGGCACTTCAGACGGGCTGCACCCCTTCGGACGGTTCGCTTTGGGCACTTGGTTGCGAAAGCATCAGATACACCGAGCTTGAGGCTTTGAAGCAGACTCTTGCTCCTCATGCCACTGTTCTCTTTGAGGCACTTCAGGCCGACGACCACCGGTTTGTCGATCCACTCGCATACGTGTTTGTTGCACCTCCGACGAAGCCCAGCGGTGCAAGCAGGGTGGTCCTGCTTGTCCAGTTCAAGACCTGCCCGATGGGGGACGACGGCCACTTCGAGGTCAATGGAATGCAGCGGGGAACCCGCGTCTACCAGTTCGGCGGCGATTCCGGAAATCCACGCCTGCTTTCTCTGATTTGCTCGGATGCGTTTGAGTTCCTGGACCCCGAGGCTGCACAGGTCTATGACCGAGCCCTTGTACTTCACATTCAGCTCAACCGGCAACCACGTCAACATCAGTACCGGCAGTACCGTGATCGGCTCTTCCGATTCCGTGGAGGCGCTACCGAAATACTCTGTCTCAATTGGGCGAAAGATGTACGAGAAGCATGCGGCGGCGCCACCCATTGCTGGAACAACATTTCCGGCTCAGCATGGTATCTCCCGGACACATTTGACGAGCCGGACACGACCCTGTCACTCAACCATCGCAACGGCCTGTACTATACGTGGTTTCAGGCAATGCGATCCCACGCGATGTTCTTCAACTACGAGCCGGCTGCCTATTTTGTCACGGCGAGCAAAGTCGTGCATCGCGGCGTAACCGCCTCACTCTCTCGACGGCGCGGACCTCAACTCACTGCAATGCACACCTGGGATAACCATGCATCGGCCTGGGTGCATCATCCCGGCCCCACAGACGGCTTCGCGACAGTTGTCGCGGAAAGCGGTAACGCGCAACACGACATCGCCCACCTGGCAGATGTCAACCCGTTTAATGCCGAGCGTGTTCTAGCTCTGTGCGCTGGAAGTATCGGCACTAACGCCAATTGGTATCACCTCAGACAACTTGACTCTTGCGGCATCGAGACATCGGAAGTCATACGACGCATGACCTTCTGCCAAGACAACGATCACAGCGCCCAGACGTTTCGTGTACGGCGCCTCAGGCGATGCAGACGGCTATGGGACATCCTGAATACGCCCGACCACCTACCGCCCGCGCTTGACGATCTCAAGAACGGCTTCCGTCTTGATTGGGCTCCGCATCAGAACGTCATATCGTCAGCCGGCCGGCGAGCTACAGCTATCTATATGGGTGAAGACGCCAGCGATGTCGAGATCGAGTCGGTCGGGAAGCGGATGGCCGAATATCTTCACAGGGCGTCACCCGATCCAGACGCAGCAATTGAAGCCCGGCAGCGGCTTCACCTCTGGTATCGCCAGGACGATGGAGCACTCCGGTTATTCGACCGCTCTCGCTACCTGAGAATCGACGAGCCTCGATCTGCTTCGGAATTTGACATCGCGAGGACGTTCTGATGCTCGATATTGGCCAACTGCGCGAGAGACTTGCTCATCGCTTCCCGGATGCAGAACAGGTGGAAGACAGCGTTATCCGTTTCACGCGTAGATCGAATGGCCACCCATACGCCATCTACTACATCGATATCAGCGCGAATCTACCTGCTACACGCGAGGCGATAACGGACTATCAGGATCGCGTGATAGGCAAGCGGTACTTTGATGGCAGGAAGAGCCTGCAATGGAGCAACTATCTCTATTTTGTGGTCAGCGACGAGCTCGCTCGCACCGGTTCGGTTGAACAGGCCAAACAATTGATAGAGCTAGATCGCACCTATGCTCGCAAGTTCGTCATTGCTGAAAGCGAGCTGGATGCTGCGTTCGAGGCTCCTCCGTCGGCATCGCCGGACGCACTGCCAGAAGCCAGCATCCACTCGGTGTGGCTCGCAAAGCTGACGGAGGCTGGTCTTGATAAGGTGGTACTGAGCGACAAATCCCTTCCCAGTCGCTTGTCACTGATTGAGGCGGCATCCAGTACAGCGTCGCCCCAACCCAAGGCGCGACCACCGCATTCATCCGTCAGCCCGCTGCCGTTTCTGAAATCACTTCAGCTTGCGAAGTTCCGTGATTTTCCTCAGCAGCGCAGCTTTGACTTTGGCAAGGTAACTCTTGTCGTGGGCGCCAACGGTTCAGGGAAGACCTCACTCCTTGAAGCCATCGAGCTTCTGTATTGTGGACGGAACAAGCGCAATCCTGACGCGAACGATGCGTACAGCATCGCCGCCGTATTCGCGGACGGCAGCAAGGAGACTGCGACGCGCTCACGACCTCAGAAGATCTTCAGAGAACGGAACCTGAAGTGGTACGGTCAATCAGAGATCAAGACGAACAATCTCTTCATGAGCTTTGGACTGTTCAACTTTCTCGATACCGATGCCGCAGTGGGCCTCGCGGAATCGACGGCACGGCTTGAAGACAATCTCTCCAATCTGCTCGTGGGGTCTGAGGCGTCCAAGACGTGGCGTGAGATCGAGCGAGTACATGACGCCACTACAGCCAAGCTCCGCGAACTGCGGCCTCTTGAAGCCCAAATCAAGAGCGAGCTAGACACGCTTGACGCTCGTCTCAAGGAGTCGGCAGGTGTCAAGCAGGAATCCGACGCGATACTCACGCGGATCGAGGAGATGGTGCGCCGTCTCAAATGGCCTGTGCCCAGCAAGGACAGATCCGCGTATCCCGAACTGCTTCTCGAATCTCTTCCGGAACTTGAATCGCTCGCCCTGCAGGCTGCCGCGTTTGAATGGGCGGAAGCTCCCGTTTCAGTGGACAGACTGAAGAAATACAGCGGCGACGCGACGAAGACATGCGACAGGGTCGAAGCAGAGATGGAGCGCCTGGATGAGCATCGAAAGAAGGAACGGAGACTCGTAGATACGGCCCGCCGTGTCCAGAGCGCCTTGACGTTGATAACTGAGGCGGCGCGCATGGTAGACGCCGGCCTGCCCACTCGCGCGGAGGAACTTCGCACGCTGCAGAACACCGTGACATCCAATGGCGGATTGCTAGCCGGCTGTGCCGACGCGTTTTTGACCGTACTCGCGAAGAGCCACCCTGAGGCGTCAGTTGTCGCACTCACCGCGGCTTCCAAGGAAGCACGCGTGGCTGCACAGAAAGCAGTGAACGCCGCGAAGGAAGAACACGCAAACTTCAGACAGCTTCGCGATCACTCAGTCAACCTGGCGCAACAGCTTCGCGACATCGCAGCCCAGATCCTCAAGGACAGTCCTCTATCCGAAGAGTGTCCCCTGTGCCATACTCAGTTCGCCCCGGGAGAATTGGCCAAGCACATGCAGCTTGGCGTGGATCAGCACGTCGAAGCTCGCGGACAGGCTTTGCTGTCGCAGTTGCGGCAGCGCGAAGAGGCACTGCGCGAAGCCATGGTCGTTGAGAATGCGTCAGCGTGGCTCGGGAAGTTCTGCGAGCGGGCAGCGATCGATAGAGAGGTCACTGTCGTGGCCGCACTGTCGAAGATCAATGGAGCACGGCAGGCGCTTGTCGAGGCACAGCAACGACTTGAGGCATTGAATAAGGAACTTGAAGCTCTGGAATCCCAAGGCCTACCCGTTGCCAGGTTGGATCAACTCCTCGCCGGCTTGCGCGAGTCTGGCTACGCTCTGCCCGATTGGACGAAGCAAAATATCGACCAAGTGCGCGCCACGATTGAGCGGGAACAAGCGAACACCGCCAAAGCGCTGGAGAAGGAACGGGCGAATGCCGACACACTTCGGCGAGCACTTGAGGCAAGCTTGGGATTGCGGGAATCCAATGCAGAGGGCCCGAAGGTAGCCATATCCCAACTCAAGGAGCGCCGCGCGGTTGCAGACAGCCTTCGGGAGAAACTCGGCACTCTGCTCAAGTCGTTTCCCTGGCCGGGAGACAGACCGCTTTCTGAGCTGGTAGTTGAGACCGATTCAATCCGCAAAGTCGCAGCGGAGTTCCAAGCCGCGGTTGGCAGGGAGCAGCAGGCGAAGACCATTGTCGCGGACTCCACAAAGCGGAGGGAGCAACTCGCTAAACAACTGGCGGAAGTGAGCCTCCGCATTGAGCGGTTTGTCAAAGCTGACAAGGCTCTGGAGGTCATCCAGCAGAAGCACTCTCTGACCGGCGCGATGGAAGCGGCGCTCAAGCGGAACCGTGCGCAGATCGAGGCGATCTTTGGCCGTATCCACGCGCCCGCAGAGTTCTCAGGACTTGGGGGGCGTCTTTGCACGCTCGTCAGAAAGAATGGAGCAGCCGAGGCTACGCTGAGTGAGATCAGCACCGGTCAACGCGCCGCCTTTGCCCTGTCGATTTTCTTAGCTCAGAATGCACAGCTTCGAGTGGCCCCGCCTGTGGTTTTGATCGACGACCCGATCGCCCATGTCGATGATCTGAATGCGCTGTCGTTTCTGGACTACTTGCGCGAGCTTGCTTTAGTGGGCGGTAGACAGATCCTGTTTGCAACTGCAAGCGAGAAGCTCGCCGCGCTCTTCGAGCGCAAGTTCGATTTCTTAGGAGATGACTTCCGCCGCCATGAACTTCGCCGGTAAGCTTCGCCGTTGTCTTGATGACACGACACTGTGCTCACCACTCGAAAGGCTGATGCCGCGCCAGCGGTGCAGTCATCACACCAGCTTCACCAGCAGCCGGTACATAACAACCAGTTCCATCCATGGTATTGCGTCCACTTCCAGAGATGCGTCACAACTCGCGTCAGGCAGTGGGTGCAGACCCACATGACGCTCCTGACCATGAGCACGCCAGCACCGGCCGCGTGCAATCACTGTGACCTTTCATCGGCGTTGACGTAGCCCGCACGCGATTCTGCTTGTCCTGGCTTTCATCCGCGGCGCTCCCGGCCGTCACCGCTTCGCTTCCCGCCTCCGAGTCTTGCACGCCTCACGCCGTCGCCGCAGGGCGCCCTGCGGGTGCGCTCCGTCATTCGGCCTGCTCCGCTGACGCGGGACTCTCCGGCGTGCCGCCGGCCTTCGCGCCGCTTGCTCCTTGTCACCCCCGACGTGGTCCCTCGTGCCTGGCGAAGGGACCGCACGTCGCGGGGCCCGACAAGGAGCAGAACCATGAAAGCCGAACATGCAAAGAAGATCGCCGACCAGGCCCTCGAACAACTCGCCGACGCGCTCGCGCACGGCAAGAGCGAAGCGCTCACCCGCTACCTCGCCATGCTGGCCAAGTTCCACAAGTACAGCTTCGGGAACGTGCTGATGATCCTCTCGCAGCGTCCCGATGCCACGCACGTCGCCGGCTTCCACACCTGGCGGCAGATGGGCCGCTTCGTCAAGAAGGGCGAGAAGGGCATCGTCATCATCGCCCCGATGCTCATCCGCAAGCGCGACGAGCAGGCCGACGACGGCGCCGAAGAATCAAAGCCGGTGCTGCGTTTCCGCGGTGTCTACGTCTTCGACGTGTCGCAGACCGACGGCGAGCCGCTGCCCGAGCCGGCGCGCGTCAACGGCGACCCGCGCCACCACACCGACCGCCTCAAGGCGCTCGTCGGCGAGCGCGGCATCACGCTTGACCACATCGACGTGCCCCACGATGCCCTCGGCGTCTCTCGCGGCGGCCGCATCAGCATCCGCCCCGACCTGGAGCCGGCCGTCGAGTTCTCCGTCCTCGCGCATGAGCTGGCCCACGAGCTGCTCCACCGGGGCGAGGACCGCCCGGCCAGCAAAACCGTCCGCGAGACCGAGGCCGAGGCGGTCGCCTTCGTCGTCTGCCAGGCGATCGGCCTGGAGACCGGCACCGCCGCCAGCGACTACATCCAGCTCTTCGACGGCAAGGCCGAAACGCTGGCCGCCTCCCTCGACCGCATCCAGAAGACCGCCGCCGAGATCATCGCGGCCGTCCACGGCGCCGCCGCTGAGCCGGCGGAAGCCGCCTGACCCGGCGTCCGCACCCCGGCGGGTGGCCGCCGGGGTGCTCTGCGGGATTGGCTCAGGGAGTCGCGCAATAACCCAAATCCTGACCCGAATCCGACCGAGGCACGCACCGGAAATGCCGTCTTTTCAGGGAGTTACGGCACGGCCATTTGGGTCGGGGAGTCGCGCCAAAACCCAATTCCGACCCAAAACCTCACCTCGATCGACGGCTGCCGATTGCGGAACTGAGTCAGCCGACCCGCAATCCCTCCCGCAATCCGACCCGCGTCCGGCACCGGCAAGTGCCCGGATTCGCAGTGTCTTCTCGATGTTCCGATTGCGTGGGAGAGTCGCGGGACGCATCCGGCCAGGCCGTCGCACCGGGTCGCCCGGCCACGGCCAGCCAACTCCGGCGTTGACATGTCTATCATGCTCCGATAGACAGGTAGCGGCGGTCAGGAGGCCCCGCGGATGCTGTACGAACGATCCCTCGAAATTGAACGCCGACTGGAAGCCGTGCTCGGCATGATCCGCAAGGGCAGCTATTCAACGCCGCGCATGGCCGAGGAACTCGGCGTGTCCATCCCGACCGTCTCGCGCGACGTGACCGCGCTTCGGCAACGTGGCCACGACATCCGGGCCGAGCGGGGACCCAACGGATGGCGGTACGTGCTTGGGCGTGCAAACCACAATCCCCGCGCCCACGGCGACTCGACGGAGGCGCGCGGCTCATGACGGACTATCACGCGAAATACATCGCCCACGAGCTGACACGGCGCTGCGCGTCCGACAGCGTCGAGAAGCTCACGGCCGTGCTGTCCGACGCGCAGGTGGACCTGAACCCGCACCAGATCGAGGCGGCGCTCTTCGCGTTCCGCAACCCGCTCTCCCGTGGAGCGATCCTTGCCGACGAGGTCGGTCTCGGCAAGACCATCGAGGCCGGCCTGCTCATCGCGCAGAAGTGGGCCGAACAACGTCGGCGCTTGCTCGTCGTCGCACCGGCCAACCTCCGCAAGCAGTGGAGCCAGGAGCTTGCTGACAAGTTCTTCCTGCCGTCCGTGATTCTGGAGGCTCGAACGTTCAATGAGTGTGTCCGCGCCGGGAACCTCAATCCCTTTCGGCAGGATGCCGTCATCGTGTGCTCCTACCAGTTCGCACGAAAGATGGAGCCCTACGTTCGGCAGACGCCTTGGGATCTGGTCGTGATCGACGAAGCCCATCGGCTCCGCAACGTGTACAAACCGACCAACAAGATTGCCAACGCCATCAAGCAGTCCGTCGCGCCGTTCCGAAAGGTGCTGCTCACCGCGACGCCGCTGCAAAACTCGCTGTTGGAACTGTACGGCCTGGTCAGCATCATCGACGAGTACTCCTTCGGAGATATCAAGACGTACCGATCGCGCTTCACTCGGCTTGGAAACGACGAGGACTTCAGCGACCTGAAGGAGCGGCTCAAGCCGATTTGCAAGCGCACGCTCCGAAAGCAGGTTCTGGAGTACGTCAGGTACACCAACCGGCACGCCATCGTGCAGGAGTTCGTGCCCACGCCCGAGGAGCAACGGCTCTATGACCTCGTGACGGAGTACCTCCAGCAGCCGACGCTCTACGCGCTGCCGGCCAGTCAGCGCTCGCTCATGACGCTCATCTTGCGCAAACTGCTCGCCTCTTCGACCTACGCGATCTCCGACACGCTGAACGGTCTCGCGGTCAAGCTGGAGACGGCAGCGCGCGAGGCGGAGGCGATTGATGCGCCGCCTGAGCAACTCATTGACGATTGGGAGGAAATCGACGAGCTCGCAGACGAGTGGGAGCCAGACGAAGACGAAGGTGAACCGTCGGCGAAACCGGAATACACCCCCGAGCAGCTCGCTGACATGCGCAAGGAGATGGCAAAGCTCCGAGAGTTTCATGCGCTGGCCAAGTCGATCGCGAAGAACTCCAAGGGGGAGGTGCTGCTCACGGCGCTTCGCCGTGGCTTCGCCGCCGCCGCCAAAGCCCGCGAAGGCGAATCGGCGATCCAGCAGAAGGCGCTGATCTTCACCGAATCCCGCCGCACCCAGGAATACCTCTTCCGCCTGCTTCAACAGACCGAGTTCGCCGGAAAGGTCATGGTGTTCAACGGCACCAACAGCGACCCGCAATCGAAGGACATCTACCACCGCTGGCTGGAGCGCCACAAGGGAACCGACCGCGTTTCCGGCTCGCCGGGGGCGGACATGCGCGCCGCCCTGGTCGAATACTTCCGCGACGAAGCGTCAATCATGATTGCCACCGAAGCGGCCGCCGAGGGCATCAACCTCCAGTTCTGCAACCTCGTCGTCAACTACGACCTCCCCTGGAACCCCCAGCGCATCGAGCAGCGCATCGGCCGGTGCCACCGCTACGGCCAGAAGTTCGACGTGGTCGTCGTCAACTTCCTGAATAAAGCCAACGCCGCCGACCAGCGCGTCTACCAACTGCTCGACGAGAAGTTCCGCCTCTTCAACGGCGTGTTCGGGGCGAGCGACGAAGTGCTCGGCGCCGTCGAGTCCGGCGTGGACTTCGAGAAACGCATCGCCTCGATCTACCAGAAGTGCCGCACGCCGCAGCAAATCGAGTTCGAGTTCGACCAACTTCAACAGGAACTTGACGCGGAAATCGCCGCCGGGCAGCAGGATGCCCGCGAGAAACTGCTCGACAACTTTGACCAGGAGGTCGTCGAGAAGGTCCGCATCCAGTCCACCGGGCTCCTGGACCGTTTCAACGAACGGCTCTGGCTGCTCACTCGCCACCTGCTCAACGGCTTTGCGAAGTTCGACGAGAACGAATACAGCTTCTACCTGACGCAGAACCCGTTCGCCGGTGAAGCGATCCACCCCGGCCCCTATCGGCTCGGCAAGCACGTCGAAGACGCCAACACCTACCGCGTGGGGCATCCGCTCGCCCAACGAATCCTTGCGCAGGCGAAAGCCCTCTCTGTCGGGCCGGCGGAGGTGACCTTCAACTACACCGAGAGCGGAAAGAACATCGCCATCCTGGAGCCGCTGGTCGGCGCTGGCGGCTGGCTTTCGTGCTTTCGCCTGACGGTCCAGTCCCTGGATGTGGAAGAGCACGTCATGCTCGCCGGAGTGACGGACGCCGGCGGGATCCTGGACGACGCCCAGTGCCGGCGGTTTTTCGATCTGCTCGGTGCCGCGAACGGCCCGATCACGGTCCCGACTGATGTTCACGCGACACTTTCAGAGGCGTTCAGGCGCCGCCAGAACGAGCTGCTTGCCACGCTGGCAACCAAGAGCGGTCAGTGGTTCGACACGGAGATGGACAAGCTCGACCGGTGGGCTGAGGACCGGCGTACGGCGCTCAAGGCCGAACTTGACGAACTGGACGCCAACATCAAGGAGACCAAGAAAGCCGCCCGGCTCGCCCCCAACCTGCCGGAAAAGCTCGAACTTCAGCGCAAGCTGCGCACCCTCGAAACCAAGCGCGATGAGGCATGGCGCGCTTACGACGCCGCCAGCCGCGACGTGGATCGGCAGAAGGACGCTCTGCTCGATGAGATCGGCCGTCAATTGGAGCAGAAAACCGAATGCACCGAGTTGTTCACCCTTCGCTGGAGGGTCGCATGAGCAAATTCGCAAGGCGAGTCCAGCAGACAAAGGACTTGGCGGACGTGCCACAGTACAAGGAGCTTGTCGCCGACATTCTGGCAATGGTAAAGAGGAAGCGTAGAGGACTCGCCGCCGGACGGTTGGAGGCATTTGACACACTCGCAGCCGAAAGCGGCCGGCATTCGCCGCCGGCTCGCAAGCGCCGCACAACCGCGAAGACGCACTTGATGAAGGGACGCAGGAAATGACGCGAGTACAGGTCAGACCTGAGCTGATCCAATGGGCCTGCGATCGCGCCGGCTACGGCGCAGCCGCGCTCTCCAAGCGATTCCCGAAGCTCGAAGCGTGGCAACGGGGTGAGGCCGAACCGACACTCAAGCAATTAGAGACGTTCGCCCTGGCCACGCACACCCCATTCGGATACTTCTTTCTAGCGGAGCCGCCAGTGGAGCAGGTTCCGATCCCGGACTTCCGCACGATCGGCAACGAACTCATTGAGCAGCCCACGCCGAATCTGCTGGACACGATCTATGTGTGCCAGCAGCGGCAGGAGTGGTATCGCGAATACTGCCGAATGACCGGCGAGCAGCCGCTGCCCTTCATCGGTTCCGTCAGCCGGACCGATGACGTTGTGGCTACCGCTGAGCGCATTCGCAGCGCCCTCGGATTCAGCATTGAAGAGCGTCGGCAGATTGGAACCTGGACCGAAGCCCTTCGCCGGTTCATCGAGCAGGCGGACGCGCTCGGCATCCTCGTCATGGTCAACGGCGTCGTCGGCAGCAACAACCGCCGCAAACTCGACCCTGCGGAGTTCCGGGGCTTTGCACTCTCCGACCCGCTCGCCCCCTTGGTTTTTATAAACGGCGCCGACACCAAGGCAGCGCAGATGTTCACGCTCGCCCACGAGCTGGTTCACCTGTGGCTTGCCGAAACGGGTCTTTCCGACGTTGGCCCCGTTACCACCCCGTCGCACGACGTGGAAATCTGGTGCAATCGCGTCGCGGCGGAATTGCTGGTTCCGCTTACGGCGCTGCGCCGGGAGTATCAGCCTCACGCCAACCTCCAGGAGGAAGTCCCCCGGCTCGCTCGCGCGTTCAAAGTCAGCACGCTTGTCATCCTGCGGCGCATACACGATGCCGGTGGACTCACTCGCGAACAGCTTTGGGCCGAATACGAGGCCGAACTCTCGCGCTTGCGCCAAATCGCTCGATCCAGTGGCGGCGACTTCTACCTCACGACCGCGGCACGCGTCGGCAAGCGATTCGCACGCGCCGTCGTCAGCGCGGCATTGGAAGGCCGCTCGTCCTTCACTGAAGCCTTCCGCCTGCTCGGCTTCAAGAAGATGTCCACGTTTCATGAACTGGGCGTGAGCCTGGGGGTGGACGCCTGATGGCCTATCTCCTCGACGCCAATGTGTTCATCAGCGCCAAGCGGCTGCATTACGGCTTCGACTTTTGCCCGGCCTTCTGGGACTGGATCGTTCGCGCTCATCGCGCCGGCACCCTGTTCAGCATTGAGAAAGTGGGCGATGAGTTGTCGATCGGCCAGGACGAACTGGCGCAGTGGGCCGACACGCTGGGCGACGGATTCTTCCTGAGGCCCGACGCGGCCACGTTGCCCGCGTTCAACACGGTCACGACATGGGTGAACGGGCAGGCAACCTACAGCCCCGCGGCTAAGAACACGTTCCTGCAAGTCGCGGATTACTACCTCGTTGCTCAAGCTCTTGCCGGGCAGCATACCGTCGTCACTCACGAGCGACCGAACAACTCGATTCACGTCGTCAAGATTCCGAGCGTCTGTTTGGGCGTCGGCGTGACGTTCATGAATCCCTTTGAAATGCTCCGCCGTGAGCGCGCCCGATTCGTACTCGATGGAGCATGAGCAGACGACAACCGACAGATAGGCTGAAAACCGATGACCGAACCCGAAAAACTTGACCTCCGCTCGCACGACATCGCCGCCGACAGGATGGCGGAGTTGCTGCGCCTGTTCCCGGAGATCCGCACCGAGGGACGTGGGCAAGGAGCGCTACGGAATGAACTGGCCGGGCAAGGCCGAGTGCTTCAGGACGATCCAAACGCCCAGCGTCGCCACGCTCCGCCCCTGCCCCGAGGAGAGCGTCAACTTCGACACAACGGAGAACCTCATCGTCGAGGGCGACAACCTGGAGGTGCTCAAGCTCTTGCAGAAGTCGTATCTCGGCAAGGTCAAGATGATCTACATCGACCCGCCGTACAACACCGGCAACGACTTCATCTACCCGGACGACTACGCCGAGTCGCTGCGGACCTACCTTGAGTACACCGGCCAGGTCGATGCGGAAGGTCGCAGGTTCGGCACGAACACCGACGCCGACGGACGCTTCCATTCCAAGTGGATGAACATGATGTACCCGCGGCTGTACTTGGCAAGGAACTTGCTGCGCGACGATGGCGTGATCTTCATCACGATCGACGATACAGAGGCTGACAATCTGAAGAAGATTGCCAACGAGGTCTTTGGGGAGGAGAACTTCGTTGCAAATGTCGTGTGGCAGAAAAAATACGCCGTGTCTAACGACGATCCCGGTATTGCACCTATGCACGACCATGTTCTCGTCTTCCGGCGCTCCGAGCACTTTGAGCGCAACCTGCTACCGAGAACAGAAAAACAAACGCAGCGATATACGAATCCCGACAACGATCCTCGCGGCCCCTGGAGTTCAGACAACTACATCAGCAACAAGTCACGCCAAGAGCGTCCAACGCTGTGGTACGCAATTCGTCATCCGAAGACGGGTGAGGAAGTGTGGCCGGAAGAAAGCGCTGTATGGCGCTACTCGCGTGAGAGACATCAACAGATCGAGGCGGAGGGACGGCTTTACTGGGGGCCGGATCAAGGCTACAAACGCCCGCGATTGAAGCGGTTTCTTTCAGAGATACAGGATGGTGTGGTGCCATCCACTTGGTGGACCTTTCAAGAGGTTGGTCACAACGACGAAGGGCAAAAGGAAACGGCAGAGCTGATCGGCCCCAAGATCTTCAGCACACCCAAGCCGGTGCGCCTCATCCGGCGGATGATCGAACTTGGCTCAGGCAAGAACGACATTGTCATGGATTTCTTTGCTGGCTCTGGCGCCACCGCCCATGCCGTTCTCAACGCCAATCAGGAGGACGGTGGCACAAGACGATTTATTCTCGTGCAATTGCCGGAAGCATGCGACCCAGACAGTCCAGCAGCAAAGGCCGGTTTCAAGACCATCGCCGACATCTGCAAAGAGCGCGTCCGCCGCGTCATCAAGAAGTTGAACGACGAGGAGGCCGACAAGCTCGACATGAGCGGCGGCTCGACTCCGGATCGCGGCTTTCGCGTCTACAAGCTCGCCGAATCGAACTTCACCGAGTGGGATGCTCGCGTCGAGCACGAGGCCGGGGCGCTGGAGAAGCAGCTTGAGCTCCATGTCGATCACATCCGCGACGGCCGTTCCGCCGACGACATCCTCTACGAACTCCTGCTCAAGAGCGGCTTCCCGCTGACGACCCCCGTCGAGAAGAAGACATTGGCGGGTAAGACCGTCTACTCCGTCGCCGGCGGCGTGCTGATGATCTGCCTCGAGCGGGAACTGACGCTGGAGCTGATCCGCGCCATCGCCGACGCCAAGCCGGAGCGTGTCGTCCTGCTCGATGCCGGGTTCGCCAAGAACGACCAGCTCAAGGCCAATGCCGTGCAGACGTTCCGCACCAAGGGCGTCACCAGCTTCAAGACCGTGTGAGGGAGATGAGCAACGCCATGCCGAGAGCAGGAACAACCAGCCGCCCCTTCGGAACCGCCGAGGGAATCTCATTGGAGTTCAAGCGAGCAACCGACAGGTTGCCGTCGAACCTCTTTGAGACGATCTGCGCGTTTCTCAACATGGACGGCGGCCTGATCCTTCTCGGCGTCGAGGATGACGGCGAGGTGTCGGGGGTTGACCCGACGGCCGTCGAACGATTGAAGGCCGACATCGCCAATCTCTCCAACAACCCGCAGAAGCTCGACCCGCCCTATCTCCTGTTTCCCCAGGAAGAGCAGGTGGCCGGCAAATGGGTCATCAAGGTGCAGGTTCCGGCCAGTTCGCAGGTGCATGAGACGACGGGCGCCGTATTCCTCCGCAGCGAGGACGGCGATTACCGCGTCAAAGGCGTGAATCAGCTCGCTGGCCTTCTCAATCGCAAGCTCGGTATTTTCACCGAGCAGAAGGTGTTTCCCCACCTGGGAATAGCGGACTTCGATCCCGCCCTGTTCGAGAAGGCCAGGCGGCTGATGCTGACCCGCCAGCCGAAGCACCCCTGGGCCGGTCTACCGCCGGAGGAGTTGCTGAAAGTCGCGGGCTTCGTCCGCAAAGACCCCGACACCGGCAAGCCCGCCTTCAACCTCGCAGCAGGCTTGATGTTCGGGTTGGACACGACGATTCAGGAGCTTGTGCCGGGCTACAAATTCGATGCGCTGCTGAGGCGCAAGGACACGGAGCGTTACGACGACCGGCTCATCGTCCGCACGAACCTGATCGACGCCTTCGACCAGCTCATGGGGTTCGTCGAGAAGCACCTCAACGATCCCTTCTATCAGGAGGGCGTGACGAGCATCAGCCTCCGCACCGTCATCTTCCGCGAGTTGGTGGCCAACATCATCGCCCACCGCGAATACACCAGCGCCGCACCGGCCACGATGATCATCTACGCTGACCGCGTGGAGTTCAAAAACCCCAATGTGCCGCACTACTTCGGCCGCATCGACCCGAACCGCTTCACGCCGTATCCGAAGAATCCGACCATCTGCAAGTTCATGCTCCAGTTGGGGCGGTACGACGAGCTCGGCTCCGGCGTCCGGCGGGTCAATCACTACCTGCCGCTCTACGCGCCCGGCGCGGGCAAGCCGGTCTTCGAGGACGGGGAGATGTTCACCGTCATCGTGCCGATTGCGACCGCGGCCCGAAAGACGACCCCCGATGTCGCCCCCGAAGTGACCCCCGAAGTGACCCCCGAAGTCAGGAAGATGCTGACGGTCCTCAAAGGGGACATGGGGCGTCGGGAGATTCAGGCGAAGCTGGGGCTGACGGACGAGAAGCACTTCCGGGAGTTCTACCAGCAGCCCGCCATCGCGCAGGGCTTGATCGAAATGACCATTCCAGACAAGCCCAAGAGCCGACTGCAGAAGTACCGCCTGACCGAGAAAGGCCGTGGATTCCTTGCGCAACATCGGGGGGCCACGCCGTGAAACTCCAGTTCGACGCCAACCAGCCGTACCAGCTCGACGCGATCGACGCTGTCACGTACTTGTTCGACGGTCAGCCGCAGGGCGCGCCGGAGTACTCGGTCATCCAAATGGGCGACTGGGGCGAGATGTTCGCCGGTCAGGAGCGGACCGAGCTTGGCGTCGGCAATCAGATGCTCCTTTCGGCCGACACGCTGTTGGCCAACACCCGTGCCGTCCAGGCTCGCAATGACATCGAGATCGTTGACCCGGCTGCGCCGCTGGAGGCGTGGGATCTGTTCGACGCCCCGGCCAACGCCGCCCGGACCTGTCCGCACTTTTCGGTCGAAATGGAGACCGGTACGGGCAAGACGTACGTCTACCTGCGCACGATCTTCGAGCTATCGCGCCGCTACGGCTTTCAGAAGTTCATCATCGTCGTGCCGAGCGTCGCCATCCGCGAGGGGGTGCTCAAGAACATCGAGATCACGGCAGAACACTTCCGGGCGCTCTACAACAACCTCCCCTTCGAGCACTTCGTCTACGACGCCAAGAAAGTCAATCGCCTGCGGCAGTTCGCCGTCAGCAACACGCTCCAGATTCTCGTCATCAACATCGACGCCTTCCGCAAGAACTTCACCGGCACCGAGGCTGAGCAGAAGAGCAACGTCATCTACAAGGAGAGCGACCGACTCTCCGGCCGGCAACCCATCGAGTTCGTGCAAGCGGCGCGACCGATCGTCATCATTGACGAACCGCAGAGCGTGGACTCCACCGAAAGGGCGCAGGAGGCCATCCGGGCGCTGAATCCCCTCTGTACGCTGCGCTATTCAGCCACGCATCGCAACCCCTACAACCTCGTCTATCGCCTGGACCCCGTGCGGGCGTTCGAGCTTCGACTCGTAAAGCAGATCGTGGTGGGCAGCGCCGTCGCCGACGGCGGCGCCAATGACGCCTTCGTGCGCGTTGAAAAGATCGACTACAAGACCGGGATCAAGGCGAAACTTCGCATCCACGTTCAGACACCGGACGGCCCGAAGGAGAAATCAGTCACGGTGAAGAACGGAGCCGACCTGTTCACGCTTTCCAACGAGCGGGCCGCCTACCGGCAGGGCTTCGAGATTGCCGAGATCAATGCCGAGCCGGAAAACGAGTACATCCGCTTCACCAGCGGCCGCGTCATGCGGCTCGGTGAGGAAATCGGCGGCCTCCGCGACGACGTGTGGCAGGCGCAGATCAAGCACACGGTCAAGAAGCACCTGGAGAAGGAGCTTCAACTGCTCGGCCGCGGCGTAAAGGTGCTGAGCCTGTTCTTCATCGACCGCGTGGCCAACTACCGCGACTACAGCGGCGGTGGGCAGCCGGTGAAGGGTAAGTTCGCCGAAGCGTTCGAGGCTGCGCTTGCCGAGTTTGCCAAGGACGACCGGTACAAGGACCTTCCACTCTTCAAGCACCCGATCGAGAAGCTGCATGACGGTTACTTCGCCGCCGACAAGCCGAGGAAGGGGCAGACGCAGCCGGTCTGGAAAGATACACGCGGCGACACGCAGGCCGACGACGAGGTTTACAACCTTATCATGAAGGAGAAGGAGCGGCTGCTCGCCGAAGATGAGCCGCTGCGGTTCATCTTCAGCCACTCGGCCCTGCGCGAGGGTTGGGACAATCCGAACGTGTTTCAGATTTGCACGCTGAACGAGACGCGCTCCGCGCTCAAGAAGCGCCAGGAGATCGGCCGCGGGCTGCGCTTGCCCGTCAACCAGCACGGGCAGCGGGTCTTCGACGACTCGATCAACAAGCTCTTTGTCATGGCCAACGAGAGTTACGAGGAGTTCGCCCGGGCGCTCCAGACCGAATACGAGGAGGACTGCGGCGTGACATTTGGCAAGGTGCCGATCACGGCCTTTGCCAAGCTGGTTCAGGTGGTTGACGACGAAGAGAGGCCCATCGGGCGCGAGGCGGCCGAGGCGATCAAGAAGGCGCTTGTGGACCAGAAGATGATCGACGCCGAGGGGCGCTTGCAGCCGGCGTTCGACCCGAAGCGGCCGGACTTCAAGATCGAACTTCCCGAGCCGCATAAAGATCTCGCCCCGGCCGTCGTGGACCTGCTCGCCAGCTACCAGATCGAGCGTCACATCCGCAAGGAAAAACAGGAGGGGCCGAACCGGCTGCGCAAGGAGGTCCAACTCAGCCCCGAGTTCATGGCCCTGTGGGATCGGATCAAGCCCAAGACCGTCTACCGCGTCGAGTTCCAGACCGAGGAACTGGTCCGGGTATCGGTCGCCGGGATCAAGAAGATGCCCAAGATCGAGGCCGCGAAGATTCGCGTGACGGCCGGCCAGGTGGGCGTCGTCCGCGGCGGGGTCACGGCCATCGCTATCAGCGCCGCCGAGGAGCAGGTCACGTTCACCCATCGGCCCGTGCCCGACGTACTCGCGTACCTCCAAAACGAGACGGAGCTGACCCGCTCGACACTTGTGCGGATTCTCAAGGAGTCAGGCAGGCTCGCCGAGTTCTTCGTGGACCCGCAGCGCTTCATGGACGCTGTGGCCGCGATCATCAAGCACGAGCTGCATCGCCTGCTCGTGGACGGCATCAAGTACGAGAAGATCGGGGGCCAAGCGCCGGACGCCGAGTGGGAGATGCTGCTCTTCAAGAACGAAGAGCTGATCAACTATCTGACCGCGCTCCAGGTCAACCACTCCGTCTACGAGTACGTCGTCTATGACTCTGAAATCGAACGGGAATTCGCCCGCAAGCTGGACCAGCGCGACGACATTAAGCTGTTCGTCAAGCTGCCCAACTGGTTCGAGATCGACACGCCTGTCGGCAAGTACAACCCGGACTGGGCCATCGTGAAGCACGACGGGGAAGCGCTCTATCTGGTCCGCGAGACGAAGGGGACCAAGGATTTCCTGAAGCTGCGGACCAGCGAGGCGGACAAGGTGCGCTGCGGGCAAAAGCACTTCGAGACGCTCGGCGTGCCGTTCAACGTGGTCGTTTCGGCGGACGAGGTCTAGTCCCGCAATGGCGCACACTTTCTCGATGCACTCGCGGTTGCGTCCCTTTCATCAAGTGCCCGCCTATCTTCGAGCCGGAACGGGCGGCAGGCACAGTGGGCTCCCCCTGCTCCCATCCAAGGCACCAAGCGGCGGCAGAGCTATTTAGTAAGGTCGGCAAGGATGTACTATGGAGATTCTTGGTCATGGTATCGACGTTGTGGATGTCGCTCGGATTGCGAGGTTGCTGCGCCGCGACGATGACTTCCTCTACGGGTGGTTTACGAGCCGGGAAATCGACGCCCTCGGCACAAGGGCCGCAGACTCGCAAGTTGTTGCCGGTAGAGTGGCAGCGAAGGAGGCTGCCGCAAAGGCACTGGGCACTGGGTTTGCTGGCGATGTCTCGTGGCAGGATGTCGAAGTTGTACCTTCGGACAACGGTGCGCCGACGATCATCCTCTCAAAAGGCGCCTTGGCGGTGGCAAGGAAAGCGGGGGTGACGGCGCTGTTCGCCAGCATATCGCACGAGCGGACGTACGCTATTGCGAGTGTCATTGCAGCAGGAACTCGACCTACACCATCCCAAGGTACTTGATGCAGCGTTTGTCGAGATCCAATTCAACCTTGCCGCCCTGGTTGTGTTCCACCTGCTTCCACACCTCGTATCCCATGAGGATCGCCCGTTCCCACTCTCCGGTCGTGCATACTGCAACCTCGAAGCTCGATGTCATGATGCGGATAGCCTTCAAGAGGTCGTAGTCAACCGATTTTACGCCCTCAAGCGATTTGTGATCGCGAGCGTATGCGAAGACCAGTGCCGAGATACCTTCCTCGGTAACGATAGCCCGGCCACCGTCTTCTACTTCGTCGATCTTGGGATTACTGCGCCGCTTCCGCTCAAGGTGCTTCCGGATGACCGGGGACCAGCCAAGAACGGCCGCGCACGCCAGGTGAAACACGTCGTGGAATCGATAACCGTCTGGGGTATGGGCATTGTCAGTCAGGGGGTCGCCCATTTGCTTGCCGTCTACGAAGACGCGCGTCTTCTCGGCACCATTCTCAATCCACGGTCGGAAATCAGCAACAAACTGGCGCGGAAAGCGCTCATGTTCTGGGAAGCCAGCGTCGAACGGTCGTGCTCTCGGCTCAAAGAGGAACCCGTCTTGATCGGTTGCCCCCCAGCGTGCTTGAGTCTTTTGGAGGTTCTGCTCTGCGACCTGATTCAGGTCGAGCCCAAATTTCGTCGCCGTCTCAGCAACGTACCAGAGGATGTCACCGAGTTCCTCCGTCACACGATCAGGAAAGCGCTCATGCGCATCACCATCGCGGAGCTTCTTCTTGTACTCGTTCAGAAGTTCGCCGACCTCGCCCGCGAGGCCGAGGATTGGCACCATGATGTCGGAACCGGCAGCATGGACCTTCTTTTCGGTTCGGTGCGCCTTTCGCTGATACTCATGAAGATCCATGGCTTACTCCTGTTGTGCGATGGGATAGAGGGTTTCGATCTGGGGAACCGCAGCCCGTTGCTGCTGCCAGTCTCCAATCAGCTCGTTGAGTCCCCATTTTGGTGGATACCACGGAGTCGGGAGGGTTGGCTTCGGATCAAGGCGCTGCTTGATGCGCGATCGACCAGACAGCCCCTCGATCTCCGGGTGATGGACGCGCGAGTACTTGTCAACCTCGCAGAACAGATTCTGGCAGTCGATGAGCTGCAAACGGCGCCCCCAAAGCGAGCGAAAGGTCAAGCCCAGCCGCTCAAACTCGCGCTCTTGCCGGTCAGCCATGAACTTGATGACCTCCGGCTCGTTCAACCCACCACAGTCAAGAAAGCACTTGCGGATTCCGTCAAGGGCTCCGGGACCTGGAACGACAAAGTCGGACTCAGGGAAGTCAGTGAGTTCGCTGTAGTTGATATCGGTGACGTACTGGTAGGCGAGGAAGTCACCAATCCCTGGGTACGACTTCAGGAGTTCAAACGCCTGCTGCATGCTCCGGCACTCACCGAGCCGACGCGGCACCGCGTCACCCAGCATGCGCTCCAGCAATACCAGGTGATTGCGGTGCTTTCGTTCGTGACCAAGCTCGCGTCCACCAGACGGCATGATGTACGCGGCAGAGTAGATCGAAATGCCCTTGGCCATAGCGCGGCTGAGTATCCTGTCGTACTCGTCAAAACTGTAATCCTCGAAGGTGAGTGGGCCCAAGGCTGCCTCAAGCGCCGTCCAAGTCTCGATCTTGTTGAACAGTTTGAACAGCATGATTCTAAAAAACACCTCATCTGGCTGCGATGGGAGATCCTTTCGGTAGATCACATTCCGGATAAGGTATTGGCTGACACGGTCAGACGCGCGATAGGCATTAGTGAACTTGTATTGTGTGATGATCGGATCGACCGTCCAGGGACGCCGCTTACCCTCGAGACGGCGGAAGAAGACCTCCTGCCTTTCAGCAGCGAATCGCCAATACGTGTCGTATGCGACGGACGGCTTCAGGGGCGAAATGTGGCTGATTATGGTGGGCGATTTTCGAGACGCTTTCGCCCGCGAAGCGGTCGTGTGCGGCCGTCGAGCAAGGTCGGACTTGGCGACGACTTCCTTCCAAAGCACCGCCAGTGTGTCAGCAGGCGCGTTTGTGTTGTCGATGATTGCGACGGGGTAGAGTCGGCGTTCGCGCTCAGCAAGCCGAACGTACTCGTCCGCGAGTCGGTGCCAGTAGGGTAAGGGCTCGTTACGGTTCATGGGGACGGGCCGACGAACCAGCACAGCCAGAGCGGGGCGCACGTTGCCCCAAGCTGACCGCTCCGCTTCAATCAGTGCTTGGAGTCTGCGCCGATGGCAACCGCCTATCAACCCGTACACCCACGCTGACCACCAGAAGCGGTCAAGGAGAACCACCTTTCCTTGCTCCAAGGCTGGCATTATCTGGCGATCAATCGCATCGATATGCGCAGCCACATGAAGAGCCTGCTTTGCCAACTCGGAAATGTCTCCCACTCGCACAGGCCCCTCATCGTGGTGGACCCGATACACCAACTCCCCAACTGTGCCTGGCTGCTTTCCGGGAAAGGACAGTTGTAGGACATTGTGCCCTTGGTTCAGAAGGTGCTCTGCCAGCGCTCGGCACAGGGTTGTTTTTCCAACGCCGTCCGGCCCTTCAAGCACGAGCAAGCGACCTGAAATCGGGCGGCGGGGCATCAGGCCAGTGCTCCGACTGCGGGCGTTGCGGGGCTCAGCGATGCCTCGCACGCTTTGACGACGGCATCGAGGAGCGGACCTTCATGCGGCTTGGCTTCCATTTTCTCGACGCCGACGAAACAGGTGACTCGCGTAAGCGTGAGGCCGACTTCGTTTGCCACGAAGAGACCAAGGCGAGCGAGGCCGAGATAGTTCCCGTAGCCCTTCTCGAACAGTTGCTGCGTCGCATAGAACGCATTGAGCATGAGCGTCCCATCACCAAAGCAAGGAACGAAGGTCACATGCTGAAGGCATGGGAAACCCAGTCGTGCGGCTTTCGTGTGATCTCTCGCAGGGTCGAACACGGACGCCTGAAACTCGGAGACCCGCACACCCTTCTTGCAGCGCTGGATGATGAACTCAAGTTGGTTCCCATCCTCCGGAATCGCGTCCTCCGGAACATGCGGTAGCCGCTCTCCCGTCTTGTGATCGAGGCCATATGCGATGAGTCGACCGAAGTAGAGCCCCCTCCGGTTCTTGTGCGGCTCCATGGCGACGTACTCAGGCAGATTCTCCCGGTACGCGGCGTAGAACGCCATGCGGTCGCCTTTGGCCTGTCGCCACAACGCCTGGGGAAAGATCGTGTTGGCGACAGTCTGGACCCTTTGCATCGCCGCGTCCACCATAACGGCATCCAGTGCGGATCGGATCGCTGGCTCTTCGATGACCCCTCCGTCATCAAACCCTTGGAAGCTCAACATGAGCGGGGCCAGACGATGGCCTGACGTTGATCGCACAGTGAGGAAGGCCTCGGCCCATGCGCGCGAGAGATTCGGCTGATCGATAAGAATGGGATCACTCACCGTCGGTCTCCTCAAGATGGCGGTATCTCGCTAGCCCGGCGTATTGAAAGCGAGACACCCGAACAACTACGCCCCAATCCGCTCCAGGAACAGACGTACGTGCGAGCCCAGGACGGAGAGCGCGAAACACCCGGCCAGCTGCGACATCCGTATACGGCTCGATGTGATCCGAATCGGTAGCTGCATCGCTGGGCAGCAGAATGAGCGCACCGACTTCGGCGTCCAGCGTGCCGATGACGTGATGGTGATCCGCAATCACGAGGTGATCGTTAGCCGGGAATCCCAGTATCCGCTCGCGAATCTTGGGCAGTTTGGACTTGCGCAAGACATCCGCTCTCGCAGGCGCAATGTACCGTAGCGAATGCGCAAGGTGCCCAATGATGGTCTCGTAGCCCACGCCGAAGGACGACGCGATGGTGTAAATCTCTTCGGGCGTTGCCGAGGAGGGATCCAGGCTGCGGGATGCAAAGGCCCGCTTGATAGCCTGAGCCGGCATGAGCAAAAACCCAGCGAAAGCGTCAACGAGAAACTCATTTGGTGAGAAATGACCCTTGTCGGCATCGTCCTTGAGTTTGTCGATGGTCGTACCATGCCCGAAAAAATGGTGCCCGAGTTCGTGGGCGCAAGTGAATGCACGGCGCGCTAGTGGACGCAGTGACGAGATGAGGATCGTCGGCTTGGCCAGAGCCGCATAGATGCCTTCCATGCTAATATCGTCAACGAACTGGACTTTGATCCCGGCGCGGTCGGCGAGCTCGTAGATGCAGAGAGGTGAGCGGAAGTCGTAACCGTACTCCTCACGCACCTCCAGCGAGCGTTCGAGCGCCTGCTTGGCCAAGTCATTTTGCGTGGCGGCAGTCACGCCTTTCTCTCCTGATCCCGCATGGATGCCAGGATGCTGAGCAGCCGATCCAGATCCTTCGGCTTGAGCTTCTGGAGTTCGCGTGCCGCCAGTTGAAGGCGATCGTCGTGCACATCGAGCCGCGTAGTCCCCTCGCCAAGTAGCCACGCAACGCTCACGTCAAATATCTCGGCGAGTTTGGAAAGCTCTTCGGCAGCCACGGCTCGATTACCCGCCTCCATCTCGGTAACCGAGGGACGCTGGAGACCAAGTAGCTTTGCGACTTGCCCCTGGGAAAGGCCGGCCAATCGCCGTGCTTCTCGAATGCGCGACGCGATGATCTGGCGCTTCTCCTGGTCCGTGGTCATGCTGCCTTACCCTCCTTGCCGTACAGTTCACAGAACCTCTTGGCGACACCGCGAAGCGTGAGCTTGGTCTTCCCATCCGAGCCGACGTACGGATTCCGCAAGCGTTTCCCTTTCGCGAGCGTCACGCCCATTGACTTGGCCAGCCCGCGGATGATGTTGGGGATAAGCGTGCTGTCGAAACCGCCGAGAGCATCGAGCGGGCAGATGTCATCCCCAACGTTGTCAGGGTTTTCACCGGCATCCGACTCGATTTCTCGGTGTAGCTCTTTCAGGCGCTCCAAAGCGGTGTTTTCGTCCATGGTCAGGTTCTCCTACTCATGGTCGGATTATCTTACCACTCGTTGGGGCGACTGTCAAGCGGATCGTGGAGCCCGCTTCCCGCCCGCCCCGGTGGCAGGTCAACACCTTCGAGCGGAGCGGGAGACGCGGCCCCTCTCCCGCTCCAAGCCTCACCCTCCACCCCCCACGAGACTTCTCTCGGTTCCGGGCAAGGTCGATAGACGGCCTCGCCGTGGCGCGGACTGAGCCCCCGTGACCTGTCGGTCCTTGCCCCTGACCAGCCCGGTTTCTCCGTTTCACGCTTTGTCGCCCTACGCCGCCTCGCTGAACCGGAGCCAGAATACCGCTCGCAGGGACTCCCGAATCAGTGTTCTTTCGCTCTCCGCGCGGTTGCGGTGGCGGGCATAGCGGGCCCCCGCTATTCGGTATCCACAAGGCACAACGTTTCGGATTGGTTGACCGAAGTGGTGAGGTGAGGTCGTATTCCGTCGAGTGCGGGCTTGAATGGCTCGGTCATGGAATGCCGAGGCTTGACAGCCGACGACAGTGCGGCTTGCATCCAGGTTGCCATCAAGGCATGATTCTTTCGCTACGCCGCAGGGCCAGTCCGGCCTTGTCTGCTGCGGCTATCCTCATTACCATCCACGATGACACCTTGTCGCGTCCTTGTCGTGAGCGCCACGCCCATCGCACTGGCGATGGCCGTAGGAGTTTTTGCAGGCCCTACCTCACGGCTGGGTGGTGCTGAGTCGGCGCCCAAATCCTGTTTGCCCAACGCGGCAGTCGCACCGGTCCTGCGGCTTGACCTCGACCGTGACACCTCGCGGCAAACCGTGGTTGACAGGGAAGACGGCGTCTATCTCGGCCATGTTTCGACAGTGCGGCTCGAGGACGAGACCATCCTCGCCGTGTATCCCAAGGGGCACGGCAGGGGACCGATTGTGCTCAAGCGCAGCGAGGATGGCGGCAAGTCATGGTCGCCGCGTCTTCCCGTGCCCGACTCGTGGGTAACGAGCCTCGAAACTCCGACGCTTTTTCGGGTTGGCAAGTCGGAGCGAGGCGACTCGCTGATTCTGTTCTCGGGGCTTTACCCCATCCGGGCCGCTCGCTCGACCGATAGCGGCCGGACGTGGACGGAGCTCGAGGCCATAGGCGACTTCGGCGGGATTGTTGCGATGGGTGGGCTGGCGGACCTCGGCGAGGGAAGGTTCGTCGCGTTCTTCCACGACGACGGCCGATTTATCGCCGCGACAGGTAATGCCGCAGGGACGTTCACGCTCTACCAGACCTTCACAGAGGACGCGGGGGCAACATGGTCTGCGCCGCGTGCGATCTGGAGCGGATCGGACGTCCACTTGTGCGAACCAGGTGTGGTCGTGTCGCCCGACGGTTCTATGCTCGCGCTCTTGCTCCGCGAGAACCGACGGACGAAGAACTCGCACGTCATGTTCAGCACGGACAGGGCCTCGACGTGGTCCGCGCCGATCGAACTGCCCGCACATCTCACCGGCGACCGGCACATTGCGACATACGCGAAGGATGGGAGGCTGGTCGTGACCTACCGGTGCATGGCCGCCGACGACCCGTGGAAGGGCGACTGGGTTGCGTGGGTTGGGCCGTGGGAGGAGCTTTCGTGTTTGTCGCCAGATGCTGCTCCGCCGTTGATGCCCAGCGACCTCGGCGCGAAGCGACCGAACGCGAGCGATCATCGCTCGTATCTCGTTCGCCTCAAGGACAACCTGACGCCGTGGGACTGTGCGTATGCGGGCCTCGAAACGCTCGCCGACGGCACTCTTGTGGCGACGACGTACGGTACGTGGACCGCCGGCGAGAAGCCGTACATACTGAGCGTCTGCTTTTCTCTCGCGGAACTGGACGCTATCGCTGACGCGATGCTCGGCCGGTAGTTCACACGCACACGCGAGCCGCCCGACTGGCGGCTCGATGGCACGACCGGGACGCGGCACCGAGCGGAGGGCTGACCGGTCTCCGGGAGGCGCGAAGTCTCCGGCTCATCGGCTTTTTGGGGCGGTGTCCGGGGTATGCCCGATATGCGGAGCATGGCAAAGGCCGGACGGGGATCGGTGCGCCCGCGTGGACGCAAGGAAAAACACGAGGCGGATCGGCTACCGGTCTGGCCTCGGTTGTTGTGGGTTGCCGGGGCGGCGGCGTGGGTGTTCCTGGCTGCGAGCCTGGTGAGTTTCAGCCCGGCGGACCCGCCGTCGAACGCGGTCTATCCGCCGAACGACCCGATCCGGAACTGGTGCGGCCCGGTGGGTGCATGGGTGGCGTACCACGTCCTGCGATTCATTGGGTGGGCCGTCTGGTTGCCGCTCGCGGCGACCGGGGCCGGGCTGGTGTTGCCGCTGTTCGGGCGGCGGGTGAGCTGGTTCGGCTTCCGCGTCGGCGGGGTCGCGGTGGTGACGGCCGCGCTCGCCGGGCTGCTCTCGCTCGCGCTGCCGAAGACGGGACCTGTGGCGGGGATGTCCGGCGGCGCGGTCGGCCTGTGGTTGTCGGCGTGGTTCTCGCAGCGCTTCGGCACGCTCGGCACCGTGCTCTGGCTCGTGCCGCTGGGGATAGTCGGCCTCATCCTCGCGTTCGATCGGATGGTTTTCGCCGTGCCAGGATGGCTCTGGCGGCGGTTCGTACCCGCGGCGCGCACCGCGGGCGAGGCGGCTGGGAGCGCAGCGACGGCGACGGCACGCGCGAGCGGTGGACTGCTCGGGGGGCTGCGCTCGATGCTCCGCGACCGAAGGCCGGTTCGCGTGAAACTCGACGACCTTGGGACCGAGGGGGTGGTGGTGAACGAGGAGGAAGAGGCAGAAGTCGAGGTCGGCAGGGAGGAGAGTGCGAAGCGGAGGCGAGCGAAGCCAGAGCGGGTCGAAACCGAGGACGAGGTTGAGGAAGAAGCCGACGAGGAAGAGGTGGAGGACGAACTGCCCGGTCCGGCGCAGGTCTACAGCGAGGATGCTCTGCGGGAGAAGATCGCCAAGCTGCCGGTCCGGTTCGCGGGCAGCCAGCGCAAGATGGCAACCGACGACGACCTGCGCGACCTCCAGAACATGGGCGAACTGAAGGGGTACCGCTTCCCGGGGCTGGATCTGCTCGAATCGCCGGAGGAGAACTTCTCGGAGCGGCTCGAGAGCCTCGTGCGAGGTCAGGCGCGCGCGCTGGAGCATGCGCTCCAGCAGTACCGCATCGACGGCGAGGTCGTCGGCATCGAGTCCGGTCCTGTCATCACGCAGTACGACGTACGCCTCGCGCCGGGGACGAAGGTGGCGGCGTTGCAGGCGGTGTCGAGCGACGTGGCGCGCGCGCTGAAGGCCGTGAACATACGCATCGTGCCGAACCAGGCGGGGCGCGACACGGTGGGCGTGGAGGTGCCGAACCCGACGAAGGAAAAGGTGCGGCTCAAGGAACTGATGAGCAACACGATGGCGTTCGCGGGGATGAAACTCCCGATGTTCCTGGGCAAGGACGCGTCGGGCGAGCCGCTGATCGCGGACCTGACGCAGATGCCGCACATGCTGATCGCGGGCACGACGGGGTCCGGCAAGAGCGTGTGCATCAACACCATCATCATGGGGTTCCTCTACACGAAGAAGCCGAACGAGCTGAAACTGGTGCTGGTGGACCCGAAGATGGTCGAGCTGAGCCAGTTCAAGGAGATTCCGCACCTGATGTGCCCGGTCATCACCGAGATGTCCAAGGCCGCGGCGATCCTGGAGTGGGCGTGCCGGAAGATGGACGAGCGGTACGAACTGCTCGCGGAGGCGGGCGTGCGCGATATCGCCGGGTACAACGACCTGCCCTGGGAGGAGTTGCGGGACCGGTTCAACCCGCAGAGTCCCGAGGAGGAGGCCCGCATCCCCCGGCGGCTTCCCTACATGGTGTTCGTCATCGACGAGCTGGCCGACCTGATGATGACGAACAAGGAGGTCGAGGGTTCGATCATCCGCATCGCGCAGAAGGCGCGGGCGGTGGGGATCCACCTGATCCTGGCGACGCAGCGGCCGCAGGCGAACGTGGTGACGGGCCTCATCAAGAGCAACATGCCGTGCCGGATCACCTTCAAGGTGGCGAGCGGCATGGATTCGCGGATCGTTCTGGACCAGAAGGGCGGCGAGCTGCTGCTCGGGCAGGGCGACATGCTCTTCCTCTCACCGCGCTCGCACAAGCTGGCTCGCGCCCAGGGCACCTTGGTGGACGACAACGAGATCAGGCGTGTCGTGCGGTTCATGCGGGACGTCGCACGCCCCACCTTCGAGCGTCAGTTGCTGCAGATCCGTTCGGGCGGCGGGCCCGATAGCGACGAGGAGCGAATCCTCCAGAGCCAGAACAACTCGTCGGCGAGCCTTAAGGCCGCCCAGGAAGACCCGATGTTCGACCGCGCGGTCGAGATCGTGCTCGAAACGCAGCGGGGGAGCGTCTCTCTGCTCCAGCGCAGGCTTGCGATCGGGTACACACGCGCCAGCCGGCTCATTGACCTCATGGGCATCGCGGGGATCATCGGCGAGCACAAGGGATCGGTGGCGCGCGAGGTGATGATCACGCCCGAGGACTGGGAGCGGATGAAGCAACTGGCGAACGAGGAGGCTCGCGCCACGGGCCAGACACCCGTGTTCACAGGTGAACGACCGCTCTTCCCTGAGGCGGCAAGCGAGGCGGAGAAGGAATGGGAAGCGGCGAACCCGCCGCCAATCGAAGGGCAAGACGCCGACTCGGACGACGACGACGAGGACCGGGAGGACGAAGAAGACGACGACAGCGAGGATGGGGACTGGGATGACGATGACGAAGATGGTGAGGACGACGAGGATGGTGAAGACTGGGACGAGACGGACGAGGGAGCACAAGAGGAGTCCGAGGGAGAAGACCGGGACGATCAGCCCAGGTCACCGGAGGCATCCGCGGACGAGGAGGAGGACGGCGGTGGCGTCGATTCCGACCGACCGTCCGGGCGGGCTGCCGGGAGTCTGTTCCCCACCTCGTAGTCGGGCAGAGGGCGGGAGTGTGCGATCTACGCAGCCGCGCCGGCGGGCTTCGGTATGACTGACGGCCGCTGAACGGGCATTGCGGTGAAGCCGGACGACCGCCCTTCCGAACCTATACTGCGGCCCTCCGGGATTCGGTCGCCCGTCGTGAGTGCCCACGCGGCCGTGCCCTCCACCGACACATGACCCCTGAGAAAGGAACCGTGATGACCCGAACGCTGCTGACGGCCTGCCTAACCGGCTCCACGCTGTGGTGCCTGCCCGCGTTGGCGGACCTGCCGCCCGTGCTCGACCGTGTCCCGACGGAAGCGTCGATCATCGTCGCCATCGCCAACGTCTCCGAGACGCACGGCGGCATCAAGGGCTACGTTGATCGGTTCGGTGTCGAGGATGCGGCGGCCCAACTCGCCCTTCTCGAAGCCATGCTGACCAGCGACGGCATGAACGCGGCCGGCTCCGCGGCGTTCGTCATGCTCGATCCGGGGACGACCTACATGCTGCTCCCCGTCAGCAACTTCAACGCGCTCATCGCCGGCCTCGGCGGCGAAGTCGCGGACGGCTTCGGCCAAGCCGACGTGATGGGCGAGACGGCGTTCTTCCGCGATCTCGGCGGCGGGTTCGCGGCCGCCGGCCCGGACGAGGGCACGCTGCGCGGCCTGTCCTCCACTTCGGGCAGGATGGACGCGCACACCACGCGGCTCGGCAAGACCGGCATGGCCGTTGCCGAGCAAAGCGACATGGTCGTGATCGCCGACGTGCAAGCACTCCGCCCCCAGATCGAAGAGGGAATGGAGGGCATACGCCAGCAGATGCAGTTCATGGCGATGATGGGCGGCCAGGCCGAGCAGATGGGCGCGGCCATAGGCGTCATTGACGCCCTGTCGGGGGCGATCACGCGCGACGGCCGCGTCGCCCTCATGGGCGTGGACTTCGCTGACGACGGCGTGCGTCTGGACTTCGCCGCCCAGTTCGTCGAGGACTCGCCGACCGCCGCCTTCTTCACCGCGCCGGGCAACGCCGGTTCGATCCTCGGCCGCCTGCCGAATATCCCCTACCTCTTCGCGTACGCGGTGGACTTTTCCAGCCCCGGCCTTCGCAAGGGGCTTTCCGAGATGATGGACCTCGCCGCGCAGGCCGATCCCGAGGCGGTCGGGCTGGTCGGTGTCAACCCCTTCCAGTTCATGGAGAGCATGGACGGTTCCGGCATGGTGCTCGGGCACACGCCCGCGCTGCTGACGGGCGGATTGATGGCAAACACCGTGGCCTACACCAAGACGAAGGATCCGGTCGCGATGCTCGGGTTGATGAAGCAGACCTTCGGCAACATGGACGGGAAGTCCGCCGACGGCGTGATGTACAAGACGGCCTACACGGACGGCGCGGGCGACATCGGCGGCACGAAGTACGACGCCTGGTCCATGACCATGAGCATCGACTTCAACGCTCCGAACGCCATGGAAGCCCAGCAGATGCAACAGGCCATGATGATGATGTTCGGGCCGACCGGCGGGCCGAGCGGCTTCCTCGCCGCAACCGAGGGCGGGTTGGTCCAGACGATGTCCCGCAATACGCAACTCCTTACCAAGGCGATCGAGTCGGCGAAGGGCGGGAACGGGCTTGGCGTGGACAAGAGCGTCGCGTCCGTCGCTGAGCACCTGCCCGCCGGTCGCTCGTTCGAGGCCTACGTCGGCGTGCAGAAGGTCGTGGAATCCGTCGGCTCGGTGATGGCGATGATGGGAGGCTTCCCCATGCCGCGGGTGGACGGCGAACTGCCGCCGATCGGCATCGCCGCGACGACCCACGATGCCGGCCTCCGCGCCACCGTCTACATGCCCAACAAGGTCATGGACGTCTTCAGGCAACTCGGCGAGGCGTTCGGCGGCGAGGAGGACTTCGACGCGCCTCCCGCTGGCGGCCAACGACCACGGTTCTGAACCATCGTCAACCAACCCACGCGGCCCGCGTCCATCAGCGCGGGCCGTTTTTCCTGCGCCGGGCAGTGAGCGTACCCTGCGACCGATGACGCACCAGGTCTGGCGAATGGCGAACGGCCGGTCGATCGTGCTGGATCGGCCGCGCATCATCGCCGTCCTGAATCTCACGCCGGACAGTTTCCATGAGGCGAGCCGCGTGCCTTCGCCGAGTGCGGCGGTCGATGTTGCCCGGCGCGCGTTGGATGAGGGGGCGGATGCGCTCGACCTGGGCGGAGAATCCACTCGGCCGGGCGCCGCGCGCGTGCCCGCGGACGTGCAGATCGAGCGCGTCGTCCCGGCGTTGCGGGCGATTCGTGCGGGGGGGGGGGCGCTCGCTGACGCGCCCGTGAGCGTCGATACGACGCTCGGCGCGGTCGCGCGAGCCGCGCTGGACGCGGGCGCGGACGTGATCAACGACGTAGCCGCGGGGACCGAGGACCCCACCGTGCTCCCGCTCGTGGCTGAGCGCGGGGCAGGCATCATCGTGATGCATCGCCTTGCTCCACCGGACAGGGATTCGTACTCTGATCGCTACTCGACCCCCCCGGTCTATGCCGATGTCGCGGGCGAAGTCGCGGCATTTCTCGGGGAGCGGCTGCGTGCCGCCACGGCCGCGGGCATTCATCCCGATGCCATCGTCCTCGACCCCGGCCTGGGGTTCGGCAAGACGGTGGAGCAGAACGCCGAGTTGATGCGGAAGGTCGGGCATCTGCTTGCCTTCGGGCGACCGGTTCTATGCGCGGTCAGCCGGAAGAGTTTCGTGGGTCGGCTCGCCTCACCCGGCGTCGAGACCGCGCCTGCGGATCGCCTTGCCGGATCGGTCTCGCTCGCGGTCCAGCAGTGCCTTTCGGGCGTTCGTCTGTTCCGCGTCCACGACGTTCGTGCGCACGCGGAGGCCTTGCGGGCGGTGTGGGGGGTGATGCCCCGGGGGTGACGCCCCGCCCTGGGTGCGTCTAGCATGGGAGCAGTCGGGGCTTGGCCTCGGCGGGCAGCCTGAAAGGAGTCTCGATGGCCAGTGCAAACGTTCACGAGTTCACGGATGCCAACTTCGACAAGGCCGTTCTCGGGGCATCGGAGCCGGTGCTCGTGGACTTTTGGGCGGAGTGGTGCATGCCGTGTCGGATGCTGGCTCCGACCATCGATCAGGTCGCGGAGGAGTTCGCGGGCAAGGCGAAGGTGGGGAAGGTAGACACGGACTCGAACCGGGAGATTTCGGTGAAGTACAGCATCTCCGCGATTCCCACCGTGATCCTCTTCAAAGGGGGGGAGCCTGTACGTCGGTTCGTTGGTCTGACGAGCCACGAGGAGCTCGCGGCCGCGATCAACGAGGCTGTCGGGGGTTGACCGCTCAGTCGCGGACGAGATGGCTGCCATGAGCACCGCGTTTCAACAGGGGCGCAGACGGGGCCGGGGGGAGGGCACGCTGCGTTGCGGCGTTGTGGGCGTGGGGCGCATGGGGCAGCACCATGCCCGCATCTACGCGAACGAGCAGGGGTGCGTGCTGGCGGGTGTGGTCGATGTTGACAAGGCGAGGGCCGCGACAATCGCGGAACGGCTCGGGTGCCGTGTCTATCCGACGCCGGAGGCGCTGCTGGAAGCGGGCGTCGATGCGGTGTCGATCGCGGTGCCGACGACGGCGCACGAGGATGCTGCCCGGCCGTTCCTGGAAGCGGGTGTCGCCTGCCTGATCGAGAAGCCGCTCGCCCAGGACGCGGAGACCGCACGGGCGATGAAGGAGGCGGCCGAGCATGGCGGCGCGGTGCTGATGGTGGGGCACATCGAGCGGTTCAACCCCGTGATGCGCGCGATGGCGAAGGCAACCGACAACGGTCGGGGCGTGTCGCCGCGGTTTATCGAAGTTCACCGGGTGAGTCCGATGACGTTCCGTTCGGTGGATGTGAGTGTCGTCATGGACATGATGATCCACGACCTGGACGTGGTTCTGATGCTGATGGGCGGGCACGAGCCGGACGAGATTCAGGCCGCGGGGGTTTCGCTCATCACCGAGCATGAGGACATCTGCAACGCCCGGCTGACGTGGCGGCGTCCCGAGGGCGTGTGCGTGGCGAATGTGACGGCGAGTCGCCTCGCGCTCAAGACAGAGCGTGTTACCCGCATCACGGGCGAGAACGCGTACATCAAGATCGACTACGCGGCCAAGAAGGGGACGATCATCCGCCGAATCGCGAACGAGATTCAGATGCGTGAGGTCCACGAGCAGTTGCGCCAGGGCATGGACCTGACCAGCCTCAACTGGATGGAACTGGTGAATATCGAGCCGCTGGAGATCGACGACGCCGAGCCGCTCGCCCTGGAGATTCGCTCGTTCTTGGAGGCGGTGCGGACGGGCACCCAGCCCCCGATCGACGCCAACGCCGGGTTCGTGAACGTCCGCACGGCGGAGCGGATCATCGAGGCCGTCCGGGAGACCATGGGCACGCCTGCCGCCCGATAGCCATCTGGGCGCACCGGAAATGTGGTGCGCAAGGCAGGGCGCGGTAGACTAGCGAACCGGCCGGAGACCGGTACCCTCCCGGAACCGCCGAAGGAACATCGACGCCAGGCGATCCGCGGTGGCTCGCCCGACCCCTTCAGAGAACCAGTTGCAAAACGACCATGCACCCAGCATCCGAGAACCCGTCCGTGACCGGCCGTTCCGAGCAGCCTGCCGGTGCGCCGATCGAATCGTCCGGCACGCTCAGTCCCGAGTTGAACGCGGAGATCGACGCCGCGATGCGCAACCTGGGGCTGAGCGGCGACAAGCCCTCGCGCCACTCGCGTGAGCGGCACCATGCGGCCGAGCAACCGCTGGAGGGCGCTGCCCCGGCGCCGATCCGGGGGCCTCGCGTGGTGCGAGCGGGGCGTGAGCACCGCACGGGCACGGTCGTCTCCGTCGGGCCGACGGACGTCTTCATCGAGTTCGGGCCGAAGGAACTGGGCGTCGTGGAGCGGTCGCAGTACGCCGAGCACGAACTGCCCAAGGTCGGCGAGCAGACCGAGGTCGTGGTGAACCGCTACGAGGCGGGCGAGTCCATCTATCTCTGCTCGCGCCCGGGCGCGGTGCAGAAGGCCGACTGGGAGATGCTCGAAGCCGGGCAGACCGTCGAGGCCCGCGTCACCGGCGTGAACAAGGGCGGGCTTGAACTCGAAGTCGCGGGACACCGGGCCTTCATGCCGGCGAGCCAGGTCTCGCTCGAACGCATCGAAGACCTCTCCGTGTACGTCGGTGAGAAACTGACCTGTCAGGTCTCGCGTGTAGATCGCGCCGGAAAGGGCAACATCGTTCTCTCCCGGCGGGACATGCTGAAGCATGAACGGGCGGAGCAGGCGAAGCGCCTCCGCGAGACGCTCAAGGAAGGCGACGTGGTCGAGGGCGTGGTGCGTCGCATCGCCGCCTTCGGCGCGTTCGTGGACATCGGAGGCGTGGACGGGCTGGTCCACGTCGAGAACCTCACGCACGAGCGAGTCACGCCGAGCGAAAAGGTCGTCCAGCGCCACGTCAAGGAGGGCGACCGCATCCGCGCCCAGGTGCTGAAACTGGACTGGGAGGCCAAGCGCATCTCGCTCGGCATCAAGCAACTCACGGACGACCCGTTCGCGCTCGCGGCCAACGACATCAGCGAGGGCTCGGACGTTACGGGTCGGGTGACGAAGATCATGGAGTTCGGGGCGTTCGTCGAGGTTGCGCCGGGCGTCGAGGGTCTCGTCCACATCTCTGAGATCGACTGGCGGCGCATCGCCCGCGTTGAGGACGCGGTAAAGCAGGATGAGATCGTGACGGCACGGGTGCTGAAGGTCGATCCTGAGTCGCGCCGCATCTCGCTGAGCATCAAGCAGACCAAGCCGCGCCCCCAACCGGAGCAGCGCGAGGCGGCCGCTCGTGCCGACGAAAAGCCCGCACGGAAGCCCAAGGGCATCATGCCGCGCGAGGGCTTCGGACGTCGCGGCGGGATGGAGCGCGACACCCGCTCGCCCGACGAGATCCTCAAGGAAACGCCCGCCCTGCGCCGCATGCGCGAGAAGGCGAAGATGCACCAGAAGAGCGGCGGACTCGGCGGCCTCGAACACCTCGGCGGCGGGCTGGGCGACCTCAAGCTGTGAGCGGTCACTGCCGCGCCCGGAGCGCTTCCAGCCGCCGCCGGTGAATCTCGCGGTCAGGTTCGAGCACGATCAGCGCTTCGATCTGCGTCCGGGCGGCGGCAAGGTCATTGCGCAGGAGCGCGATGCGTGCCGCCTGCTCGCGCACGGTGGCATCGAACGGAGCAATCCTCGAAGCCCGAACAGCCTTCTCCCACGCTTTGTCGAGGCGATCAGTCTTCGCGTAGCGCTCCGCAAGTTCGAGCGCGTACGCAGGCGATCGCAGTTCACGGGCGTCGAGGTATTCCAGGTGTTCGATCGCACGCTCCGGGGCGCCGGGCAGCGAGCCGTCGATCGCCAGCCTGGCGAGATGGCGGCGGGGGAGCGGGTCCTCCGGCCGCGCCGCGGCGAGGCGTTCGAGCAGCGGCGCCATGTCCGGAGTCGGCCGACCGCGCGAGGAGGCAAGGGCGAGATGCACCGCCGCCGCAAGCGCGTCGGGGTGCTCGGGATGCCGTTCGAGCCACCGTGCCGTCATCGCCGCGTCCGGGGTCGGAAGGATGGTTCTGCCGAAGTCGGGAAGCCCCGGCGGTTCTCCCGCACGTGCCTCGCCGCCTCCGGAGCGTTCCGCCCAGAGTGCATCACGTTCGAGCCGGCGCGCGACCTCGGTCATCAGCAGATCCCGCAGTGTCGGCGTGCCCTCCGGCAGCGCCAGCCCGAGCCGTTCGAGTTCCGCGCGCGCCCACGGCAGAAAGGCCTCGAAGAACTGCTCGGGAGTGATGTCGAGGACGGCCCGCATGGCCGCGCTCTGGCGATCGCCCGCTGCGTAACGGTCCATGAGCGCGAGCGGCGCCTCGTTCCCCCATCGCTCGACCATGAAGCGATACATCCACCACCCCTGCGCGTACGCCTGCGAGCGATCGGTCGGTCGCAGCGGTCGCACGAACCGGAGACTGATCGTGTCCAGGTCGAAGAGTTCATTGCGCTCGTAGGCGCGAACGAGGAGACTCCACCAGCGCGGATCGACCGGCGCGTGTTCGACCCATACCGCCGCGGCCTCGGTGAACCAGTGCGGGATGCGGTTGTTCGTGCGAGAGAGCGTGACCGTGTGGGCGTACTCGTGCTGGAGCGTGCGAGGCCAGTCGTAGGGGCCGATGGTGCTTCGCGGGCCTTCGCGCGGCGCTTCCATCGCGATCACGGGGCCGGTCGAGGCGGCCATGGTGTGGACGCGCGGCATGCCCGTGATGCGCACGCTGAACCACGAATGGTCCGGCATGAGTTCGATCTGCGTGCGCTGGCTCGGCTCGTGATTGAATCCCTCCGGGCCGGCGACGACGGAGTGGATGTGTTCCAGCACCGGAAGCATCTCGCGCGCGAGCATGGCATCCGGGCCGGGGCGGAACCGCACGATGAAGTGATCGCTCTCGAGCGTCTCGTAGGTGAGCAGTTCCTCGATCAGTCGGAGGCTGTTCTCGGCGCGGAGGTTGAAGGGGTCGAGCGAGGCCGCACGGCGGAGGGCGTCTCTGGCGCGCAGGTCGCGCCCTGCCTGCAACTCGAGGAGCCCGAGTTCGATCCAGGGTTCGGGGAGCGTTGGTCGTCGGGCGGCAGCGCGTTCGAGCGCGTCGGCGGCCTGCTGGTACTGGCGGGCCTCGCTGAGTGCACGCCCGACCTCGTAGAGCGCCTCGGCCGACCGCTCGGTGCCGTTCAGCGCATCGAAAGCGGCAAGCGCTCGCTCCAAACCGGCATCATCAAAGCGTGCAGCGGTTGCCGCGGCTTCGAGCGCGAGGAGCGTCCGGTCGCGTGGGAACCGTTCCAGCGCTGGTGCGAGCGCGAGCGACGCCCCTTCAGGGTCGCTCTGGCGCAGGCGTGCCCGCGCGGAGATCGCAGCCCCGTCGGCCGAGAGGCCCGGCCCGGCGAGCGAGTGCAGCCTTTGTGCAATGGACTCCGCTCTATCGAAATCGAAAGAATCGACCGCCATCCGGCCCGCAAGCGACCACGCCGCGGCGCACGATGGATTCAGCCTGAGCGTTTCTTCGACGGCCTTGCCCGCCTCGGGCAGGTTGTCGCGCGAGTAGAGCAGTTCCGCCTCGGCCAGGTGCGCAGTCCACGACAGCCGATCCATCTCGTCGCGTGCCACGGCGAGCATCGACATCAGCGACCGGTATCCGCCCGCGGCATCTGCGGCCCGGGCACTCCCATGAAGGCGAAGCCGGATTGCTAGCCCCCGTACGCCCTCCACCAGTTCGTCCGCATCCGCGACGCGTCGCCCGGCGAGTCGGGCAACGAGCGGCTCAAGCGCGGCATCGGCTTCTTCCAGCCGCCCGAGCGCTTCCAGGGCTTCGGCTCTCAGGCGGATCGCGCGGATGGAGTCGAGGCCGTCGAGGGAGGTCAGGGCATCGTGGAGGTCGCCTCGACGAAGCAACGCCTCGGCACGGTCGAGCGGGTGGCAGTCGGGATCGTTGAACGCAGTGTCGTCCCATGCCCCTCGGACCAGCGCTGCCCGTGCGCGCAAGGCGGGCGAAGCAAGATCCTCGTCGGTCCAGACCCCGTGGCGCAGGCGGAGCAAGCGCCGCTCGTCATCGCTCAGATACTCCGCGCCGAGGAGCCTCGTCACCGCGGCGGCGAGCGGCGGGCCCTGCATCGGCTCGGGTGATGGCGATTGTGCAGGCGAGTCCGCGACTTGCGCCACTCCCGGCAGGGCAAGGAAGTTCACCAGGGCGGCACAGACCGCAAAGAGCAGGGTAAGGCAGCGCGACCCTGATGTCCCGTGCGACGGGTGCAGGGGCTTCACCCCGCAAGAATGAGCGGGCGTCATTTCGCCTGCCATGGCTCGACCTTGATCGCCCAGCCGTCGCGCTTCGCGGGCAGGTCCGTGGACATCGCCCGCTCGTCCACGCGCACGGCGTCATTCGTCCGAACTTCGCGCAGCTGCACGAGCGATTCATCGCCCGAGGGGCTGACCGTCCGTACCACGCGCGGCAGCAGGTCCGTCCTGTCGTACCACACGCGCACCTCTTCGAAGTCGGCGTTGTCCGCCAGTTCGGCGTGAGGCGTCAGGCGCAACTGCCAGCAGTCGGCCGCGTACGCTCGAAGGGCCTCGCTCTCCAGCCCGTCCCCGGCGGGCAGCAGCTCGGCAGAGAACTCGCGCAGCACGTCCTCGCGCCGTTGGCCGACGGGCACTGGGAACGGCCCCTCACCGAGCCGGAGCGGATCCCACCGCTCGCCCGGGGGGACGACCTCGCGCTTCACGATCTGCTTCTCGGAGGGGAGGCGTTCGAGGAGCCAGCGACCATCGAAGACATAGGTCTGCGGCTTTTGCTCGACACGGCGGCCGACCGTGAGCCGATCAAACTCGATGAGGAACCGTCGGCGGGGCGTCGCGCCATCGTCGGCCGGATCGGTCACGAACACCAGCGAGCCGTCGCGTGTCTCCGTATCGCCCGCGATGGCAAAGGTCTTGACGTAGCGCACGGTGGCGGAGAACCGCGTGACGGATTCGCCCGTTCGTTCCAGCTCGCGCAGCAGGTCGTCGGCGGTGCGGATTTCGCCATCCGTCCGCTCAGGCTGCGCCGGCTCAACGGTCGCGAGCGCGGGGTCCGCGCACAGCGCCAATCCCAGCCCCATCGGCAGCACGACCGCACGCATGGCCAGCACGAGCAGGGTCATCAGCGTCATCATCGGTCTGCCCTTCCCCTCGTCCCCATAGTTCAACCCCTGGCGGCGTGTCACGGTTGCGTTACGATCCCCCTGTGGCGTGTCCCGCGCTCCCCGCGGCCCCGGCGGCGAGAAACTCCTTCAGGATCGCTGCGGCCGCCAGAGCATCCCGCCGCTCTTTCTTCTGCTTGTGCGTCATCCCGCTCTGGGCCATCGACCAGTCCGCCGAGGCGGTGGAGAGCCGCTCGTCATGGAGGCGAACGGTTCGGCCGGTTCGCGACGCAATCCGGTCGGCGAAGGCACGCACAAGTGCGGCACGCGGCCCGTCCGTGCCGTCCATGTTCAGCGGCAGGCCGACGACGATCTCGTCGTGTGCGTCCAGGTGTTCTTCCGCCGCGTGAGCGATTTGGTCGAGGAGCGCATCCCCGCCCGACGTGTCGATCGCCGTTTCGAGCACGCCGATGGGCGAGGCAATCCGCGTGGCGTCGTCGCCGACGGCCAGGCCGGTGCGCCGATCGCCGAGATCGATGCAGAGGTAGCGCACGCCGTCATTCTTCGCACGTCGAGGCCGGCACGCTGCCCGTGTCACTCGCGGATGGTGACGCGGCTGACCCCCTCGGCGAGCATCTCGTAGACGAGTTCGACATCGTCGGCGAGCAGGCGGACGCAGCCCATCGACATCTGCCGCCCGATGCTGTGCGGCTCGATGGTGCCGTGCAGGCCGTAGCCCGTCTTCACGGAGTCGTCGCCGAGGCCCTCGATCCCTATCCAGCGCTCGCCGATCGGGTTCATCGGGTCGTCGGCGTCGAACTTCTGGCCGGTGCGCGGGTTTACCCAGTGCGGGTTGATGAGTTTGCTGCCGCGCTTGACGACGAAGCGGCCCACGGGCGTGCTGTCGCCCTCGCCCAGGCCGACCGGGAACGAGCGGATGTAGACCCACGCCGACTCGTCGGCGGGCGGGCCGGCGTAGAGGTCCAGGCGGTACGCGCTCTTCGAGACGACCGCGTGGAACGGCCCGCGCACGAGCTTGAGCGACTGGCCCACCTGGATGCGGTTCGGGTTGCTCAGCCGGTTGACGCGCTGGAGCAGTCGCCAGTCCACGGCCAGATCGTTGCGCCGCGCGATGCGTTCGAGGCTGTCGCCGCTCTGTACGACGTACGACCCGCTCAGCGCGTCGTCCGCGTGGACCTTCGGCGAGAAGACGAGGTCGTCGTTGATCCGCGCGAGCCGGTCGCGGACCGCCGCCCGGTCGGCCGCGCTCAGCGTCGGATCCCGCAGTGCCCGGTTCAGCAGCTCGCGCGCGACGACGGGCTTGTTCTCGGTCAGGCTCCGCTCCGCCGCGCCGAGCAGGTTCCGCGCGGTGTCGGTGACGGACGGCGTGCTCCCCCCTCCCGGCAGCGGCTCGGCCTCGCGCAGCGCGTCGCCCAGACCGGTCGGCGGAGCGGCGGTGTGCGCCTCAGACGGCCGCACGACCGGGGGCGATGCTTCTCGCGCCGGCGCCTGCACGTCCTCGTTCGTGTCCGTCCGCGTCGCGTTCGGACGGCCCTGCCGGATTTCGAGCGGTGCAGGGTTGTTCGTCGCCTGCCGCTCCGGCTCCGGCCGCGCCGGCTGCGCCGCCGGGCGAGCGGTCTCGCGCGTGGGCGTCTGCTCGGGCACGAAGGGGTCGCTGAGCATCGTCTCGGCCGCGCTCGCCCCCGACGGCTCACCGCGGCCGATGCCCATCGCCCAAGCCGATACCACGCCGCCGACGACCACCACGATGACCAGCGCGGCGAGCGGTCGCCGCCCGACCTTCCGCCGGTGGTTGCGGACGTAGGTGCGGCCCATCTTGCCCGGGCGGGGAGATTGCGAGGGGAGCGACATGCAGGACTCCTCCTTCTTGGCGGACTTCGGTACCGGCGTGGTCCGTCACGCCCCGGCCGCCGGACTGGCGATCCGACGTTCGGTCGCGACCGCGTCCAGCGGCACGTCCTGTGCATCGGTCGGGACGCGGGCGACGACCTGCAAATCGAATCCCGCGCCGACCGTGCGTGCCGCCAGACCCGGACGCGAGAGGAACCGATCATAGAAGCCCGCTCCACGCCCGAGGCGGTTGCCCTCGCCATCGAACGCAAGCCCCGGGACGACGACGGCGTTCAGTTCGCCCAAAGGGATCGCGGGTGCATCGGGCGGCGGCTCGCGCAGGCCGTGCCGCGTCTGCGCCAGGCCGTCCCAGGGCCATCCGGCCGCGACAGGTTCGAGGCTGCCCTCGTCCCATCCGACGCGTGGCAGGCAGACCGTTCGCCCGGCACGGTGCAGAGCGGCGGCCACCGCGGACAGATCGACCTCGCCGGGAAGGGCGGCGAAGAGCATCACCGGCCCGTGCTCGCCGAGCAGCCCGGATGCCAGCAGCCTTGCGCAGAGGGCATCGGACCAGGCGGCGGTATCGCTCGCCGCAAGGCCGGCCAGCCGATCCCGCATCTCCCGACGCAGGGCAGCCTTGGCGGCGGCGGTGTCGGGGCCGCTCACGGCGCGCTCCCGGGGTCCGATCCTCGAATCCGCTCACGCAGGCGGCGAAGTTCCGCGAGCCGCTCGCCGAGGCGCCGCTCGTCGCCTCGGTCGGTGGGGCGGTAGTAGCGTTTCTCGACGCCGAGATAGTCCTGCCCCGTGAACGCGCCGGGCGCGCCGTGGCTGTACTGGTACTTTTCGCCTTCGCGGTCGCGCAGCCTGACGCCCTCGCCGATCGGGGACGAGTTCGGGTCGCGCAGGTAGAGCGGCACGGGCACGGTTCGCCCCTCGCGCACGTCGGCGATCGCCTCGTCGATCGCCGCACACGAAGCGTTGCTCTTCGGGGCGAGGGCGAGGTAGATCGCGCACTGGCTCAGGGTCAGGCGGCACTCGGGCATGCCGACGCGCTCGACGAGGTGCCAGCACGCCGCGGCAAGCGGCATGGCGTGGGGATCGGCGTTGCCGACGTCCTCGCTGGCGAGGATGCCGAGACGCCGGGCGATAAAGCGGGGGTCTTCGCCGGCGTCGAGCATCCGGGCGACCCAGTAGACGGCCGCGTCCGGGTCGCTGCCGCGGATGCTCTTGATCATCGCGCTGATCGCGTCGTAGTGCTCGTCGCCGGTGCCGTCGTAGACCGCGGCCTTCTGCTGGATGGAGTCCTCGGCGACGGCGCGGTCGATGAGGACCGAGGGCGGGCGGTCGCTTGCACCTCGTGCTCTGTTCTGTTGCGACAGGACGGCGACTTCGAGGGCGTTCAAGGCCCGCCGCGCGTCGCCGTCGGACTTGACGGCCCAGACGCGGATCGCGTCATCCGTGACGCGCAGGTCGAGCCGGCCGTAGCCCCGCTCCGGGTCGGCGATGGCCCGGCGTACGACGTCCGCGACCTCCTCCTCGCTCAGCGGTTCGAGGCGGAAGAGCGTGCTGCGGCTCACGAGCGCCGAGTTGCAGGCGAAGAGCGGGTTTTCGGTGGTCGCGCCGATGAGCGTGACCAGCCCTCGCTCCACGTCGTTGAGCAGCACGTCCTGCTGACTGCGCGTGAAGCGGTGGATCTCGTCGAGGAAGAGGATTGTTCGCCGTCCTTCGAGTTCGACCGCCCGGGTCGCCTCGTCGATCACCTCGCGGATCCGCTTCACCCCGACGCCGGCCGCGTTCTCCGCCACGAACCGCCTGCGCGTCTGGGCCGCGATCACGCGGGCGAGCGTGGTCTTGCCCGTCCCCGGCGGCCCGTGCAGGATGATGCTCGTGATCGCGTCCGCCTCGATCATCCGGCGCAGCAGACGACCGGGTCCGAGGATGTGCTGCTGGCCGACGAACTCGTCCAGCGTGCGCGGGCGCATCCGCACCGCGAGCGGCTCGACGCGCTGCCTGGCCGCTTCGCGCTTGGGTGCCCACAGGTCGGTCATCACCCCGATTGTACACCCCGGATGTTGGGGATCCGAACGGGTTTCGCGGCCCGATGAAGCCTCGAATCGTTGTAGATTGCATCTTTGCGGACGCTAACATATGCCGTGCCGACCTCACTCTGGCTCATCGCCGTGGCTGTCTGGCTGCTCTGGGCTGCCGCGGCGCGGCGTCTGAACACGGGGCCGCGGGGGGATGTCGAAAGCGGGCTGGTCTGGCGATTCCTTCGCCTGTACGGGCGGCTGATGCACCGCGTCCGGTATGAGGGGCTGGAGAACCTGCCCGACTCGACCGCGCCCGGCCCACTGCTCGTCGTGTCCAACCACACCGCAGGCGTCGATCCGGTCTTGGTGCAGGCTGCCTGCCCGTTCTTCATCCGATGGATGATGGCCAAGGACATGAAGCTCGACGCCCTGGGGTGGCTCTGGGCGTGGACGGAGATCATCACGGTTGATCGGGACGGGCGCGAAGTCGTCGCCGCGCGCGAGGCGCTGCGACATCTTCAGAACGGCGGAGTCATCGGCATCTTTCCCGAGGGTACGCTCGAACGGCCTCCCCGGAGCGTGATGCCTTTCCTGCCCGGTGTGGGGTTGATTGTCAAGCGGGCGGGCGTCCGCGTTCTGCCGGTCATCATCGAGGGAACGCCGCAGGTGGACCCGGCGTGGGGGAGCCTCTGGCGACGAAGCCGATCGGTCGTCGCGTTCAAGCCAGTGATTGACTACACCGGCAGCGGCCTCAAGCCGCACGAGATCGCGGACGACCTGCGTCGTCGCTATGTCGAGTGGACAGGGTGGCCCGCCCGCGACCCGCCGAAGGAACTCTTCCCTGGCGGCAAGGGCAAGTGAGCGTCAATGCCCCCCGGTCGAGCCGAACCCGCCCGCGCCGCGAGCGGTTCCTTCGAGCGAATCGGCTTCGACGACCGTGGCACGAGCGACAGGGGCGATCACCAGCTGCGCGATGCGGGCGCCGTGCTTCACGACATAAGGCTCCGGTCCCAGGTTGATGAGCACGACGAACATCTCGCCCCGGTAGTCCGAATCGACCGTGCCGGGAGCGTTCGGGATTGTCACGCCGTGCTTCGTCGCCAGGCCGGAGCGAGGGCGTACCTGTCCCTCGAACCCCGCAGGAATGGCCACAGCGATGCCGCACGGGATGCGGAGAATCCCGCGCGGCGTGAGCGTGACCGCTTCGTGCTCGAACTCTCCGCGTGGAAGGCAGGCCGCGAGGTCCAAGCCGGCTGCAGCGTCCGATTGGTACGCCGGCAGAACGGCCCGAGAGTCAAGGCGGAGTACTCGGAGGGTGAGGTCGTGTTGCACGACGAAACGATACCGCAGGTCAGCTGTCGCGTGCGCTCGCGCTGTTCAGAACTCGCCAGAGCTTTCGATGAGGACAAGGTCCTCGTCGGTCAACTCCTTCTTGAGCTGGACGAGGCTGCGGTTCAGCGTGTCGATCATCCGCTGGGTGCTGGCGATCGCGTTCTCGATGGAACTCTTGCCGGTCACGGCCTTCATGGCATCGGTCTGGCCGATCTCGCGGAGGTGTCGCTCAGAGCGAGCGCGGGCCTCCTGCAAGCCGCGCAGAAGCGCCTCGGCCTTGTCTCGGGCCGCGGCGGTTTCGATCAGCACCTGGTGACGGTCCGTCATGGTCGCTGGCATGGTTCGGCTCCATCCATCCTTCATCCTTCGGATCACCGACCCGCCCGTCTCACGCTTCGCCCCTCCTAGGGCGTGGGTGCATTGTCGCATCTTCCTGGCGATGGTCAACCGTCCCCTTCTAAATACCGAACATCAGACCGCCTGTCGGAATCGTGTCGTCGGAGCGCTCAGCGTTGGAATGTACCGACGGAGTGCGTCGAGAACGGCACGCCTGTCGGCACTCGACCGGATCCGGGTGAGCCGATCGACGGCTTCGCGAATGTCGATGGGCGCGTCCGCCATGCCGCGCCAGGCCCGGATGCCGGGGTGATCGGTGGGGGCGAGTTCCTCGTTGGAGTATGCGAGTTCCTCGTGGAGTTTCTCTCCGGGGCGGATGCCCGTGCAGAGGATGCCAACCGTTGGGAGTGTGTCGGGAATCGTCGGCGCGTCGGATTGATCCGGCCGGAGGAGGCGAGGTTCGACGCCATGGGCGCGGAGGAACCGCTCGGCGAGGTCGAGGATGCGGACGGGCTTGCCCATGTCGAGGACGAAGACTCCGGGGCGGTCGCACGCGGGGTCGCTCATGGCGGCGGCCTGTGCCACCAGCGACGCGGCCTCCGCGATGGTCATGAAGTAGCGAGTCATTCGCTGGTCGGTGACGGTGAGCGGCCCGCCCTCGGCGAGTTGGGCGGTCCAGATCGTGAGCACGCTGCACGCAGAGCCGAGCACGTTGCCGAAGCGGACCATCGAGAAGCATGTCGGCTCTTCGCTCGCTCGCGCGTCCCGCCGCAGCCGCGCGTGCAGGTCGGTAACGTACAACTCCGCAAGCCGCTTCGTTGCGCCCATGACGCTCGTCGGGTTTACCGCCTTGTCTGTGGAGACCATGACAAACCGCTGCACACCGGCCTCGACCGCGGCGTCCGCGATCGCCCGCGTGCCGAGCAGGTTGTTCGTGATCGCGTGCGCCGGGTGGTCCTCCATCAGGGGCACGTGCTTGTGCGCCGCGGCGTGGAACACGATGTCCGGCGCGAGGTCGGTGACCAGCCGCTGCGTGCTCTCGGCCTCGACGACGTCGTGGAGCACGGCCCGCCTTGGCACGCCCGGGAACCGCTCGCCCAGGCGGCGGTCGATCTCGAAAAGGGCGTTCTCCGAACGCTCCATGAGCACGAGCATCGAGGGCGAGTACGAAGCCACCACGCGGGCGAGTTCCGACCCGATCGACCCGCCTGCGCCCGTGATGAGCACGCGCCGATCCTCGAAGAGCGAGGCGACTCGTTCATGGTCGATCGCGTGGGGCTCGCGCCCGATCAAGGCCGCATAGTCCAGCACCGGCGCGGCGGATGGTCCCCTGTGCGGGGGGACGGGCGGCCGGGTCAGCAGTTCCGTCAGGGGGGGGACGACGCGCTCCGCTATCCCCGCCCGAGCCAACTCCGCCCGCACTCGGCAGGCATGGGACCACATCGCCGCCGGTAGGCAGACCACGGCGACGCGAGCACCCAGCCCATCCCGGGCCTGAACCAGGGCATCCAGCCCCGTGACCGGGGACAGCCCGGGCACGCCGTCGTCTTCGGTGCCATCCTCACTCAGCAGGAGGCACCCGACCGGCAGAACAACACCCGGCGCGGCCTCTAACTGACGGCGCAGGACGGGGACCGTTTCGGGGGTACCGATGAGAATGGCTCGCTCCGCGCCCGGCTTGGGGGTGACCTCAACAACCGGGCGTCCGGCAATGGCGGCTCTGGGCATGGCATCCTCCGGCCCGAGGCGGGCCAGAGGGTTATCGGCTCGACCGGGTCGCATCGTTCGCGCTTCAGCCGCCGGATTGTGCTTCAATGGGGGTGATGATCACCCGCATCGCCGGCACGCTGGTCTCGGTGGACGCTCGTGGCGCGGTGATCCAGCCCGAGGGGACCGGACTCGCCTACGAGGTGATGCTTCCGGCGTATCTCGCGGATCGGCTCGCCGCGGAGGTTGGTCGGCGCGTGGTTCTCCACACGCTCGCGTACCTCGAGGCACAGGGGCAGGGGACGAGTTTCGTGCCGAGGCTGATCGGGTTTGAATCGCGCGACGACCGCCGGTTCTTCGAGGTCTTCACCACGGTGAAGGGGATGGGGAACAAACGTGCGCTGCGCGCCCTCGCCGTGCCGCCGGGCGAGGTTGCGGCGATGGTGGTCTCGAAGGACGCGAAGGGATTGCAGCAACTGCCCGAGATCGGCAAGCGCGTGGCCGATACGGTGATCGTCGAACTGAGCGGGAAACTCGACGCCTTCGTGAACGCCGACGTGCTGGAGCGAAGGGCTGGTTCGCTCGCAGAGCCTTCGATCGGCGTCTCGCCGGCCGCGGCCGAGGCGGTGCAGGCGCTCATCGCGCTCGGCGAGACGCGCGACAGCGCGGAGCGTCTGGTGGAGCGTGCGGTGCGCAGGTCAAACGGCACGCTGACCACGTCGGACCAGATTCTCGCCGCGGCCTTCGGCGGGCAACCCTGACCCCGGCTCGCTGCCGTTCGACTATGCTCGGCCCGGAGGTGCGGATGCGGTACGCGATGATCATGGCGGGCGGGGCGGGCACCCGGCTCTGGCCGATGAGCCGGCGCGAGATGCCGAAGCAGTTGATCCCGTTCATCACGCGTGCGGGGCGCGCCCCGTGCTCGCTGCTCGAACTGGCGGCGGAGCGGCTCGACGGCGTGGTCCCGGCCGATCGCCGCTACATCTGCACCGCCGAGCGCTACCGAGCCATCGTCCGTGAACGGCTTCCCGCCTTTGACGACGAGCACATTCTCGGCGAGCCGGAGGGACGCGACACCGTGAACGCGGTCGGCCTGACGGCGGCCGTGCTCGAACGGCTCGACCCTGACGCCGTCTTCGCGGTCCTCACGGCGGACCACGTCATTGAGCCCCAGGACGACTTCCGCGCGGCGATGGACACCGGCTTCCGGCTCGTCGAGCAGGACGATTCGCGGCTCGTCACGTTCGCGATCACGCCGACGCGCCCGGAGACGGGGTACGGCTATGTGCGCCGCGGGCGAGCGATCGAGGGCTTCGGCGGCCGGGCGTTCGCGGTGCGCGAGTTCAAGGAGAAGCCAGACGCCGAGACCGCTCGCCGCTACGTCGAGAGCATGGAGTACGGGTGGAACTCGGGCATGTTCGTGTTTCACGCGGCGCACTTCATGCGGCTGCTTGACCGTCACCGCCCCGAGAGCGCGGCGGGTCTGCGCGAGATTCAGGCGGCATGGCAGACGCCGCACCGTGCGCGCACGCTGGCGGAAGTTTACCCGACGCTGCCGAAGGTGAGCGTGGACTACGCGATCATGGAGCCGGCCTCGCGCGATCCGGCGGCGACGGTGTGCACCGTGGACATGCCGGTGCGGTGGCTGGATGTCGGCAGTTGGCCGAGTTTCGCGGAGACGCTCGCCCCTGACGCCGACGGCAACCGCGCCGCAGGCACGGGGCAGGCAGTCTTCCACGAGTGCCGCGGCTCGCTCGCCGTGACCGGCGGAAGGCCGGGCCACACGATCGCGATGCTGGGTTGCGAAGGGTTGATCGTCGTCCAGACCGACGAGGCGACCCTCGTCATGCCCGCTGCCCGCGCGCAGGAACTGAAGGACCTGCACGGGCAAGTGGGGGAGGGGCTTCGGTAGCGATTGCACGAAAGGGATGTCGGAACGGTGCCTGCACGGCCCCATCCCGAACCGTGCGAAGCAGGCTTTCAGACGCTCCTGTCCAGCAGCCTGTAACTCACGGCTTCGATAACGTGCGGCGTGGTGAGCGTCTCCTCGCCCGCCAGGTCGGCGATGGTGCGGGCGATGCGACGGACCTTGTCGTAGGCCCGCGCGCTGAGTTTGAGTTCCGTCATCGCTCGGCCGAGGGCATTGCGGGCGTCGTCCGTCATCGGGGCGAGGGTGTCGAGCTGCCGGCCGCTGAGGCGAGCGTTGGGCGTGGTAGGGCCTTGGCGAGCCGCCTGGCGTTCGCGCGCGGCGAGCGCCTGCTCGCGCATCTGGGCGGAACTGGTGCCGCGGGGTCGGCCATCGGCGGCGGAGAGCTCCTTCCACGGCACGGCGGGCGCTTCGCAGTGGATATCGATGCGGTCGAGCAGCGGGCCGCTGAGGCGCGAGAGGTAGCGGTCCATCGCGCGCTTGCCGACCTCGCCCGCGGGCACGTCGCCGCGGGGTGTGGGGTTCATCGCGGCAACAAGCATGAACGAGGCGGGGAAGCGCAGCGTACCGTGCGCGCGGGCGATGGTGACGACGTGGTCTTCGAGCGGTTGGCGGAGCGTCTCCAGCACGTAGCGGGGGAACTCGGCGAGTTCGTCGAGGAAGAGGACGCCGCGGTGGGCGAGGGAAATCTCGCCGGGGCGCGGCACGATCCCGCCGCCGACGACGGCCGGCGCGGACGCGGTGTGGTGCGGTGAGCGGACGGGTCGCGATGTCACAAGGCCCTCGCCGGGCGGGAGCGCGCCGGCAGCGGAGTAGATGCGGGTGATCTCAACGGCCTCCTCCGGCGTCAGCGGAGGCAGCACGCCGGGCAGAGCCTTGGCCATCATGGTCTTGCCCGTGCCGGCGGGGCCGAGCATGAGGATGTTGTGCCCGCCCGCGGCGGCGATGACGATGGCACGCTTGACGGCTTCCTGACCGCGGACGTCGGCGAAATCGATGGGGGCGTCGGCGGTCTTCAGGATGCCCGCGACGTCGGGCGCGGGGTGGGGTTCGAGGTCGAGCGCGCCGGTCAGCAGGCCGACGACCTCGGCGAGCGTGCGCACGCCGTAGACGGCCACGCCTTCGACGATAGCGGCCTCGGCGGCGTTGTCGGCGGGGCAGATGAGTGCGTGCGCGCCGGTGGCGCGGGCCATCGAGGCGGCCGCGAGCGCGCCGCGGACCGGGCGCACGCGCCCGTCGAGGGCGAGTTCGCCGATGACGACCGCGGAGCGGAAGTCCAGGGGCGCGCCGGCGTCGGGCCGGAGGACGCCGGTAGCAGCGAGCATGCCGACGGCGATGGGAAGGTCGTAGACGGGACCTTCCTTCTTGACGTCGGCTGGCGCGAGGTTGATGAGCAGCCGTCCGGCGGGGTGGAGATAGCCCGAGTTGTTAAGGGCGGAGCGGACGCGCTCCATGGACTCCTTCACCCCCGCGTCGGGAAGGCCGACGATCGTGGCGCGGTCGCTGATGCCGGGGCCGCCGAAGGAGCGGTCGTCGAGGTCAACCTCGACCTCGCAAGGGAGGGCGTCGATGCCTTGGAGCAGGGATGATCGGACACGGGCGAGCATGGCCGACAGAGCATACCGAACAGGAGGCAAGTGTGAAGGGGTTGCTCCGGCCGGCGGCACATCCGATCGGTGTCCCGTGGGCAGAATCCGGGTTCAGGTTCTCCGGCTGCGAACATGGAAGCGGATCACAGCGTCGTCGCACACTCAATCGCCCATGTCCGGGGCATGGGAGAGTCAGCGGCGTTCTTCGCGTGTGATGAGGGCTGCGAGAAGTTCCTGGTCCAGCACGCGTTTCGCCGGTTCACCCGTTGCCAGAGCGAATCCTCCGACGTAGTCCCACAACGACCAGCCGATGCGATGTTCGCGGAGGGCGTCGGTCACGGCGCGGTGCCAGGCGAGTCGGCTCTCGCGAGGGGAGGCTTTGGTGTAGACACCGAACTCGCCGCAGTAGACTGGGCGGCCGTGGCGTCGCGACCACTCGACGGCGCGCCGGATGCTCGCACGCAGCGCTTCGGCGGACCACGGGTCTTCTGTTCCGACGCGGGCGGACCAGCGGAGGGCGTTGCGGGACTCTTGAGGGAAGGTCTCTGCGAGACGCTCAAGTTCAGCGCGATCCGCTGGCCAGGGCACGCCGCGCATGTCCTTCCACGGCGGGAAGCCCCACTCGGCAGCCTGATGCGTGAAGTTGTGCGGGCTGTAGAAGTGGAACGAGTAAACGACGTTCGGGTCGTCGAGCGGTTCGAGGCGCAGCATGCCATCGATGCCGCCCCAGTCCGCGCCGGTGGCGATGATGGTGTGCCGCGGCGCGACCGCGCGGACGGTTGCCGCGATTCGGCGCTGGGCGTCGTGCCAGTGCTCGGGGTCGCGCAGGTCGTGCGGCTCGTTCACGAGCTCGAGGAACACGAGGTCGGGTTCGGTGTCTGCGAGCCGATCCGCGAGCGATGCCCACATCCGGTCCAGCTCGCCGAAGCGTTCGTCGAAGTCCGCGCCGCGTGGCCTGATCCACGGCGTGCGGCTCCAGTGAGCATCGACGATGACGGCCAACCCGGCCGCGAGACACAGCCGCAGTGCGTCATGATACTCGGTGAACTCCGCGGCTTTGAACGTCCGTTTGCTCTCGTCCCACAACCACGAAGGCTCAAAGGGGAGTCGCACGTGTGTGAAACCTGCTGACCGGAGTTGGTCCAGGTCAGCGGCGGTGACGAACAGGCGGCGGGCACGCTCTCCCTGCGCTTGCGGGAACCACATCCAGTGCGAGAGGTTGACCCCGCGAGCGAGAAGGGCGATGCCATCCTCGGCGCGGACAGCGGGACGAGCAGCGAGCGCGCGTGCCCGCTGGGCGGTCGCGGGCCTGGAGACGCCGGCGGCAAGGAGCGCGGCCGCCGTCGCCAGAAACTCTCTGCGATGCAAGCTCGATATCTCGTGTCTTCCGTTCATGGCTGCTCCGCGGCCCGCCGGGGGGGCCATGGAAGCGCAGTCGAGACATTGCCGGTGTTGGAGGGATCGTGGCGGAGCATGAACCAGCCAAGGTCGCGGCCGTCGTCGGCAACGGCGGGGCCGGCGAAGCCCGTAAGACAGATGACCATGCCGCGTTTGGCGCGGGCGTTTCCCGCGACGAAGAGGAGGTCAAGGCGACCGTCACCCGTCAGGTCGGCGATCGAGACGCCGCTGCTCGAGTGCGCGGGCGTGAAGTCGGTGATCGATGCGGCGTCGAACTCAAAGATCGGCGAGCCGTCGTGCCCCCGCATGACGCGGAGGAGGCCGCGGCTGTTGACGAGGGCGATGTCGAGGCTTCCGTCGCCGTCGATGTCGGTGACGCTGACGCCGCGCGTGACGGAGTTCATGACCCCTGTTGCAGGATCAACCGGGACCGACCAGAGGATGGACCCGTCGGCCCGCAGAGCGGTGACGTTGACGCTCGCGACGATCACCTCCGGCGATCCGTCCGCGTCCAGGTCGGCGATGACGGTCGGCGACATGAAGTAGTGGTCGCCCGGTCGCGCGGTCCAGACGGGCGTCCCGTCGCTGGACCTCATGGCGTGGACTGTGCCGGAGTAGTCGGCGATGACGAGCTCGGGAATCCCGTCTCCATCGAAGTCGCCGACCGAAGGGCCGTGGTACATGCTGTCACGAGCCTGGTGCGTCCACAGGTGTTCGCCCGTCGCCCCGCAGACCGCGTAAAGGCGGTTTCTGCCCTTGAAATCCGCGACGATGAAATCGGGCACGCCGTCGGCGTTGACGTCCCGGACGACTGGGCAGGACTGAACAAAGCTCGGCGCGGCCTTGATGGAGCGGCGGGTTGACCCGTCCGCACCAAGCACGCGCGCGTTGCCGTGAAACGTGCCGATGACGATCGAGAGTGAGCCGTCGAGGTCACCTATCCACGGCGGGGTGTCGGTGCATTCGATCGGATCGGTCGTGTTCCGCCAGATCACGTCACCCGACGTGCCGCTGAGGGCGAGGACTTCGCCGCGGTTTGAGACCGGCACGATGAGTTCGAGCGAGCCGTCCCCGTCGAGGTCCGCGAATCGAGACGACGCGTCGAGGCAGGCATCTCCGGCGCCCGGCGTCGTGCCTGCGTCGTGCTGCCACAGGAGAGAGCCGTCCTTCCCTCTCAGCACAACGACTCGGGAGTCGCCGAAGTAGGTGGCGATCGCGGCGTCAAGATGCCCGTCGCCATCCGCGTCCGCGACGGACGGACCGCCGAAGGCATCGGAGTTGAGCGGGTATGTCCAGGCGACACGGGGCCGGGGAGGCTCCACCCTCCGGCCGGTGTCCTCGTGCTGTGCGACGGCGACTGGGGCCGCGATGAGGTACGCGACAGGGAGGATGCAGCGCACAGCAACGCTCCTTCTATCGGGGCTGAGGGCCGACCGGCGGTCCGGCGGGACGATCGGGCGTTCCGAGGAGTCGCGGCGGCTCGGGCCGCTGCACGCGGAAGAAGTCAAAGGCGACATCCGTGCGCCGTCCAGAACCCGGCGTTGACGCGCCGAAGCCGACGCGGACCTCGGAAAAATCGGCCAGGTACGAGCCGCCCACGGCGTACCAACGCTGGCCGTCGAGGCTCGCGTAGCAGGAGATGGACCGGCCCCGGCGGACCATCTTCATCCAGCAGACGTCGCCGAGCGTGTTAGGGGTGATGAAGTCGCGGAACTCGCCGTCGACCTGGTGCGCGACCTGCCAGCGACGGGTGTCGATCCAGCCGTTGCTGAAGCGGACGTAGTTGTTGTGGTCCTGGTAGATGATCAGAAAGGCCTGATCGAAGTTGCGCTGGGGGCGGAACTCGGGGCGGAGGACGATCTCGAAATCCTCGTTCGGCGCCCATTGGAGGAACATGTTGCGGACGTCGCCGCGCGTCTTCCAGAGGTCGCCGTCCTGCGTGGAGATGACGAGCTTGCCGCTGGCGAGACGCCAGCGCGAGGGGTCTTCGTTCACGATCTGCCAGCGGGTTCGGTCGAGTTGATTGGCATTGAACTCGTCTGAAACCGCGGCTGGGAAAGGCCGTACGCCGGATGGAAGGGGCTGGGAGGTCGTCGTCGGTCCGTCTGCCTCGATGCGGAGCGCGCCGTCGGGGCCGGTGGTGAGGCGGAGGCGGTCGATGGCGAGTTGCCGCTCTCCGCCGCCGGCGAGTTGCATGTGCGTGTGGTAGACGATGAAGAGTTCGCGATCATCGGGCGATGCGATGATGCTCGGGTGGCCGGGTCCCGAGACGCGCGGCGTGCGCGTCATCAGGGGGTTGAAGGGGTCCTTCGTCCACGGCCCGAGTGGAGAGTTGGCCGTCGCCACGCCGACCGAGTAGGTCGGGTAGGCGTAGCCCGGGCCGGAGTAGAACATGACGTAGCGGTTGCCCCAGCGGAAGACGTAGGGCGCCTCGTTCCACTTGCCTTCCCACTCCTTGTCGGGGGTGACGCAGAGCGTCGGTTGCCCGGCGACGGAGAGGAGGTCTCGCGAAAGGGGCACGACCCACGTCTCGCTGACAGGGAACTGCGAGATGTCGCGCGAGTAGTAGAGGTAGGCCGAGCCGTCGCGGTCGATGAAGCAGTGCGCGTCGATCATGGCGAAGCCGGGATCCCAGAGGGGGGCGCGGTGCTCGCGGAAGGGTCCGAGCGGCGTGTCTGCGATCGCAAGGCAGATACGGTGTCCCACGGCGGGGTTGTTGCGCGCGTTGAAGAACATGTAGAAGCGGCCGGCGTGCTCGACGACGCACGGCGCCCAGATCTCGTCCTGTGCCCAGGTGCTCGCGGTCTTTTCGAACGACCACCCGCGCCACTGCCAGTTGACGAGGTCAGGGGATGACCAGACGCCGAAACCCCGCGATCCGTCCGTTGTGGCATAGACGTAATACGTCCCCTGGTGGCGGATGACGTGGGGGTCCGCGAGTTGGGGGTCGAGAGGGTTGCTGAAGGTCGTGACGCTCTGGCCGTGCGAGATGCCGGGGAGCGTGAGAGCGAGGTACACGGCGCAAAGAACGAAGGTGTGGAGCAGGCACAGTCTCATCATGTCGGGAGTGTACCGAGAGGGTGGGAGTTGGTGCCGGACGCGCAGAATCTGCCGGGAACGGGCGGTCGGGTTGCGGGAATTCGGCTGGTGAGACCCTCGCAAACTGGCGGGCTTGTGGGCCGCGAGCCGAAGGGACTGGCAGTCCCGCCATGCCGGCGGGCAGCGGAGATCATCGCGATGAACACGAATCGAACCGGTGGCATGACGGCCGTCGCCGTGCTCAACTTCATCCTCGGTGGGTGGGGCGTGCTCGGCAGCCTGTTCCTGGTGCTCGGGGGGGGGCTGCTGGCGGCCTTCGGCGGTGCGGTGTCGGCGTCCGGAGAGTCCGGCGGCGGGGCTGTCGCGGGCGCGGGCATCGGCATCACGCTCGTCGGGCTGCTGAGCCTCTGCGCCGGGCTGTTGCTCGTGGTCGGGGGCATCGGCATCCTCAAGATGAAGCCGTGGGCGCGGCAGGCCTGCCTGGCCTACGCCGGCATCGCCGTGATCGTGAACCTCGCCGGCATCACGTTGCTGAGCACGGGCTTCGGCGTGACGCAGATTCTCGGATTCGCGTACCCGGCCATCCTTGCGTACCTGTTCCTCGCCAACCCGCAGTGGAAGCAGGCGTTCACGCCCGCGACCGGCGCGTCGCAGTCGCAGAACGACCAGAACAACTACCGCGCAGCGGCCTGAACGCACCGCCATCCCGAACTTGATGCAGCCCCTCCGGTCGAACCCTCGGCCGGAGGGGTTTTCGTTTGCGCCTCCGAGTCAGCTCGCCCGGGGATATGCTTGCCGTTTGCTGCCGACCTACCGGAGACAACGCATGACTACGCCGGACTCTCGGGCGATCGCCCGCTTGAATGAGCTGCGGCACGCACATATCGGGAGCATCTACGGCGACGAGTCCGAGACGATCGGCGGCGGGCGGGTGTCGTTCTCCGCAGGCTCGCCCTGGTTCTGCCGCGCGGCCGGGCTGGGGTATGAAGGTCCGGTCACGGGCGAAGACCTCGACCGGATCGTCGAGTACTTCCGCTCGCGCGGCGTCGAGCCGAAGGTGGAGATTCCCGTCTTCGCGCCGAAGGAACTCCTCGACGGGCTTGCGGATCGCGGCTTCGGCGTTCGCCAGTTCGAGAACGTCTACGCCCGAGCGATCTTGCCGGGTGAGGACGTGCGGCTTGCGCTGCCGTACGGATGGCCGGAGGGACTTGTCGTCAACACGCTGGACCCGAGCGACGATTCGGCCGTACGAGAATACGTCCTGACGGTCCTGCGCGGCTTCATGCCCGCTGAGGCTGTGAAGGACGAGATGATCGAGTCGACGCTTCGCACGATGACGCGCGAGAGCATCGTCGGGTTCGTGGGTCGGATCGGCGGGCACATCGCGGGCCTCGGCGCGTTGGAATGGTTCGAGATCGAGGGCAGGCGACTGTGCGCGCTCGCGGGGGCGGTCACGGTGGAGGCGTTCCGCGGTCGGGGTGTGCAACTCTCGCTCATCGCGCACAGGCTGAACGCCGCGCGTGATCTCGGCTGCTCGCTCGCCCTGATCGAGAGTTTTCCGGGCATCCCGACGGAGCGCAACGCGGCGAGAGTCGGGTTCTCCCTCGCGTACGCCAGGGCGGTGCTTACCGCCGACGCCAAGCCGAGTTAGGGCGTGCGTCCGCGCTCGCCTACCCCCGCACCGTCCGCTGCTCGATCCGCTTCTCGCTCGTCGTCTTTACGATTCGGTCCACATAGGAGCCGGGCGTGTGGACACGGTCCGGCTCGATGGCGCCGAGTGGGACGAGTTCCTCGACTTCGGCGACGACAAAGGCCGCGGCGGTGGCCATCATGGGGTTGAAGTTGCGGGCGGTGAGCCTGTAGACGAGGTTGCCGAATGGATCGGCGGTGTGCGCCTTGACGAGGGCGAGATCGGCGAAGAGGCCGGTTTCGAGGACAAACTCGCGTTCACCGGCCGAGGGATCGTCGGCGTTGACTCGGGCCTTGTGGCGCGGAGGGCGCATGCGGCGTGTCTCCTTGCCTTCTGCGATGAGGGTGCCCGCGCCGGTGGCGGTGTAGAAGGCGGGGATGCCGGCCCCCCCCGCGCGGATGCGTTCGGCGAGCGTGCCCTGCGGGTTGAACTCGACCTCGAGTTCGCCCGAGAGGTACTGCTTCTCGAAGGTGTCGTTCTCGCCGACGTAACTGGAGACCATTCTGGCGATCTGGCGTGTCTGGAGGAGGAGGCCGAGTCCCCAGTCGTCGACTCCGGCATTGTTGGAGATGCAGGTGATCCCCTTCACACCGGTGTCGCGCAGGGCGATGATGAGTTGCTCGGGAATGCCGCAGAGTCCGAAGCCGCCGACCATGACGGTGCAGCCGTCGTAGAGGATGCCTCGGTCCTTGAGGTCGGCGAGGGCTTGGCGTGCCGTGCTGACGATCTTTTCCGCCATCGCGTTCGCTCCGTGGTGGCTTCGATCGGATGATACGTGGCTACTTTGTGCGCACGCGCCCCTTGCCGCGCACGATGCGGCCGATCTCGTAGACCGACTCGCCGCTGCGTTCGAGTTTCTCCCGCACGGCCGCCGCGAAGGCGGGGCGGACGATCACGCAGTAGCCGATGCCCATGTTGAAGACGCGGCGCATCTCCTCGTCGTCCACGCGGCCTTGCTGCGAGAGAAATGCAAAGATCGGCGGCACCGGCCAGGCGTCGAGGTCGATGACCGCGTCCACGCCGGGGTGCAGGGCGCGTTCGAGGTTGCCCGCCAGCCCGCCGCCGGTGACGTGAGCCATGCCGGTAACGACCTTCTTCACGCGGTACGAGCGTTCGAGGCGGACGATGGACTGGGCGTAGATGCGTGTCGGTTCGAGCAGCGTGCGGCCGAGGGGCGCTTCGAGGCCCGGGTAGGTTCGGGCGAGGTCGAGTCTGCGGTCGTCGATGATCTTGCGGACGAGGGTGTAGCCGTTGGAGTGGACGCCGCTGGAGGCGAGGCCGAGGACGACGTCGCCCGGTTCGGGGCTTCGCCGGCTGATGGCGCGTGAGAGTTCGACGACGCCGACGGCGAATCCGACGAGGTCGAAATCGCCCGGCCTGTAGAGGTCGCCCATCTCGGCCGTCTCGCCGCCGAGCAGGGCGCAGCCGGCGACGCGGCAACCCTCGGCGACGCCGTGCATGACGCGATTCATGGCGTCCTTGTCGACGTGGGGGACGGAGAGGCAGTCCAGGAAGAAGAGCGGCTCTGCCCCTTCGACGATCAAGTCGTTGACGTTCATCGCGACGAGGTCGATGCCGATGGTGTCCAGCACACCGAGCCGCTGGGCGAGTTTGATCTTGGTGCCCACGCCGTCGCAGCACGCCACGAGCACGGGGTCGCGGTAGTTGCGTTTGAAGAGGCGCTCGTTGTAGTCGAGGCGGAAGAGGCCGGCGAACCCTCCGGGGTTGGCGATGACGCGAGGCCCGTGCGTTCGGCGCATGAGCGCGTCCAGCCCGCCGACGAACTCGTCGTAGCGTTCGAGGTCGATCCCGGCGGAGGCGTAGGTCGCGCCCCCGGCGCGGGGCACGGCGGAGCCTCGGCGTTGCTGGCGTGGTTTCGGCATCGGGCAAGAGGATACCGGCCCCGACGCACGCCCGGCGGTTGCCGTCCGCGCGCCGGTCGCCGTAGACTCGCCGCGTCCGGGCCGAGGCGGAATCGCGCCCGGCATCCCGGTCCAACGACGCACCCTCAGGCGGCACCACGCATGACAAACCCGTACCTCTTCACGTCGGAGTCCGTCTCGATGGGTCACCCCGACAAGGTCGCCGACCAGGTGTCGGACGCGATCCTCGACGCGCTGCTCGAGCAGGATCCGCACTCGCGCGTCGCCGTGGAGACGATGGTCTCCACGGGCATGGTCATCATCGCCGGCGAGATCACGACCAAGGCGTACGTCGAGATGCCGGATGTCGTGCGTGAGACGATCCGCGAGATCGGGTACATCGACGCGCGCCTCGCGTTCGACTACGAATCCTGCGCCGTGCTCGTCTCGATCAAGAAGCAGGCGACGGAAATCGCTCAGGGCGTCGATCGCGGCGGCGCTGGCGACCAGGGCATGATGTTCGGCTTCGCCTGCCGCGAGACGCCGACGCTGATGCCGCTGCCGATCCATCTCGCCCACCGCATGGTCGAGCAGCAGGCGCACGTCCGGCGCGAGGGGATCATCCCCGGCCTGCGACCGGACGCCAAGAGCCAGGTGACGATCGAATACGAGGGCGCGACGCCCGTCCGAGTGGACACCATCGTCCTCTCGACGCAGCACGACCGGACCTGGACCGAGCGGCAGGACGCCCTGAAGCGCGAGATCGTCGAGCACGTTCTCAAGCCCGTTCTCGGCGAGTGGTGGAACCCGGGCATCACCGTTCACGTCAACCCCACCGGCAGTTTCGAAATCGGCGGCCCGCACGGGGACTGCGGGCTGACCGGGCGCAAGATCATCGTCGATACCTACGGCGGACGCGGGCGGCACGGCGGCGGAGCGTTCAGTGGCAAGGATCCCACCAAGGTCGATCGTTCCGCGGCGTACATGGCCCGCTACATCGCCAAGAACCTCGTCGCCGCGGAACTGGCTGACATCTGCGAAGTGCAGTTCGCCTACGCGATCGGCGTCGCCGAGCCGGTCAGCGTCCACGTCGACTGCTTCGGAACCGAGCGGGCGGACACGGCGAGACTCGCCAAGGCCGTACGCGAGGTCTTCCAACTCACGCCCAGGGGCATCATCGAATCGCTGGGCCTGCGCAAGCCCATCTACCGGCCGACCGCACGGCACGGGCACTTCGGCCGCCAGCCGCGGGGCGATCTCTTCACTTGGGAGCGCACGGACAAGGTCGATGCGCTGAAGAAGGCCGTGAAGGGCTGATCGAGCTGTCAAACGGTCTCGAGGCAGCGACAGATGCGGCGCACCGTGCCTTCGCGCCCGACGAGCGAGAGCGTCTCGCCCAGGCCCGGGCTGACGGTCGAGCCCGTGACGGCGATGCGCAGCGGCTGAGCGAGCCTGCCCATGCCGAGCGATCGGCTCTCGCAGAAGGCTTTGGCCGCGGCGTCGATGGCGTCGGGCGTGAAGCGTGGGAGAGATTCGAGCGCGGGCAGGAAGTCGCGGAGCACGTCGAGACCGCGCGGATTGCCCTTGCGGAGGTTCTTCTCGACGGCTTTCTCGTCGTACCGGACGCCGTCGTCGGGGATGAGGGCGAAGGCGATCGGCTCGCGGCACTGTCCAAACGTTCGGATGCGCGGTTGCACGGCCCGCGACGCGAGGGCGAAGCGGTCGCCCAGCAGCGAGGGTAGAGCGGGGTCGTAGCGCTCGCACCACTCGCGCCAGCGGCGGTCGAACTCCACAGGCTCCAGCGAGGCGATCATGGTCTGGTTGAAGGCGAGCAACTTGTCGCGGTCGAACTTCGCGTTGGACTTGCCGATGCGATCGAGCGAGAAATGCTCGGCCAGAAATGCCATGTCGAAGCGTTCGAGGTCGGTGCCGTCGGGATTCTTCAGGCCGGGGTTCCAGCCCAGCAGGGCGAGGTAGTTGCAGAGCGTCTCGGGGAGGTAGCCGGAGCGGCGGAAGTCCTCGACGTCGATCTCCGGCAGGGAGAGGTCGAGTTCGCGTGCAAGGGCGAGGAGGGCGTCGGTCGGGAGCTGACGGGTCTTGTCGGAGAGCCACTGCGCGAGGTCGGCGGGAGAAAGAAGAGAAGTAGCAGAGGCGGGCGAGACGCCCGCACCACCAGAGCCCGAAGGCGCACGGTCGAGCATCGCCTTGCGGACGGTCTTGTCCTTGTCGCGTTTGGACATCTTCGACCCGTCCGGGTTGAAGATGAGCGGCATGTGCGCGTAGACCGGCGTTCGGAAGCCGAGCGCGTGCTGGAGCGAGACGTGGCGCGGCGTGTTGTTCAGGTGCTCCTGGCCGCGCAGTACGTGGGTCACGCCCATCAGCTCGTCGTCCACGACCACGGCGAAGTGGTATGTGGGGAAGCCGTCCGCTTTGCGGAGGACGAAGTCGTCGAGGTGCTCCTCGGTGAAGTCGATCTCGCCGAGTACGGCATCGGTGACGCGCACCGACTCTTCCGGCATCCGGAACCGCACGACGCAGGGCTCGCCGGCGCGGTAGCGGCGCAGGGCAGCGGCGTGGTCGTAGCCGGGTCGGCGGCGGTAGCGGAAGGTCTCCTTGCGGGCGGCGGCCTCGCGCCGGAGGGCGTCGAGTTCTTCCGCGGTGTCGAAGGACGGGTAGGCGAGATCACGCTCGATGAGCGCGTCGAGGTGGCGGTTGTAGATGTCCAGCCGCTGGGCCTGGAAGAACGGCCCGACGTGCCGCGGGTCGCCGCCGAACGTCGATAGTCCTGAATCCGCCACGGAGCGGGGGGGTGCCCAGATCGGCCCCTCATCCCAGTGGATGCCCAGCCAGGCGAGGTCTTCGAGGATGCCCCGGGCGGCATCCTCTGAGGACCGCTTCTGGTCCGTGTCCTCGATGCGGAGGATGAACCGGCCACCGTGTCGTCGGGCGTAGGCCCAGCAGAACAGGGCCGTGCGGGCACCACCGACATGGAGGTGGCCGGTGGGGGAGGGAGCGAAGCGGGTGATGACTGGGTTTTCCGCGGGCATGGACTGCAAGGGTAGGGGGGAGTTTGCGCGACCCCATCCGTCCGGCACGAATCCGTTGCAGTTCGCTAGACTGCTCGGCTGGGAGGCGGTCCTCCGGCCACGTCCGCGAGGGGCGCCCAGGTGGAGCCGGCTTTGCGGCACCGCTCGTACACGCGGGCGTTGTCGTGTCTGTGATCCCCGAGTGACGGGGCAGGAGGTGTGAATCCGATGGCTGTACGCAACGCTGCCGACATCCGGAACGTGTGTCTTGTTGGTCACGGCGGGAGCGGGAAGACGCTGCTCACGGAGCGGCTTCTCTTCGCCGCGGGCGCCCTGACCCGGATGGGCAGCGTTGAGGACGGCAGCACAGCGAGTGATTGGACGGACGATGAAAAGAAGCACAGGCACTCACTGCGGCCGACCGTGCTTCATTTCGATCACGAGGGCCACACCGTCAACCTGATCGACACCCCTGGGACGCTGGACTTTCTCGGGCACGCCATCGCATCGCTGCCCGCAGCCGAGACGGTCGTGGTCGTGATCGACGCCCATAAGGGGATCGAAACGGCGACGCGCCGGCTGATGACGATCGCCCGCGAGCGGAACCTGCCGCGCATGATCGTCGTGAACAAGATCGACGAATCGCAGGCGGACCTCGAAGGGCTGACCGACCGCATCCGCGAGGTCTTCGGCGGCGAGTGCGTGCCGATCAACCTGCCGGCCGAGGGGCGTGGGTCGGTCATCAACGTCTTCGAGGACGATCATCCCGATGGCAAGCCCGAGTTTTCCAGTCTGGACGAGGCACACACGCAGATCGTCGAGCAGGTCGTCGAGGTCGATGAAGACCTGATGGTGGAGTATCTGGAGAAGGGCGCGGGAGGACTCGACAAGGCGAGAATCTCTGCGGCGTTCAGGCAGGCGCTGCGCGAGGGGCATCTCGTGCCGATCTGCTACGCGAGCGCGAAGAGCGGCGCGGGTGCGAAGGAGCTGCTGCACGTTTTCGCGTCTCTGCTGCCCAGCCCGCTTGAGGGGAATCCGCGTCCGTTCTCGACGCCCGATGGCACGGAGGTCCGCCCCGAGCCGGACCCGGAGAAGCCGCTGATTGCACACGTGTTCTCTGTTGCGAGCGACCCCTTCGTCGGGCGTCTTGGGTACTTCAAGGTCCACCAGGGGACGATCAAGCCGAAAGCGGAGTTGTTCATCGACGACGGCCGCCGGGCGGTGCGCATCGGACACCTGCTGCGGCCGCAGGGCAAGGACAACCAGGAAGTGGATGCGCTCGGTCCGGGTGAGATCGGCGTCGTGGCGAAGGTGGACGAGGTGCAGTTCAACTCGGTGCTGCACGCCGGCCAGTACGCGGACGGCCTGAGGCTGCGTCCGTTGCCGCTGCCCAAGCCCATGTACGGCCTGGCGGTGACGCTGAAGAACCACAAGGACGAGACGAAGTTCGGCCCCGCGGTCGCCAAGCTCGAGGCCGAAGACCCGTGCTTCAAGGTCGAGCGCGTGGCCGCGACGAAGCAGACCGTGATGCGCGGCCTGGGCGAACTGCACCTGCGCGTCGTGCTCGAGAAGCTCAAGAGCCAGTACAACATCGAACTGGAGACAGCCACGCCCAAGGTCGCCTACAAGGAGACGATCAGCGCAAAGGCGGAGGGCCACCACCGGCACAAGAAGCAGACCGGCGGCGCGGGGCAGTTCGGCGAAGTCTACCTCCGCGTCGAGCCGCTCCCGCAGGACCATGCCGACGGCTTCGAGTTCGTCAATGCAACGGTCGGCGGCAGCATCCCACGCCAGTTCATGCCCGCGATCGAGAAGGGCGTGCGCCAGGTGCTCGGCGACGGGGCGATCGCCGGCTACCCCATGACCGGCATCAAGGTCGAGATCTACGACGGCAAGTACCACGCCGTGGACTCGAAGGAAGTCGCCTTCATCACAGCCGGCAAACGGGCGTTCATCGACGCCGTTCAGAAGGCGAAGCCGGCCCTGCTCGAACCGTTCGTCGAACTGGAAGTGACCGCGCCGAGCCAGTACATGGGCGACCTGACGGGCGATCTCTCGACGAAGCGAGGGCGTGTCGTGGACACGGGCATGATCGGGGCGGACATCTGCGTGATCCGCGCCATCGTGCCGCTGAGCGAACTCCAGAACTACTCCAACGAGCTCAAGAGCATCACCGGTGGGGCCGGGTCGTACACCATGGACTACTCGCACGACGAGCAGACCCCGCCGCACGTCATGCAGGAAGTCGTCGCGGCCTACAAGCCGCACGCGGAAGAGGACTGAACGACGACGGGGTCTGCAAGGCCCCGCCCCGAAGAGCACGGGGACCGCAAGCCCCCGAACAGCGAACTGGAGGTGGCGGCATGAACGCTCGTGGCCTGAATCCTGCGGTGGTGGTGGTGGCCCTGCTGCTCGCGGCGGGACTCATCACCGTCTTCATCATCAAAGGCGGGGGCGGACCGAAGCAGGCGACAGGCGAATCGACCGCACTCCCCTCGATCGAGCGACCGGGCATCCAGCCCGCGCCATCGCGGGAGCCGATCGCGTACCAGACGCCCCAGGAACCCGCCTCCGAGGGCGAGCCGGGGGACAAGGATGTTCCGGTGGAGGTCTCAGTGGCGACGGTCCTTCCCGCGCTCGTCTCCGCCGCGGCGGACGGTGATACCGGCCGAGTGCGTTCGCTGCTCGAGGGCGGCGAGGCGGTCGATCAACGAGATGACAACGGCCGGACGGCACTGATTGCCGCCGCCGCGGGCGGGCATATGGAGACCGTCTTTGCCCTCCTGGACGCGGGGGCGGATCCGCTGGCCAAGGACGACCGCGGCCTCTCCGCCCGCGACCATGCCATCGCCAGGGCCGACGAAGCCGGACTGCGGCTGGCCAAGGTGCTGGAGGGGGCGATCGCCGCGGTTGTCGGGTCCGTGACGGACCAGACCAAGTAGCCGACCACGATAGCCAAAAGCGGACGTGGACAAGGCTGCGAGCCGAGGTAGAGTCTCACATGGACCGGATCGGCCCCATCAGCGTACCAGCGGAGGTCTTCCGGGCCTACGTCTCGGGTGCGAGGCCGGCTGCGGTTGACGGGTCACTCGATGTGCGAGCGGTTCGGGCGGTCGATTCCTTCGAACCGACGGCCCGCACTCGGGGCGCCTCACGACTCATCGCGGCGGCGGTGCGTGGCGGGGTTGAGTTCACGGTCCAACCGAGCAAACCCGCGTCCGCCGCGCTTCCGATGTACCGCCACCCGGCCGATCGGAACACGGCAGCGACGGGCATCACGCTCGGCCGCATCCTCGACGCGCAGGGTTGATCGATAGGGCGACAGGCTACGGTCTGACGGCGTGCCCTGCTATCGTGCGCCCGTGACCATGACTCCATCCGCCCCGCGCCGTTCTGGTTCGCTGCCCGTACCCTCCGCGCACGCGAAGCACTGGATGCTCGATCCCGACGTCGTCTTCCTGAACCACGGCTCATACGGCGCGTGCCCGGTCCCCGTGCTCGAGACTCAGCGCCGCTACCGCGACATGATGGAGCGCGAGCCGGTGCGGTTCTTCATGCTCCAGCAAGAGGGGCTGATGGACCTGGCACGCGAGGCCGTGGCGTCGCTCGTCAACTGCGACATGGAAGGGATCGGCTTCGCGCCGAACGTCACGCAGGCCGTCGCTTCGGTGATCGAACTTTCGGGGCTTGGCGAGGGCGACGAGGCGCTCGCCAACGACCACGAGTACTCCGCGTGCCTGAGCACGTTCCAGCGCTACGCACGGCGAACGGGTGCGCGGCTCGTGAAGGCGACCGTCCCGTTCCCGACCGCGGGCGAGGACGAGGTCTTCGACGCCATCATGTCGCGCGTGACGGACCGCACCCGTCTCGCGCTCATCAGCCACATCACCAGCCCGACGGCGATGGTCTTTCCCGTTGCCCGGCTGACGGCCGCGCTGAAGGCCCGCGGCGTTGAGGTGCTTATCGACGGGGCGCATGCGCCCGGTCAGGTGCCGGTTGATGTTGCCGCGATCGCCCCGACGTACTACACCGCGAATCTCCACAAGTGGCCCTCGTGCCCGAAGGGGACGGCCTTTCTGTGGGTCGCGCCGGTGCGGCGCGAGGGTTTCGAGCCGCTCGCCCTTTCGTCGCGCGCGCACCTGAATCGTCCCGACCGTGACCGCTTCCGGTGCCTCTTCGACTACGTCGGCACGGACGACTACACCGGCTTCGCGGCTGTCCCCGACTCCATGCGCTTCATGGCCTCGCTCGAAGGGAGTTGGGACGCGCTGATGGCCCGCAACCACGCCCTCGCGCTGGCGGGTCGGCGTGTGCTGTGCGAGTCGCTCGGCACGGAACCGGCCGTGCCCGAGCACATGCTCGGCGCCATGGCGACCGTTGTCGTTCCGGGCGTCGGCCTGCCCTCGGGCGGCACAGCGCCGGGCCGCTACGAAGACCCGCTGCAGGAGCGGCTGGTCGAGCGGCACGGCATCCAGGTTCCGGTCTGGAGCCTGCCATCGGCCGGGCTTCGCCTGCTGCGCATCAGTGCGCAGGCGTACAACTCGATCGAGCAGTACGAATACCTCGCCGACGCACTGAGGCAGGAAGTCGTGCTGGAGCGGAGGGCTTGACGGATCAGGAGCGGTCACGCCGGGTGTCAGACCACCGGGCCAGTCTCGCCGCGACCAGACGGGTCGGCGTTCGCCAGGCGAGCGCCATGATCCCTCCCCCAAGCACGAGCATGAAGAACGTCAGCGCAACCTGCGCGAGGCGGGGATCATCGAGATGGTCGTTGGCACGGCCGAAGGCACGCGCGTAGCACAGCGCGAGGTAGATCAGCCCCGTGGCGAGGAACGGCTTCCACTGACGCGGCACGCTGGCCAGGATGAAGGCGACCGAGGCCGCGGCCAGACCGATCAGCCACGGCAGCCAGACCCCGAATCCGTCGTAGTACTCGAGGGCGAGCAGTCCGCCGAGGAAGTGCGTCGGGATCGCCCATCGCAGCAAGTTGCCCAGGCGCACCCGCAGCGGCGAGCGGACCCGGTCGAGCAAGAGGGCGACCACAGACAGGACCGCACCATTGACGATGAACGCCAGCGCACTCCATTGCTCGGGAACGGACCACTCTTCAGGATCGATCGGCACGAAGAAGTAGCGCTCCGGCGCATTCCACGCGGCAACACCCAACCCGACGCCAACGAGCAGGATGGCCGCCGTGAGGATCGGCCACGCATCGCGACGTCGCTGGTTCGAGATGCCCAGGGTGCGGCCGAGGAGCTCCTCACGCCGGTTCAACACAAGCCCGACCGGCAGCAACGGGACTGCCAGCAACGCCATCCACGCTCCGATCTCGGCGTCCACGACGCGTTCGTACGCTTCGTAGCGGCCCAGGCAGAGCCACACCGACGCCCACGCTGACGAAGCGGCGAGCACGCCCAGCAGCACGAACGCCGACGAAGCCGTGACGAAACGCAGCATAAGCACCGCCGCGAGCCACGCCGACGAGATGGCGAGCAACTGCCTGTTCAGCAGTCCCGGCTCACCGAATGGCTCGGCATCGTCCATGCCCAGCCCTTCCGGCCCTCCCAGCCAGCCCGTTTCGCGGAACATCACCGAGAGCGCGGCCGGAAGCACCAGCGCGGCCGTGATGAGGTATCCGAGCGAGACCCGTCGCTGCTCCGTGCGATGGAGGAACGCCCCGGCGGCCGCGACCACGGCGAGCGTCAGCCAGGGTACGCCGATCCGAACAGGCGATGAGAGATGGTCCCACGATTCGTACAGCCCGACCGTCATCGCCAGCACCACGAACCAGCCGCCGAGATAGAGCGCGACCTGCGAGAAGGTCAGCCTGCGGCTGTCGAAGATCCACGGCGACTCCGGGCGGGCCGCCGCGTGCAGACGGAAGATCAGGTCGTCCGCCTCCGCGCCGGAGATCATCCCGATCCGGCGCCACTCCTCGGCGCGTTCCGTCGCCTGCCGAACCTGCTCAGCGAACCGCGACTCGAGGAAACTCGGCCGGGCCGCCACGCTTTCGCCCGCGAGGAAACGCCGTAGCTCGGCGTGCAACTCCCCCGCATCGGCGTAGCGGCGTGCAGGCTCGCGCTCCAACGCAACCAGGCAGATACGCTGGATAGCCTCCGGCGTCTGCGGGGCAATCTCCTGCGGCAGCGGGGGATGCTCCGTCTCCGCCATCCGGCGGACCTCCTCGGCCGTCGCGCCGCGGAAGGGCGGCCTGCCCGTGAGCAGTTCGAAGAGCATCACGCCAAGCGAGTAGACGTCGGAGTTCGGAACGGGGCGTGAGGGGCTCCAGCGTTCCGGGGCCGCGTAGCCGGGCGTGCCGCCGCCGGGCGAGGTTCGATCATGTCCCTCCTCGTGCACGCCGCCAACCCGAAGTCCACGATCACCGGCTCGCCCCGCTCATCGACCAGCACGTTCGTCGGCTTGAGGTCGCCGTGCACAAGTCGGGCCGCGTGGAGGGAGGACACGGCATCGACGATTTTCGTGAACACCACGAGTCTGGCTCGAAGGTCGAGTTCGCGCGTGTGCGCGCGAAGATCGCTGCCGGTGATCCAGTCCATCACGATGAAGGGGGTCCGGGTGTCGAGTACGACCTCGTGTACGCGGCAGACGTTCGGGTGCCGCAGCCCCGCCATGGCGCGTGCCTCGGTGATGACGAGCCGGCGCGAGGTCTCGTCTCGCCCCGCCGTGTGGAGCAGTTTGATCGCGACCCGCCGACCGAGTACGGTGTCGGCCGCGGCGAAGACCCGCCCCATGCCGCCGGCCCCGGCCAGCCGCTCGAGGCGGTACCGTTGGCCGACGAGGGCTTGCGCTCCCTCCATGGAGTCGATGGTCGCGGGCGATGCGCCGATATCACCTGCCGCTGTCTGCGCGGTTGGGGCATCGGGGTCGTGCTCGCGATGGCGGGACGGATCGCTCATCGTCGGTAGCGTACCCCAGCCGGTCGTTCGGGAGTTGGAGTGAGTCATCCGGGTCCGGGCGCGGTGTGCTTCGCCTCCGACGCACGCCCACGCCAGATCTCGGCGTGCTCCCCGTACCCCGCATCAGGCTCGGCCGCGTGCCACGCGTTGTAGAGGTCCGCCAGTCGCAGGCCCGCTCGCTCGCGTTGCTCGGGCGTCGCGTTCGGGAGCCGCATGACACGCTCGAACGCGTCGAGCAAGACGGCCTCGGCCTCGGCGAAGCGGGCGAGCCTCTGCAGCTCCGTGGCCTGAAGAGACTGGGCTGCCGGGTAGAACGGGTGGCCGTGCATCCCGAGTTGGTCGTACACGACGACGAGCCGGCGGAAGGCGTCCTCGGCCTCAGCGGCCCGGCCCGCAGCGCTCAGGAGCAGCCCGTACTGGAACAAGGCCTCCGCCAGACCAGGCCCGACCTCGGCGCTGATCGTGAAGTCATGGTTGCACGCCAAGGCATAGGCCGCGATGGCCTCGTCGCTGCGCCCAAGCGCGGCGAGGGCGCGGGCGCGGATGGCGCGGGTGCCCAGCACGCCGGGGTGCGAATCGCCGTAGAGCCTGACGCGGCCTTCGATCGCTCGTTCGATGATCGACAACGCTTCGGCCGCTCTGCCTTGGCGCAGCACGATGTCCGCCAAGTTGTGGAGGAACGCGAGGACGTGCGGGTTACCATCCGCAACGTGCGGCGTGGCTTTCTCGATGGCCTCGGCGAACTTGGCCTCGGCATCGGCAAACCTGCCCATCCTCAGATAGAGCATGCCGAGGTTGTTCAAGTGATACGCGATGATCACTCCGGAAACATGGCCGGATTCATTGAGCGTTTCGATGGCTTCGAGCCGCAGCCGCTCCGCCTTCTCCATGTCGCGACGCAACTCGGCGAGTTCGGCGTACGCCTCACCGATCTGTGCGATGCGCCAGTGTCGATCGCCGAACGTCGCTCGTCGGCGCTCCAACGCGAGGAGGTAGACATCCTCCGCTTCGTCGAGGCGTCCGAGTTTTGCGAGCGCGCTCCCCAGGTTTCTTTCCGTGAGGGCGCGCCGCGAGACGGTGCCGATCGGCAACTCATCGAGGCTGTCCAACTGTGTGCGCAAGAGCGGTTCGGCTTCTTCGTACCTGCCCAAGGCGAGTAGCGCAGTACACGCCTGAGATTGCATATCCCATCGCACCACGGGATCGGCATCGCGGGAGGCGTTCGCTTCGGCGATCATCGGTTCGAGTTGCAAGAGGGACAAGTCGGCGCGGCCGATCTGCAGGTACGCGGGGTTCGCTTGGATGGCCGCGCGCCTGCGGATGTCATGGTCGAAGTCGGTTTCGCCCATCCCTTCAAAAAGGATCAGGTTCAGAACGGCGAGCGAGGCAAGTGGATCGCCGCGGTCCACGAGCCAACTCCCATGCTGCAGTTGATGCTCCAAGGCCAGGCGCCGATCGCCCAGCCTTTCGATGATCTCGCCCGCCGCGTCAAGGTTTACTCGCGACTGATCGAAGAGGCCCATATCCTGGAACGAACGTGCCGCCGCGAGCCGAATCCTGGCCTCAACCTCCGGGCGACGCTCAATACTGCGTGAGACTCTCCCCATCGCGGCCTCGAGCGCTTCGCCGATCATGGCACGCGGGCCGAGCCGATCGACCGATCCTGCCGCAAGCACCTCGTCAGTCACGAACCGCAGGATGGCCGCAGTCGTTTCCTGTTCGGATTCTGCGACCTTGACATGCTCATCGGCCACGCGCCGTTGCCGGGTCGCCTCGACGCCGAACGCCACGGAGACACCCGTCGCGGCGAGGAGCGTGATGGCGACGACCGCGGCGGTCGCGGCGGCTGTCCTGTGGCGGCGC